>NZ_JBNNUX010000005.1:0-16666 GCF_050280145.1 Lysinibacillus sp. NPDC093688
AGGCAAAATTAAAAATGAGTCCGGTGCAATACCGAACTCATTTTACCCAAGCTGCCTAATGAAATAACCGTGTCTAACTTTTAGGGGTCACTTCATACGCCTTTTAAAGGGTAAAGAGGTTTTCTTTCTTATTCACGTAATTTTACACTATAGTGTCTCATGGACTTAGGAATACCTTTTAATACAAGCACCCCACTAAAGACTAATAATCTTATTCTACATTCTAAAAAGAAGACACTTGGAAACCCGTCCATTAAAGGTAAGAGTTCCGCAATCACTGTTCCGGTCTTTATAAAATCTTTTGTTGCTTGTTCATTATGTAGCCTTTCTATCGTATCTATAATAAGTGGGTCAAAATATTTTTCTGGTACCTCTTTTATTTCATTATTAATCCATATGCGCAGAACATCGTTAGTTTGTGATAAAGTTTCCCACTCATTTTGGAAAATAAAACGGTCCTGGATAGTTAATGGCTTTTTTTCTTTTATGTTCAAAAAAAGCTGCGCCAATTGCTGTGAACTAAGATGACTTGTCGTACAATTAGTCTTACCATGTTCTGTTGTATTAATAAGAAAAATCTCATTTGATTTATCTCGCAACAAATAGAGGAAAAAACGAAGCCCACATTGTTCATCGGCATTATTACCATACCAAATATAGATTGGAACATGATTTGAGATATCTTCTATTTCGCGCAAAGTATTTGTAAACTTATTTTGATAAACATCTTCCTGTCCATCGTTAATATTTTCAAATAACCAATCATTTCGGAAGGCTTGACCTCTTTTCTCCTCTAACTTCCACAATGGTCCAATTGAGAAGCAATCAGGGAATCCAATCACATGTTTAGGTGGTGCAAGCGCTACTCTCACTGAACCAGCAGCAGATTCAGAGCTTACAATATGAACTGCCTGCGTTGTTAATCGTTGGTCGACAAAACGGTGTTTTTGAATACAATCATTGATAATTTTTACTAAGTTGCATATTTCATCGTGCTCTAAATAGAATCCCCAACCCTCAATTGATTCACTTTCTTCATGGTTGAATGTTTTAAATTGGGAATGATGCTGTATTTCATATACCTCCCATTCACTATAATCCATCAAATCCGATGCGTTCAGATAATTATGTGTTTTAATTCGATAGACAAAAACCGTATTTGACTCCAATAAAAAATAGATAAATAGATAATTTACTATTGATTCCATAACTCAGAGCCCCCTTTATTTAAAAATCTTACCATATTCATATATTGGAAACTATTCGTTGTATTTTTCTACTCTCTTACGTTAACCTATCAAATTTTGAAAAAGAAGTTAGATAACAGAAAAAATATGCTATATTATAGTTAGAAAATTTAGAATTTCTAATTTTTAATTACAAAGGGGTTTGATGATTGTGTATGAAAATATTTTAAGACATCCAGGACCTACGCCAATTCCGAAAAAGGTTCAGCTTGCGATGAATCGCGATATTATTAGTCATCGAAGCAATGAATTTGTAGAGCTTTACCGTGAAACAATTGAATTAGTGAAACCTGTTTTTGGGACAAAGCAGGATATTTTACTCCTTCCATCAGGTGGTACGGCAGCTTTAGAAGCTGCAGCGGTTAACACCGTTTCTGCTGGTGAAAATGTTGTTGTGATCACTGTTGGAGCGTTCGGAGACTATTTCGTTTCGATTTGTGAGAAATATGGCTTTCATGTACATAAGCTTGAAAAAGATTGGGGACAAGCTTGCACAGCTAATGAGCTACGAGAATTCTTGCAGCCGTTGAAGGATATTAAAGCTGTTTTTGTCACATACAATGAAACTTCGACTGGTATCATAAACCCAATTGCTGAATTAGCACAAGTTGTTCGTGAAGAAACGGATGCATTATGTATTGTCGATGGTGTAAGTTGCATTGGTGGAGCTCCCGCTGAAATGGATGCTTGGGGAATCGATATTCTTGTTACTGGTTCTCAAAAAGCTATGATGCTACCTCCAGGACTTTCTCTTGTCTGCGTTAGTGATAGAGCTTGGAACGTTATTGAAGAAAATAATACACCGTCCTATTATTTAAACTTATTAAGCTATCGTAGCTGGGCAGAAAAAGGGATGACGCCAAACACGCCAACTGTCACACTTATATATGGACTCCATGAAGTATGTAAGCTTATAGAGGAAGAAGGAGGCATTGAACATACAATTGCCCGTCATGAACTAATGAAAAACATGGTTCGTCATGCCATGAACGCCCTTAATATTGACCTTCTCACTACTGATGAGCATGCTTCACCTACCATTACAGCGATAATGGCACCAAAAGGGATTGCACTCGGTGACTTCTTGTCACATTTAAAACAGCAATATCATTTAGATTTCGCTGGAGGACTTGGTCATTTGCAGGGTAAAATTTTTAGATTCGGTCATATGGGCTATTGTTTCCCAAGTGATATTTTACAGGCTATTTCTTTAATGGAAGCCGCACTTCAAGACTTTGAATATGACTTTGAGCTAGGTGCAGGTGTACGGGCAGCACAAGAAGTATTTTTAACCGCTCCGCGAAAACAATGCCACGATAAAGTGAAACTTTAATCAGCGAGATCTTCTTCATCTCCACCGATGATTTGTCTTAACCAATCTTGCTTATATGAGTAGTTATCCTACATTTTACTGCTAGTTAATGTGGGATAAAGTTTTAAACCTCCAAATCTATGCATGGATTTGGAGGTTTGATTATTTATTTGAGTTAATTTCATAAATTTAATCCTTTTAATCCCTTTAGTTTCAATGGGTCCGAAACAAACTTTTCAATATGGCTTTTTATATTGAGGCTGGGACATAAATAGTCACGAGAAGAAGTAAAAAAAGTGAAATCGCGTCGTCGATTTCACTTTTTTCGAAAGATGTTAATAGTTTACAAAATTTATTAAAGTAATGTGAGAGTTGTTGCGATTGCATTGTCAATAAATGATTTTTGTGGTTGAGATTTCATCATGACCGTTAATCCAATTAACGCCACAATTAGAGCCTGTGCTAAAGACTTTGCATCCGTTTCTTCCTCTAACTCACCCGATTGGATTCCTCGTTCAATTGTCTCCTGAAAAATGACGGCTAGATAAAGTTGATGTTCTCTCGTTAAGATTTCAAATCTCTCATCATGAGGAGCTAGTTCAACCATTGTATTGATGCAAAAACAGCCATTACTAAGATCTTTCGTATATTCAGCAGCAATCACTTCTTCAAAAAAAATAGCAAATGCCTGTTTTACAGAGGTATGACCTTGAAGTCTAGCTCGTATATCAGCTGCACGAGATGTCGTATATCTACGAAGTGCTGCTTCGAATAGTTCCTTCTTATCACCAAAGGTTGAATAAATACTCGGACGTTGAATCCCCATTCTAGCAGTGAGATCACTTAAAGAAGTAGCTTCATAGCCCTTCTCCCAAAATAACTGCATGGCAGCCTCTAAAACTTTTTCCTCATCAAATTCACGGGTTCTTGCCATAAAAAATCCACCTCCATTGTTTAAGAGTTATTGAGTTCGTCACTTTAAAATTTTAAATACCAAGCAGTATGTAAACATTGTATAATCAGCTGCTTTTATTGTCAATTTCCATTGTATTAGGTAAATGCGGAGTAAAATAATTTCAAATAAACCCTTGACATTATAAACAATACTAAGATATATTTACCAATAATTATATTGTACCGAACGGTATGTTATAATTAAAATCCAATAACGAACGGAGGATATGGTGTGGACAATGATCTGAGGCAAGAAGTGGATGCATCTGTGATGAATCTACAACCTTCTATGTCTAGAACTGTAACTTTATTATTCGCAACAGCCTGTGGAATGTCTGTCGCCAATATTTATTTCGCACAGCCGTTGCTTGATCAATTGTCTAATGAATTTAATATTGATCACTCGACAATAGGTGTTGTAATTACCATCACGCAGATCTTTTATGGGTTGGGCTTATTACTTCTGGTGCCTCTTGGAGATTTACTAAACCAACGACGCTTGATTATCGGACAGATGCTATTATCCATAACGGCTTTGTTTATAGTTAGTACTGCTTCTTTTAGCGTGGTGCTTTTTACAGGTATGGCCTTAGTAGGTCTACTTGCAGTTGTGACGCAGACACTTGTGGCGTTTGCAGCAACTATGGCTTCCCCTACAGAACGTGGACGTGTTGTTGGTATTGTTACAAGCGGGATCGTCATCGGCATTCTGCTTGCTCGAACCTTCGCTGGTCTATTAACAGACCTTGCAGGATGGCGTTCCGTCTATCTAGTCTCTGCCGCCCTCATGCTTGTAATGGTTTGTATGTTTCTGAAGGTGTTACCAAAGGTGGAGCGTGAAGTAAAATCACTCCCCTATCATCAGCTAATTAAATCCGTGTTCACTCTGTTTATACAAGAAAGAACATTACGCATCCGCTCAGTTCTAGCCATGCTAATTTTTGCTGATTTCAGTATTTTGTGGACTTCACTTGTTCTGCCACTTAGTGCGCCACCATTAGCTCTTTCACATAGTGTAATTGGCGCATTTGGTCTCGTTGGAGTAGCTGGTGCACTAGCTGCAGCACAGGCCGGGAAACTGGCCGATCGAGGTTACGGACAAAGAACAACAGGTATTGCTTTAGTTCTATTACTCATTTCATGGTTGTTTATCAACTATCTAGAACTGTCGTTATTGGCATTAATTGTAGGTATTGTGTTGCTTGATTTGGCCGTACAGGCAGTACATGTAACTAATCAGACGATGATTCTTCCATTACGTACAGAGGCACGGAGTCGACTTACTGCTGGATATATGATGTTTTATTCCATCGGCAGTGCTGGCGGCTCAATTGCTTCTACACAGATGTATGCACACTTTGGTTGGGAAGGGGTTTGTTTCCTCGGAGCTTTAATCAGTGCACTTGCTCTTATTTTTTGGGTTACGACTAAACGGTTTACAAAATATTAGATTTGATTAGGAGAGATAACAAATGGAAATAGGAATTACCTCTTTTGTAGAAACAAAACCAGATGTTCATAGCGGTGAAGTGATTAGTCATGCACAACGTTTGCGTGAAGTGGTTGAAGAAATCATTCTTGCAGATCAAGTGGGGCTGGATGTGTTTGGTGTTGGCGAGCACCATCGAGAAGATTATGCTGCATCCTCTCCAGCAATGGTACTATCTGCTGCAGCTCCACAAACAAAAAAGATTCGGCTTACAAGTGCAGTAACAGTTCTATCTTCAGCTGATCCTGTACGTGTCTTTCAGGATTTTTCCACATTAGACGGACTATCAAATGGGCGTGCTGAGATTATGGCAGGTCGTGGTTCCTTTATCGAATCCTTCCCCTTGTTTGGCTACAATTTAAATGATTATGATGAACTATTTGAGGAACATTTGGACTTACTCCTCAAAATTCGAGAGTCAGAAAAAGTAGTATGGGAAGGTAGACATCGACCAGCAATCAATAATTTAGGTGTGTATCCAAGACCTATTCAAAACTCCATACCAATATGGGTTGGTAGTGGAGGAAATCAACAATCTGCCATCCGTGCAGGACTTTTAGGATTACCACTTATGCTAGCAATCATTGGTGGCAATCCAATGCAGTTTGCACCTATCGTACAGCTCTATAAAAAGGCAGCTGCTCAAGCAGGGCATGATTTATCAAAACTTCAGGTGGGATCTCATTCAATAGGTTTTGTTGGCCCGAATACTGAGTGGGCAGCGAATACGTTTTTCCCATCAACAAAGGCGGGCATGAATAAATTGGGTAAAGAACGGGGTTGGCGATATTATGATCGCTCTAGCTATGATGCTGCACGAAGTTTGGAAGGGGCTTTATATGTAGGTGATCCGGATACAGTTGCTGAAAAAATCATACATCTTCGTAAACACGTAGGGATTACACGTTTTATGATGTACGTACCATTAAGTACGATGCCGCATGATCAAGTTATGCAAGCTATAGAATTGCTCGGAACAAAAGTTGCTCCTCTTGTACGTGAGGAAGTTGCCAAATGGGAGAAGGAAATGGCACTAGAAGGACACCCATTTCTTTAAGATATCATTATTTAACAGGAGGAATTTATATGACGATCAATAACCGAGTCTTGCCAGAATTAAGACAGACTTACTCCCAATTTCCAGGCTTTCGGTTGGAGAAAGATTTAGAGTGGAGTCGAAGTCTCTTGTCCAACCCACCTTCGGAGAAGTCAGAACTTGTACACACATCAAATCGTATGATTCCCAGAGGTGATGGAAACGAGATGTTGGTTAAAATTTATGAACCAGTTGAACGAAATATTAATCAACTTCCAGCGATGCTTTGGATTCATGGCGGTGGTTTCGTTATGGGACACCCTGATATGGATGATATTTTATGTGAACGCTTTGTTCAGACTGCTAATTGCGTTGTCGTTTCGGTTGATTATCGACTTGCTCCTGAGCATCCTTACCCGGCGGCTATAGAAGATTGTTATGCAGGGTTAGTATGGATGACAAACGAGGCACCATCCCTTGGCATCGATGTCAAACGGGTAGCGATTGCAGGCGCAAGTGGTGGCGGAGGGCTAACAGCAGCTCTAGCATTAATGGCTCGCGATAAAGGAGGACCCTCAATTATATTCCAGATGCCACTGTATCCAATGCTTGATAACCGAAATGAAACACCTTCCAGCTACGAGATTACCGAGGATCATGCAATATGGAGTAGAACTAATAATTTGACCGCTTGGGGTATGTACTTAGGTGAGGAAAAGGACACCCATGAGCTATCTCCGTATGCGGTCCCTTCAAGAACAGATAACTTAGCAGGATTACCTCCAACTTATACATGTATAGGTCAACTCGATTTATTCCGAGATGAAACCATTGATTACGTGACACGTCTTGCCCAAGCAGGAGTAGATGTTGAATTCCAACTCTACCCTGGTAGCTTCCATTGCTTTGAAGTCTTTGTGCCAGATGCGAAAGTAAGTCAACGAGCTAGTCAGAATTATTTAGATGCTATGACACGCGCTCTTTATTCTTAATATCGGATAGCCCTAAACTTCAAATGAGGCTCTCTCCCCCACTGACTGATTTGAAAAAGTCGGACTGTGTAAGAGCACGATACACCTAAGTAAAATTGCAATTTAGGTAAATACTTCACGGCATGATCGCCTGAATAACCTTTTACAGCCAGAATTATGAATATGAGTGCATTTTCTAAAGCTAAAAGTGTTATACTATTAAGCACGTTATAAATTGAGTAGTTAGACAGTTTGAAATATTTTAAACCACAAATGCAGCAACTTGTGAAAGAAAACCGTGAATTACATGATCGCCTAAAAGAGTTAATGTCCGAAATGGATTTGCAAAAAAATTATGCTTTAAAAGCTCTATATCACGCTGAAGTAGCGGACGGTGGACGCTATCAGCAAGATTATCAAGCGTTGGACTATTTATATAAATAACTCTAAATGAGCAAAAACACTTCTAATAATTTCCATTAAACAAAATAAAAAGACAGAATCCACTCTTTTAGTTAAAATGAAAGCTCTCACACAACCATCCACCAAAGGAGCGTATCTGTCTGATGAATAGATTAACACATCACCAACAAATCAACAAAGGGTTTCTTGATTGGCAATTGCCGTTTTACTTCCCCAAGCCTTTTTTACAACATTTGTAAGCGCAAAATACTACACACCTTCTAATGAATAAATATTTGAAATAAAACACGATGTGATGTTTTGAATAAATTTGCGATCAAATTTTTAAAAGTAATAAACGCAAGAATGTTGATTCCAAATAGCATTCTTGCGTTTTTTCATTAACTAACTACCTTAATCATTAATTCTTGCTACTTGCCTCACCTTTGCCATGTATTCCTCACGCATTTCCACCGGCACCATTCTTCCACCTGTTGCCCATACAAGATGGGTAGCTTGCTCCATCTTATCAACTAAATCATGCTTTTCTAAATAACTTTGTCCATTTTTCATTAACTGTATCGGTCCAAACATCCCTGCATGCGCAGATGGTTCTAAAAATAATCCTTCTACCTCCATAGCTAATGCTAGTGATTTAAATAATTCCTCATCTTTTACTGTGTAGCAGCCACTAATATATGTTTCCATCACCTTGCCAACAAATTTCGATGCACGACCTACAGCAAGGCCGTCTGCTTCCGTTTTATTATCAAGACCAATATCTTCTACACTGATGGCGTCATGTAAACCTGTCATTAAGCCAATTGTCATACAAGGGGAGGCTACGGGCTCAGCGAAGAAGATATGGGCATGTTCTCCAAAAATTTCACGTATGCCGTATGCAACACCGCCTGGTCCACCACCTACACCACACGGCAAATACACGAACAATGGATGGGCTTCATCCACAGTAATATTCGTCTTTTCAAACTGTGCTTTTAAACGCTTCGCCACCACTGCATAGCCAGCAAATAAGTCCTTCGAATTCTCATCATCAATAAAATGGCACATAGGGTCTTGTTCAGCTTCTCGACGCCCTTGTTCTACTGCAACGCTATAATCAGCTTCATATTCAATAACTGTCGCACCTTTTTCACGCAGCAATGCTTTTTTCCACTCTTTTGCATCACTCGACATATGTACAACGACATTAAAGCCGAGTTTTTTGCCCATAATGCCGATACTTAATCCTAGATTACCTGTCGAACCTACGGCAATTGTGTATTGCTGGAAGAATGATTGAAAATCCTTTGTTGCCAACACCGCATAATTGTCCTCTTTTGTTAGTTTGCCACTAGCGATCGCAAGCCGCTCTGCATGCCTTAATACTTCAAAAATACCACCACGAGCTTTAATAGAGCCTGAAATTGGCAATGTATGATCACATTTTAAGATCAATTGACCTGGTATTAAAACATCAAATTCCTTTTCAAGAGCTTTCTTTATCAAAGATATGTCTTGTATAGATGATTCAATAAGTCCTTTATTTTCCAGAAGCTCAGGAAATGCTACAGTCAAATAGGAAGAAAAGCGTTTAAGTGTTTCTTCTGCCTCCTCAACCTCTTCCATTGAAAAAAGATTGGTTTCCCCCCTTTTTTTTCGATTTGTATTTTCCCAAAGCACAGTATCATGATTTGCTAGCTCTTCTAATCTCGGAAATCGATTAAATAGTTCGTGTTTTAGTTCATCTTTCACCTTTAGATTCCTCCATTTTTTTGAGCTAAAATTGCTCGTTCACAAATTTGTCGAAATTTCAATTCGAACGAAATATTGTTTTCTTGTGTTCGTTTTTTTGGTCCTCTCGTACGTCCACCAGCACGTCTAATTTTTTGTCCTACATGGCGCATATCGAGCAAACGTTCGATATTTTCATTGGACATCTCTCGTCCATTTTGATCGATTGGATATCCTCCCCTTGCCAAAACCATAGCTGCTAATCCGTAATCCTGTGTAATGACAATATCATGCTTTGAAAGCGCATTCACTAGCGTAAAATCAACCGAATCTGGACCCTTAGGAACAATAATTGTTATTACATTATCACGTTCAACACGGTGGGATGTATCGCAAAACAAGATTGTTTCAATCTCAAACTCAGATGATATAGATAGTGCCAAATCCACGACTGGACAAGCATCAGCGTCAATTAAAACCTTCACAATAAAGCATCATTCCTTTCTCATAATTAGATAGATCAACCACATCATTATTATTTCAATATAATATTTCCCTAACTCCACTTGTTCAATTTTTCACAAACTTTAGACTGTTTAAAAAAGTATTTTATTGAATAGTGCGAAAAATAGATATACGATACAAATATCAAATATCTGGAGGTTTTTTACTATGACAACTACAACTGTTAGCAACGAACAATTAGCAAAAGAATACGTTGATGGCGTATTCGAGCAACTAAAAAAACAAAATAGCTATCAAGCGGAGTTCTTACAAGCAGCAGAGGAAGTTTTCATTTCATTAGTGCCTGTATTTGCACAACACCCTGAATATATAAAAGCCAATATCTTATCTCGTATCGTTGAGCCAGATCGAATTATTTCCTTCCGTGTTGCTTGGCAAGATGATAACAATCAAGTTCAAGTAAACCGTGGTTACCGTGTGCAATACAGTAACGTAATGGGGCCATACAAAGGCGGTCTTCGCTTCCATCCTTCCG
Organism: Lysinibacillus sp. NPDC093688; assembly: GCF_050280145.1. Taxonomy (NCBI): domain Bacteria; kingdom Bacillati; phylum Bacillota; class Bacilli; order Caryophanales; family Bacillaceae; genus Lysinibacillus; species Lysinibacillus sp. NPDC093688. The sequence goes on from NZ_JBNNUX010000005.1 coordinate 10,146, forward strand.
TAAATGAATCAATTATCAAATTCTTAGGCTTTGAACAAATCTTTAAAAATGCTTTAACAGGCCAACCAATCGGTGGTGGTAAAGGTGGTTCAAACTTCGATCCTAAAGGTAAGTCAGATTCAGAAATCATGCGTTTCTGTCAAGCATTCATGACTGAATTATACCGCCATATTGGTCCAGATGTCGATGTTCCAGCAGGTGATATCGGTGTTGGTGCTCGTGAAGTCGGCTATTTATGGGGCCAATATAAGCGTGTAACAAAAGCAAGCGAATCTGGTGTATTAACTGGTAAAATTCCTGGCTATGGTGGCTCTTTAGCTCGTAAAGAGGCAACTGGGTATGGTACTGTTTATTTTGTAAATGAAATGCTAAAAGATGCCAACGATTCATTCGAGGGTAAAACAGTTGTAGTTTCTGGCTCTGGTAACGTTTCAACTTATGCAATTGAAAAAGCACAGGCCTATGGTGCAAAAGTTGTTGCTTGCTCAGACTCTTCAGGCTATATTTACGATCCAGAAGGTTTAGACCTTGATGCAATTAAAGAAATTAAAGAAGTAAAAGGTGATCGTATCTCCACTTACTTAAACTATCGTCCAAATGCTACATTTACTGAAGGCTGCACGGGTATCTGGACGATCCCTTGTGACATCGCGCTTCCATGTGCTACTCAAAATGAAATTAATGGCGATTCGGCTCGTACTTTAATTGAAAACGGCGTAAAAGCTATTGGTGAAGGTGCAAACATGCCATCAGATTTAGAAGCAATTAACGAATTCTTAAATGCGGGCGTATTATTCGGTCCTGCAAAAGCGGCTAATGCCGGAGGTGTTGCTGTATCTGCTCTTGAAATGGCGCAAGATTCTAGTCGCGTATTCTGGTCATTTGAAAAAGTAGATGCTAAATTACACGAAATTATGAAAAATATTTACGCAGATAGTAAAGCGGCTGCTGAAAAATATGGTTACCCTGGGAACCTTGTAGTTGGCGCGAACATCGCTGGCTTCGTAAAAGTTGCTGATGGTATGCTAGCAGAAGGCGTATATTAACAACTTCAATTCACCTTAAGATGATAACGAATATTCGTTATCATCTTATTTTTTAATAAAAAAAGAGTTAAAACACACATAAAAATTATAATAAAACGAACAATTTTACTATTAAACAATTAAAACATTCGTGTTATAATAATGAAGTACTACAACATATTGGAGGGTTTTTTGTGGAATTATTGTATACAGGTAAAACGAAAAATGTGTTCAAGTTAGAAGATGGTCATTACTTATTAAAATTTAAAGATGATGTAACTGGTGAAAACGGCGTATTCGACCCAGGTGCTAATACGGTTGGTTTAACAATCGACGGTGCTGGTTTGGCTGGTCTTCGCTTAACTTCTTATTTCTACTCAAAACTAAACGAACAAGGTGTTCCTACTCACTATGTTGATGCAAACTTCAACGATGCAACTATGACGGTAAAACCTGCAACTGTTTTCGGTAAAGGTTTAGAGGTCATTTGCCGCTTCAAGGCCGTAGGATCTTTCTTACGTCGCTATGGTGCTTACGTGAAAGAGGGACAAGACTTAGATTCTTTCGTAGAAGTTACCATCAAAGATGATGATCGACTAGATCCTCCTATTTCTGAAGATGCTTTAGCAATGTTAGACCTATTAACACACGAAGAATATGCAATTTTAAAACAACGTACAATTGAAATTGCTAAATTTGTTGCTGCAGAACTTGCCAAAAAAGGGTTAACCCTTTACGATATTAAATTAGAATTTGGCCGAGATGCTCAAACAAATGAAATTTTATTAATTGATGAAATTTCAGGTGGTAATATGCGCGCTTACAAAGGCGAACAATACATAGAACCATTAGAGCTTGAAAAAATTATGTTAGCTGAATAAAAAATCCATTCTATCAATTTGCTATGTCTGACTAGATACGAGTAATCAAAAGAGTCGCTTTCTTGCGGCTCTTTTTGTTACTAAGATGATTTTTTTTGAAACATTTCATTGGGTCATTCCGTATACTTATTATACGCATAAATTTTTACTATTATTTTGGAGGTAATTTGATGGATAACTATAATGAAACATCACAAGAAAGGCCAAAGGTTAATCCATTTTTGTCTATTTGGTTACATCCGAAGCAAACAACCCGTTACATGATAGAAGAAAAATCAATAGGTTTTGCAATTCTTCTCATGTCAATTGGTTATCTAGGTGTTACACTTTCAGACCTTATTGATAGTACATTTTTGTCAGACTGGTCTCCTTGGTTTATCGTCATTTTTTGTGTTATTGCAGCACCGATTTCAGGGATAATTGGTACGGCTTTTTCTGCACTAATCACTTGGCTGTTCGGTAAACTTTTTAAAGGAACAGGCACGTACTCAGACTTATTCAAAGGGCTAAGTTTAACTGCTATCCCATTTATAGTACTTATTCCTTTTTATTTAATTTGGTTATTTACATCACCTGAGTCTTTAATGAATTCTGATTACACCGGATCTTACCCTTGGTTTTTTTGGCTAGCAATTTTATTAACCATTGTGGTTGTTATTTGGTCCGTCGTTATTACAGTAGGAATTGTTGCAGAGGCACATCAAATACCAAATTGGATGGCCTTCTTAACACTATTAATTCCAACCATTATTTTCGTAATACTATTCATTATTCTTATGATTGTTCTCTTTTTAATTTTCGGCATTTTCATCGGAATGATGTAAAAAAAGCTCCCCTCTCTTTGAGAGCGGGAGACTTTTTTAGGTTCACCTGTATAAGTAAATATTAAACTGAAAGCACTGTATTTTGTTGGAATAGCTCCGACACACCTGACTCAACAGCTGCACCACCTACAGCTTGCGAAACAATTTCAACAACCCGCTCATCTAATGATTTCGGTACAATATATTCCTCGGTTAATTCCTCATCACTTACAAGAGCGGCTATCGCTTCCACTGCGGCTATCTTCATCGCTTCATTAATATCTGTTGCTCGGACATCCAATGCCCCACGGAAAATACCAGGGAAAGCAAGTACATTGTTAATTTGGTTTGGATAATCTGAACGTCCTGTCCCCATAATACGCACACCCCATGCCTTGGCGTTTTCATACGTAATTTCAGGATTTGGATTCGCTAGTGCAAACACGACCGGATCTTCATTCATTGAAGCGATATGTGCTTCTGTTAATAAATTGGCAACCGATACGCCGATAAAGACATCAGCCCCTTTAATGGCATCCTCCAATGTACCATGTATTTTTTCGGGATTTGTTAAATGGGCAACCGTTTCTTTAATTGGATTCATACCTTCAGCGCGACCCTCATAGATGAGTCCCTTTGTATCGCACATATAAATATTTTTATAGCCCATTTGTACAAGTATACGCAAAATAGCAATACCCGCTGCACCTGCACCATTAATCACAACCTTCATCGTTGCCACATCTTTCTTCACAATACGATTGGCATTAATCATCCCTGCACCTACTACAATCGCTGTCCCATGCTGGTCGTCATGAAATACAGGAATATCACATTCTTGGCGCAGACGATCTTCAATTTCAAAGCATCTTGGCGCTGAAATATCCTCTAAGTTTACAGCACCAAAAGTTGGAGCAAGTGCCTTCACAATGCTGACGATTTCATCCGTACTCTTCGTATCTAAGCAAATAGGAAAAGCATCAACATTAGCAAAGCGCTTTAATAAAATGGCCTTTCCCTCCATAACCGGTAATGCCGCCTTCGGACCGATATCTCCTAATCCTAATACCGCAGTACCATCTGAAACAACCGCCACCATATTCCCCTTCATTGTATAGTCGTAAACAAGTGATGGATTTCTTTCAATTTCTATGCAAGGCGCAGCTACCCCCGGTGAATACGCAAGACTTAGATCATATGAATCTTGCACAGGTACTTTAGAAATCACCTCTAATTTCCCACTATAATACTCGTGCATTTCTAAAGCCTTTTTCATAATGTCCATTCAATCCCATCCTTTTCTTTTCGAATTATTATATATTTCAGAATCATAATACTTTGTGAAAGTAAAGTCAACGAATTTTCTGTCAATTTTATTTATTCTTCGAAATAGCGCCATTTTTAATCGCCCATACAACTTTTGCGTCAAGTTATTAACTTCACAATCAATTATTTTAATATAATCTTAACATCCATTAGCCTCTCAATAAATGTACAATTACCGGCATTTAACCTGTTCAACTTTTCACATAGTATTTTTCTTATGTAAATGAGAAATTTTTCACAAACTAATGTAAGCGCATCCATTATTCCACCTAGTTTCGTCACATTTTCTCCACATTTTTTCACAAAGTTTTTTATTATACATCCTCAAGTATTCTTACTTCACTTTCTACTTTCGTCGATTTTTAAGCAAAAAAAGATATGTAATGATAATATAGATGTTTAATCTTAAAGTAGAAAAATGCATTACACCGTCCGTAAATGTGGACGGTGTAAAAGTAAAGATTTTTTAATCCTTTGAACAATTACTGAATAAGAACTCCTAGAAATAACAATAAAGTCGTTTAAAAACCCAATCATTATGCAACAATCACGCGCGTTTGTTTAATTGTTAAAAACCTTCTACCAATACATTCATTTATCATAGAAGGTAAACGAACCAGATGCTTACGACAATAAACCAAATGTTGATTGACAACAAGAACACTCGCTCACAAATCCCAAAGATAAATCGCAACGGCTTGAACATCGTTACAATAACAGCCCCAAGCGAGATAGAAGAAATCATGGTTATGATGTAAAAAAATGGATCTAGATTTTTAAAGCCTTCCAATAATTTCAAATGACTTCCTCCACGATCAATGACCATATAGGAAAAAGCGAACGCAAGAATAGCAAATAAGTAATGGAGTTTTCCCCGAACCGTAAGTTTTTCTCCTTCTAGGTCAGTTGGAAAGAATAACATGAGGATACGTGAGATGACCATTAGAATGATTAAAATCGGAATGGACGCGGATATGGAGAAGCGATCTTTTACATTCAACAACACGATAGAAAGTGATAATGCCCCTAAATTGCTTAACCAAGCGTAAATTAAAAATAAATTTTTTGTAGCACCTACACCGTAATCACTTACAGCATGTCGAATAGGATGATAGCCTGTTTTCTTAAAGTGAAGTATGAGAAAAAAAATGAAATAACTCAAAAAGAACAATACGGCCACAATCGATAGGATTTTCTCGATGGACAATTTCAGACCTCCCTTAATTTTAAACGACTTTATTATTTTTAAAACAATTATATTATGATTTAAACGACTTTATTATCACGAAACAAAAGAGCCCTTATTTTAAGGACTCTTGCGTAAATTGATTTATAAAAGCGGTAATAATATGCTTGGAAGACCACTGTTCTCCTGATACTTTTGTAATCGGGTAGTCACGAGAAAAGATTGATTTTGTCATTTCTTCTACCGAATAACCTATATCAAATAATTGCCTTATACTGCTCTCCATTTCTTCTAAATACGCAATTTTTTCTTGTATTTTCGCTCTACCATCCGCTAAAAAACCCGCATGACAGCAATAAACTTCTTCGAAATCATAGTTTAATATTTTCTTTAAAGACGCTAAGGTATGTACGATATTTTCTTCATCAAGGACAACCTTAGTTTTCGTCTGTATATACAAATCACCTGTAAACATAGCGCCTGTTTCTCGATTATAAAATGATACATGATCGGTCGTATGTCCTGGCGTTTCAATAACATCCCAAGTAGCTGATTTCGTTTGTAATGTATCGCCTAACGGTTGTGCAATAAACGCTGGTCGCTCATCCCATAATGCCTGTCGGTAAAAAGGATACGCCCCATCCTGTGCACAAAGGCTCACCGAATCACGGTGAATATAAATAGGTACTTCCTTATACTGCTGAATCCATGCTGCATTTCCTGAATGATCCTCGTGAGAATGAGTGAGCGCCAATTGTTCCATCGGTAATTCGTTAAAAAAGGATTGGAACTCCTGCGAAAGTGAGTATGAGCCTGTATCAATTAATAACCCATCCACAAAAAAGCTATAAACACTCATGCCAATCCCCTGAACTGCCACTTTCCCGTGAGCACATTGCACATCACGATTTTGTTGAATTTCTATACTTTTCTCTCGTTTAAACATCCTTTCTCCCCCTTTGTAAAAAAAGTGTAGCATAAAATGAATTCTCAGTCATTTTATGAATACATCATAACTCGGATTGTTGCTATAATACCCTTTGTCAAATGATGCATTTAAAATAATCGAAAATTAAATGATTGCTATTAAAACAGCTCCTACTATTAATAGAGAGATCATTGCACCGTATTCTAGATTCATTAGAAAAGTCCAGCTTGCTGTAGTAGAGGGTACAATCCACATATATTGTTTCATAATTGGTCGCTTTGGCTGTTTTCTCCACGATTTGGGTGGGGCTATCCATCATTTTGACGGTTCTATCCACGATTTGGGCGGGGCTATCCACGACTTTGATGGTTC
>NZ_JBNNUX010000005.1:16761-181549 GCF_050280145.1 Lysinibacillus sp. NPDC093688
GGTTCTATCCACGATTTGGGCGGGGCTATCCACGCTTTGATGGTTCTATCCACGACTTTGGCGGGGCTATCCACGACTTTGATGGTTCTATCCACGATTTGGGTGAGGCTATCCACGACTTTGATGGTTCTATCCACGATTTGGGCGGGGCTATCCACGCTTTGATGGTTCTATCCACGACTTTGGCGGGGCTATCCACGACTTTGATGGTTCTATCCACGACTTTGATGGTTCTATCCACGACTTTGATGGTTCTATCCACGACTTTGATGGTTCTATCCACGATTTGGGCGGGGCTATCCATCATTTTGACGGTTCTATCCACGATTTGGGCGGGGCTATCCATCATTTTGACGGTTCTATCCACGATTTGGGCGGGGCTATCCACGACTTTGATGGTTCTATCCACGATTTGGGCGGGGCTACCCACGACTTTGATGGTTCTATCCACGACTTTGGCGGGGCTATCCACGACTTTGGCTTCTCTATCCGTCGCTTTGACGATTCTTTCCGTCACCTTGGCTCTTCTTTCCGTCACTCTTACCTTTCTATCCGTCGCTTCAACTCTTTTTTCCGTCGCTCTGATTTCTATCCGTCACCTTGGCTCTTCTTTCCGTCACTCTTACCTTTCTTTCTGTCGCTCTTGCCTTTCTATCCGTCGCTTCAACTCTTCTTTCCGTCGCTCTGACCATACTTTCCGTCACTTCAACTCTTCTTTCCGTCACTCTGACCATACTTTCCATCGCTTCAAACGCGCTACCCTTTCCACTCCAATAAAAGCAAAAAAAACGCCCACCAAAGTGAGCGTTTCTTTTTGAAACATTTATTCATTTGTCCCTTTTTCAACATCATATTGGGTAATCCAGTCACTATAGCTACCTACATACAGTTGAATATTTTCGTAGCCTTCATCTGCTAGCACCGCATACAATGGTGATGCTGTAACACCGCTGCCGCAGTACACCACAACGTGTTCGTCGCGAGCAACCTTGCTACGTAACGCATCACTCGCTCGCAAATGACCATCTGACTTCAATTGCTCCCAGTCAAAGTTTTTCGCAGTCGGAATATGTCCAGCTACCATATCAAGAGGCTCTATTTCACCACGGTAGCGAGCTGCGGCACGTGCATCTAATAACGTTGCACCAACTTCTCCATCTACAATAGCTTTCACTGCTTCACGCGGAGCATATAGTTCATCTCGCCAAACAAATTCAATCGTAGTCGGTGGATATTTGATAATGTCTTTTGTGAAAGGTATTTTTTCCTCAAGTGCAGGTGCACCACCATTCAAAATTACTACATTTGGAAAGCCCGCATAAGTCAGCATCCACCAAGCACGTGGTGCAAATGGAGCAGCTCCTTGATCGTAAACGACAATTTGATCTTCATAGTTTAATCCCAATTCTTGAAATACTGCCGATAGCTTTTCCTTATTTGGCATAGGATGGCGACCATCGCTGGACCCCATATCTGATAAATCCTGCTCTAGATCGATATGAATCGCTCCTGGTGCATGGCCTTCTTCAAATACTTTGTTACCCACCTCTTTGTTTTGTAAATCAAAGCGAGCATCTATGAAACGGACTTCATCAAACTGAATTTCCTCAACTGATTTGAATACTTTTCCCAAATGAATCACCTCATGCGTATTGTAATTGAGCATAAATAGCTTTCCAAGAAGCTAAACGACTTTCTTCCTGAAGTGCAAGTCTTTCTGTTGCAATTTGTTCAAGTGCCTGATGGTAAATATGCAGACGTAATTTCTCCGCTTCCTCAGCAATATAGGTAATCGCCCATGCCATGAGAGATACTTTCTGTGAATCTAAATAATTTTGCGCATCTGGTTTTGTTAAGACCTCTAGCGCCTCACTTAGCTTCACTTTTTCATTCTTCTCAAAGAATGCCTTTTGATTGCGGAAATGCGATTTCACACCTGAATATTTAGTGATATCTGTAAATGGTCCTTCAAAATCAAGTAAATCTGGCTCAGAAGATTCAAACGCTAAGAATGAGAAGCTGCGATTTAATTCTTTAAGCTCACGTACTTCATCTTTAAAGCGCAGTTGCATTTTCTTACTAATAAACTGTGATAAACGGAAGTTTGTTACACGCATTTCTTGTGTAAAGTCGAATCGTAAACTTTGCATTACTTCCTTTAAAGCATGCTCTAATGCTTGCTGAACCGGCATTGCTGCAAATGTTGACGGATTGTAGCCTTCCTTAAAGAACTCTGGGTAACGATAAAACACACGCTGAAGAACATAATACAGTAATTCATCAAGCTCTTGCTTCGTTTCACTTTCTACCATACTTGTATTAAGCGAACTGAACTTCGATTTCACATGCTGTTCAAGAGTTGTTAATTCCTCTAAACGCTCATCCTTACGCTTTAAGTTCTCTTCTGTTTGCGTAATTAAGTCACCTAAACGTTGCTCCGTTTTATCGACTTCCTCTGCAAGTGCCTGGACAGCCAATGCACTTAATTCATCATTTAAGAATGTGTGGAAAGCATCTTCGAAAGGTGGCATACCAGATGTTAAATCAGCACCTTCTACTTTTTCCTTTAATGCCATTAAGCTTGACACACCGTAAAGTCGAGGGAAGCGAATGCCAAAGCGTTGTAATTCTGAACGTACATAGCCTTTTACATCTTCCTGTTCTTCTTCTGTTGTCGCTAAATCAATCGCATTGACGATAAAGAACATTTTATCAAGTTCGAAGGCATCCTTCACACGACCAAGCTGGATTAAAAACTCACGGTCAGCTTTAGCAAAAGCATGATTATAATAAGTAATAAACAAGATTGCATCAGCATTACGAATATATTCAAATGCCACACCTGTATGACGCGCATTAATAGAATCTGCTCCTGGTGTGTCAACAAGTGTCACACCCATACGTGTTAACGGGCTATCATAATAGAAATCAATATTATCGACAAAGCATGATTTATTTTCCTGCGCAACAAATTTTTCGAACTCTTCACGGTTTACACGTAATACTTTTCCAAGCTCAGACTTAAATGATGGGAATCCTTCTTTATATGCACGAATAAATGATTTATGCACATTTAAGCGTTCGTCTGATAGTTGCACCGCAAGTCCCTCATCTGCACGATTAAACGCCTCTTCTAAAGAAGAAACCGATAGACCAATCGCTGCGTATGAAGCTTGAATATCCTCTAACATTTGATCAGCTGTCTTTAACAGTACATCTGCCGTTTCATGCGGATGTTCTGGTGTCACAGGACGAATTTTATTAATAGCCGCTGTCGTCGGGTTTGGTGATACAGGTAAAACCTTGGCACCCATTAACGCATTAGAGAACGAGGATTTCCCTGCACTAAATGCACCGAAAAGTGCGATTGTGAAATCCTTTTTCTGTAATCGTTCTACTTTATTTTCTAAGTAAGTTGCTACTTCCGCAAAACCTTGCACATCTTTTACAGCCGTTGCCGTGTGAAGTGCACGCTTCACTACACCTTCAATAGGAAGACTTGTTGCACTAACTACTTGCTGTGCCTCTTCCTGTAGGTTCGCTTCCTCTTTTGGTTTTAACATCGATTCATCAAATAATCGAATATCTGCTAAATCTTGCTTAAAGGCATGATCCCAATTTGTCAGCTGTTGATTTGCTATCTTACGTATTTCATTGCTTGCCTGGTGCATAATACTTGCACTATATTGCTGATAGCCCTCGATTTCAAGCACTGCTTGAATGGCGTCAACTTTCTCTTGCATCCCAGCCATTTTTAATTTAGATGGAGCAGCTGTTTCGGTAGCCACCGCTTCTAAAGTTGTTGCCTGTGCATCCTTCCAATTATCTGTTTCATTGATGAAGTAGCGTTTTGTTGCCTCCGCCACACGGTTTGCGAAGTTTAGAACGGCATCTCCAGTTAATATAGCACCAACTTGTACTTGCTGCTCAATAAGTGAGAATGGTAATTCAAAGGCGTAGGCATCAATAGCAGTAGCACGTTCTTCATTTAATGCACCAACATCCTTTAATACCTTTTTCATTAGCCCTTTTAAATGTCCAGTAATTTGTGCGTGCACAACATTTTGATAGGCACTAAAGGCATCCTCTTTACGGCGGTTACGCTCTTCCTCTGTTTTTTTCTTAGCAGTAAATAAGCCCCCTACTTTGAAGCCCTCCTGCTGACTCTCTAAATACAGACGTAATTTATCACGTAAATCGGCTGGCATAATGGCTGCATTCGCAAGTAGCTCTTTACGTTGCTCTTCGAACGTTTCATTCCATGCCTCAACTGAGAACAATTCAACTTGACGATTTAGCTTATTGTACTGCTCTAAAATATCTTTATGGTTTGCCCAGTCATCGGCACTTAATACATCTTCATCGACATCTAAACGATCTTGTCTTTCTTCCGTTAAATAATTGTCATGCTCACTTTGTAATAAACGCAGTGTATTTGATGCAGTTTGTACAAGCTGATCCTGCCAATCATTCATACTATCCATAACGATTTTCTTTACGACCTGGAAATCGTTATAAGGGTGCTCAGGCTCTCTTAATGAAGTGAAAAATACGCCTTTTGGTACTACACCCCATGCCTCAAAGGAATTGTGAACTGTTGCTTTAAATTCCTCGAAGCTTAATTCATTTTCATTATGCTTATCAATCATGTTAACGATTAAATAAACGTTTGGATTGTACTTCATTAATTGCTTTGTAAATTGAAAATTCAATTCGGATTGCACGTGATTATAGTCCATTGTATAAAATACGATATCAGCAATATGAAGAGCTGACTCTGTTGACATGCGGTGTGCATCATCTGTCGAGTCAACACCTGGCGTATCCATAACAGTGACGCCTAGTGGTAATGTCGATGTACTATGACCAATTTCAATCTGTGACACTAGATCCCCATTTTTACTAAGCTCTTTAACTGTTTTAAAATCATAACCTGCTTCGAATTTTACAGGCTTTTCATTATGCATATAGACAATCGCAAAGTCTTCTTCTGATTGACGGACTTTTACGATATTAGCACTCGTTGGAATAGGGCTTGCCGCAAGTAAATCTTCACCAGATAAGGCGTTAATCATACTCGATTTACCAGCAGAGAAATGGCCTGCAAAGCCAATAACATATTCTTTTTGCTGTATTTTACGTGCAAAAAGTGATGTCTTATCCATACGCTCTGTATCACCATTATGCTGATAAATTATGTATTGTAACGAAGCTTGCTTTAATAGCGCCTCCAACTGTTGTTCAAAATCTTTCATAAAACCAGTAACCCCTTTATTATTAATCAATTTTGCCTTGGCGTAATTGCGTCCGGATTTTGAATTGTGTGAGCACAATTCACTCCATAAAACCCATGACATCCGCCGGAGGCTTTAGGCCAACAAATGTTTTCTGTGCGAAAGCGCAGTGCTAACGTAGCGTCAGCAACACGATGTTGGTCACTCAGTCGTTGCCACAGGACGTGGCGTTCTTAGACTGAGTTCCTCTATTTTAGTGGTGTCTGGAAAGAAACCACATAAGCATTCCTCTCACCATCTTCAGAGATGGGAGTTTTTCTGAATGAACATAAATTGTTCATAATTAGTATTCTACCTTATTCGACAAGCAAAGTATAACACTAATTTACTTAAAAAAGCATATATATAAGGGTTTCAGACGCCATATTCATCCATATCGTCCTGTTTAACCAAAAAAATAAAGCATTATTTAGGCTCATTATTAATAGGTGAGAATGATTCTATTTCAAAATGGATGTGCAACTATGCAAATAATAATTTTCTTCATATTTTAAGGTAAGGAAAATTAAGTTTTAAAAAGGTTAGGTGTGCTATTGACGTACCAATAGAGATAAATAAAAGCCACAAAGATACATGGGGGGTAACAATAATTAAATGGAGTGATAAAAATATGGTGAACTTTAGGAATCACCGAAAAATCGAGCAAGAATGTGAATGTGCGTGTGAAGATCGGTTTATGTGGCCTCGTATAAAAGCTAGTACCATTCCTTCGGTAGACCCTCCCCCAGTCGTTGAACCTAGTGGAAATATCATTCCAACAGTAAATAGATATTTCTATATTGTTACATCAGATATTGATTTGACGAATGGGGCAACTCTACCTGCTAGCCAATTTTGGGATGATAGTGGGAACCTAGTAAGTGAATTTATCATTTTTAATCCGAATGGCTACGTTAATCTTTATATTAATGCCGTAATGCAGGAAGGTGGAATTTATACCTTAACTCCAACTTCGTTAACTTTGAGCTCAAATAATTCAACAATTTATAGAGGTACTCCCATCATCATAGAATCATTAGGTTTTTCTATAAAGTAAGAATCCAACCTGAAAGGGGGTGAAAATAAGTGGCACTTTCTATTATTAATATTCATGTAAATGTTACAGGTACTTCAACTAGATTTTTCAATGTTTTAGCTGCACCATTAACGATCACAGATGGTACAACAGTTGCCGCTACTACCTTTTTAAATGATAGCGGTTCTGCAGCAACTACTTTCCCAATCGTCACAAACGGCTACTACAATTTATATATAAATGGTGTGTTACAGGAAGGTGGTTCCTATTCAGTTTCTGCATCAGATTTAACGTTTCATACTGTTACAGGTACTTTACCCGCCGGAACACCAATTATTATTGAGGCTGTAGAATTAGTAACTACACTTTAAACAGCTAAATAAATTGGAGTATGTTGTTATCCATTCAAACCTACTTTCCAATAAATTGTTTCATTGATAGATGAATCAGCTTTATATAACTAAAAATGGATGCCTAAAATGATGATTTACATTTCAGGGCATCCACTTTTAGTTATTTCATTTGACGCTTTAACTCATAAATTTTTTTGACATAATCCAGTGCATGTGGGCCATCTCCATGTATACATAGAGTTTGCGTGGAAATTTTCACATCGTTTGAGGAAAATCAATCACTTGTTGCACGAATTGTCTCCTCGATACAAAGCTTAATGGAAGTAATCAAATCTTCAATATTCCATCCCGGTATTTTTCCATGCTGAATCGCCAAATCAAATGACGCAGGAATATGAATAAATCCAGCACGGACCTCTTTATGTTGCTTCGCGTAAACTAGTCCTTCATACATAATATTATTACATAAATAGGTACCTGCCGTATTTGAAATTTCCGCTGGATACCCTTCTTTGCATAAGCGATTTACCATATTTCTGATAGGTAAATTCGTTATATAGGCATCTTCACCACCATCATAAATACTCTCATCTGCTGGTGTATAACCATTATTATCTGCTTCACCATCTTTAACATTAATCGCAATTCGCTCTGGCGTTATTTTAAAGCGTCCTCCAGCTAATCCTAATGAAATAATGATTTGTGGCTTTATCTCGGCGATATGTTGTTTCAGCTGCTGAGCGGATAGCTGAAAATCCACAGACAATATACGTCCTACAATTTCATAGCCGTCCATCATTTCCCCATTTAAATGTTCTACAATTTGCATTGTTGGATTCATTTTATACTCAAGAAATGGAACAAACCCTGTTAACAATATTTTCATCATGTTTTCTTCACCTAAATTTCTATAGGACGTTGCTTGATTGCCCATCCATTTTTATTTTTTGAACTATAGCAGCCGAAGTGATCATTTTGCAGTGAATCCATCAGTTATGACATTGTATTGAGTTATATGTCATATTTTCATCGTCTCGTAACCATACTACAAAAAATCAATTCTCATTTTCAATATATTTCAGAAAAAACAAACAATTATTCTTTCCCTTTATTACCACGAAATATGAAAGATTAATATTTTCGTATAAAAAAAAGCATGATCTCAAAATTGCTCGGACCATGCTCTTTGTATAAAAATTGTCTCTTTACTGATTATTCTCTTACTTTAAATGTGCAGTCGCCTGATTCATGACGTGTTTTCCTACTCCAATATAAATAACTACTGCTGCTCCGATAAATACGAATGTCATCACTGACCGCTCCTTTTTATATAAAAATTTGTATTTGAAAAGACTAAACCGTCAATTTATTGATTTTGAAAATCATTCTCATTAATATAATATAAATTTCCCATTAATTCGTCAAGACATACTTTCATCTTACCTATTTTACATGGTAAGATGTAGAAAAGTCGGAAAAAGGATGCGGTAATGATGAGTAATTCGAAGTACTTTCAAACTATTTTAAACGGGACAATTCACGCTTTAAAGTCGATTCTACCTATGGATATAGAAGTGAAAACGCCGAATATTATTTCTGAACCATTTCAACAACAGCAAATGGGTGTTTTAATTGGTTTAATAGGAGATTTAAAGGGCCGAGTAATCATTGATTCTTCTCCTGAAACATTTAGTGGCATCGGCAATACGATGTTTGGTATGCCTCTCGAAGGAGAAATGTTGGAATCCTTTACAGGGGAATTTGGAAATATGATTGCAGGAAATCTATGTACTACCGTCGGACAAGAAAGCTTAGAAATTGATATCACTCCTCCAACAGTGATGGTTGGTAACACAAAATTATACGGCTTTGAAAAGGCCTTTATACTCCCTGTAACAATTCCAAGCGTCGGTTCACTGACAGTTCTTTTAACAATTGAAGAAGAATAGAGTTCTAGAATATTGGACAGTTTAACTGATACATCCTATGCCCATACATAAACATTTATGATCACGCTTTGTCATTCTCTTTAATAAACGGAGGATACCCCATAAGGCTCACTCTAAAATCCAAATAGTAAAAATATAATAGATTTCAATAAAAATCACTTCATTTCCAACCCAAACGCGGCCATCTCAATGACTATTGAGGTGGCTTTTTTTTATTCCCTCCTCAATTCTTCACATTTCTTTCACATAATTCGCCAAGATGTGTGATTTTTTTCACATCAAAAAGAAATTTATTTATATATCATGGCAATATGAAAGACACAATAAAAGCGAAGGAGGAGCAAAAATGGCAAATAAAAAAAAGTCAGATGAAAATTTAAAAGGTTCACTCTATGCGGTATTTGGAGTAGGAATCATTATTATCTTGCTTTGGGCGTACTGCTTCGATTTGTTCATCAATCGTTTTTAATCTACTAAGAAAGGACAGAGACATATGCACTTACATAAATATGAAAAGTATTGGCTTGTGTTTGGAGTTACTACTTTAGTAGCATTCCTTATCATTCTCGGCATCGGTGCATTTCATCAAGGCTCACATCCGAACAATGGTAAAAAAACACTTGATTATGAGAAAGTAAATGAATTTCCCCCCTTCGATAATCCTGGTGTTCACAAAGTAGAAGGTAAGGATTGGGACTATGAAGTGGTTGTTTTAGCATCAGCATTTAATTACAATCCGCCAGAAATTGAAGTTCCTCTAGGAGCTAAAGTGAAATTTATCGCAACAAGTGCGGATGTCATGCACGGCTTTGAAGTTGCAGGTACAAATATTAATATGATGCTTGAACCTGGTTACATTTCTGAATATGTGACAGAAGTAAATAAAGTGGGAGAGTTTTTAATCGTATGTAATGAATACTGTGGTACAGGACATACGATGATGCACTCTATGCTAAAGGTGGTGGATCCAAATGAGTCTCAATAATAATTTGACAAAAGTGGATCGTCGTGATGCGAAGCTAGCAATGGCACATATTTATGTGGCATTCATCGCATTATTATTAGGGGGTCTAGCAGGTTTATTACAGGTTTTCGTTCGTTCTGGTCAATTTACTTTACCAGCAGGCATTGGTTACTATCAAGTTTTAACTGTACATGGTATTTTACTCGGTCTTATTTTAACAACGTTCTTTATTTTCGGTTTCCAAATTGCCAGTGTCAGCCGTACGTCAGGGACTTTTTCAGATGGTCAACGTCGCCTTGGCTGGATTGGCTTCTGGTTAATGACTATCGGTACAGCAGCAGCTGCAGTAATGGTTCTACTGAACGAAGCATCTGTTTTATATACGTTCTATGCTCCACTCAAAGCTCACTGGATATTCTATTTAGGCCTTACATTAGTCGTTGTTGGTTCTTGGGTTGGCGGCGCAGGTCAAATTTTGCGATATGCACAGTGGCGTAAAGAAAACAAAGGTAGCGGACAACGAAGCCCATTACTTTCATTTATGGTTGTTGTCAATAATTTAATGTGGTTCGTAGCAACTCTAGGTGTAGCTGTTTCTGTACTATTCCAGTTACTTCCATGGTCCTTAGGCTTTATCGAACGTGTTGATGTAGCACTTTCCCGTACATTATTCTGGTATTTTGGTCATGCTCTTGTGTATTTCTGGTTATTACCAGCTTACATGGTTTGGTATGTCATTATTCCGAAGGTTATTGGCGGAAAAATTTTCTCTGATTCTTTAGCAAGACTGTCATTTATGCTGTTCTTAATATTCTCTGTACCAGTTGGGATCCATCACCAATTAACTGAACCAGGTATTGATAGTACATGGAAATTCATACAAGTTGTTTTAACATTTGCTGTAATCGTACCATCCTTAATGACTGCCTTTTCAATGTTTGCAATGTTTGAATTACGCGGTCGTGAATTAGGTGGGAAAGGGCTTTTTGGCTGGCTTAAAAAATTACCATGGAAAGATGCTCGTTTCTTCGTGCCATTTATCGGTATGGTAGCATTTATTCCTGGTGGCGCAGGCGGTATCATCAATGCTTCTTACCAAATGAACCAATTAATCCATAATACTATTTGGGTTACAGGACATTTCCATTTAACAATTGCAACAACAGCCGTATTAACTTATTTTGGGGCGGCATTTTGGTTAATTCCATATTTAACAGGTCGCACACTGACAAAAGCTTTAAATAACCTTGGTAATTTTGCCGCTATTTTATGGGCTACTGGTATGACGATTATGTCTTCCGCTATGCATATCGCTGGTCTGATTGGTGCACCTCGTCGATCTGATTACTCTGAGTATGGCGGAGCTCAACAAGCTTATGATTGGATTCCTTATCAAATCGCTCAAGCTGTTGGTGGCACTATCCTATTCATCGCTATCTTAATCATTCTTTATATTGTGGCGAAATTAGCATGGTTTGCACCAAAAGGCGAAGAGGAATTCCCAGTTGGTGAAGTACATGAAAACAGTGGTACAACACCAGCTATCTTAGAGAATTTCAAAGTATGGCTAGTTATTTTAGTAGCATTAATTTTATTTGCTTATACTATTCCAATTATTGATATTATTTCTAATTCCCCTCCTGGCTCTAAAGGCTATAAGCTTTGGTAACAATGTTTTACATCTTAATAAAAAGAGGCAGGGACAAAACTAGCTTCTAATATCGAAAAAAGTGAAATTGAGTGTGCTTAATTTCACTTTTTTCGATTTTTCTCTATTTTAGCTTACACTTCTTAGTGAATGACCGTGAATTTTCTCAAATTTACAGCCATTTATGCAAGACCTATTTCGTTTTCAACTTTCCTCGGACAGAAAATCGAGTGAAACACAAATTAGCCATCAAAAATCCAAAAACTGGTTCCACTTCAATTGCGTTGACGTAAATGGCGTTCGTTTTTTCTTCTGCTTGCGTATAGGCGCATAATATCAGTTTAAGCACCATGCGTGGATTATAGGCAGGACAACCAGTACTTCGTATAAACGGTTCGAGTGCTTATTACGAAAAATATAAAGCCGGTGAAATTTTACATGTCGTAAAATTTCACCGGCTTTTTGGTATCAGAGGAGGGGTTTGTCCCTGCCTCTTAGTAAAGGTATCTGCAAAATTAGCATGATGGCTTACTTTTTGCCCACCGACCATTTTTTTGAAATATTTTTTAACGCGCTCTCTTTTTCTATTTTTGTATGCAAAAATTCTGCAATCTCAACTGCCTTTTCATACGACTACCTCAATCTTTATAGCTATTTCGAATATTAAATGTTTTAAAATACACGTTTCGTATTATAACAGTTCTAATTAAGGAGAGGGCGCATTTTGATAATTTGTGAAACACAGGCTCATATTAACGTGATGCTTCGTGATTGTACGTTTCCATTTCAGAAGCAGGGTCGAATTGCTCTCTACCCATAGCAAATGCCATAATTAGCGCAATAGCAGCCGGGATTATCGCCCAAGCAAAAGTATGAGCAACTGAAATAGTAAGTGCTTCTTGCATTTTATTGAGAACCTCTACAGGAATGACGTTTCGAGTTTCAGATGTTAGGATTACACTCGGATCACTTAAATCCATACCAGTAGGTGCTTGACCGCTAAACGCGGACGTTAACTTATTTGAGAAAATATGGTTTTGGATTATCCCAAACACTGTAATTCCTAATGTCATTCCAAGTTCTCGATTGAAGTTTAGCGTTGAGTTAGCCGAGCCACGTTGTCTCATACTAAGACCATGAATAACGGCATTGCTCAACACAGAGAAAGACGATCCAATGCCAAGACCTACAAGTATCATAAAGATTGTTACCATAAAGTGCGACGTTTCAGTTGTCAATGTTGTAAGCAAAGTAATACCAACAACGAATAGAGTTAAAGTCGGTAACATAATCGTTCGATACTTAAATTTCGTGAGGAGAGCTCCACCTCCAGATGCTGTTACAACTGAACCGACCATCATCGGAAGTAAAATAAGACCTGAGTTCGTTGCCGAGCCTCCAAGTACGCCTTGAACAAAAATTGGAATATAGATGGCAGCAGTAATGTAAGCAGCACCAGCAAATATTGAAATGATATTACTCGTTGCATAGAGACGACTTTTGAACATTTTAAAGGAAATAATAGGCTCTTCTACACGTAGTTCAATTAAGATAAAGCTAATAAAAAGCACTGCAAATAGAGCGAATAATCCAAGAATCATTGCGGAATCCCAAGCATATTCTTTGCCGCCTAGCTCAAGAGCAAACATTAAACTAACTATTGAACTAACTAAAGTAGCTGCGCCAAAGTAGTCGATTTTTTGCTTGGCATGTACAACTGATTCCTTGTAAAATTTTGCGACTAACACAAAAGCAATTAGCCCAAGTGGTAAATTAATATAGAAAATCCAAGACCAATGGACATAATCTGTTAAATAGGCTCCAATAAGCGGACCAAAGATACTCGATAGACCAAATACTGCCCCGAATAAGCCACCCATTTTACCGCGTTTATCTGGAGACACTACATCAAACATAATTGTGAATGCAATTGGCATTAATGCACCACCGCCAATACCTTGAATTGCACGGTAAATGCTAAGCTGAACGATTGAGTTTGCTGTACCGGCTAGCGCCGAACCAATTAAAAATACAACTAAACCGAAAATAAAGAATCTTTTACGACCATACATATCGGATAATTTACCGAAAATCGGCATACCTGCAACCGACGCGATCATATAAGCTGATGTCACCCAGACAAGTTTGTCATATCCACCAAGATCTCCGACAATTGTACTGATTGCCGTTGCTACAATTGTATTATCCATTGCAGCCATTAAAATCGCTAACAATAGCCCAGCGATTACTACACCTATTTTACTTGTATTCTTTGCCACTTTCATACCTCCGTTTTTGTGAATCCCTACTATTTTGAACTATCTATATGTATCTTGATAGGGGATGTCTAAATAACCATTTTGTATTATATCAGTTTTAATCAAGTTTATATACGCATATAGGATCCAGCATTTTCTTTTGGAGAGAAGCGGTTCATTTGAAATTGAAGTCGATAATGCGGATTATGAGGAAATTGATTTTCGAAAGAAAGATAAAACATAGCCCAAGGAGTCGCCCAGCCTCCACTCTAATTTATAATGATAAAACAAAATTTCAGTAAATGTTTTTTATACGCGAAAGCGTAGCGACAGCAACATATCTAAGCGGAGGGAGTGGCGCGACGCCTCCCTAAGGAACGCGAGTAGTTTAGAACCACCCTCATCGAAAACGCCACAACATTTATAATAATTTTCTTGACCATTTTGTTTTTCGGCATTATGAAAAGCGATTTCTCAACTATAGAGAAACCGCTTTGTCATTTAAAGCTGATACAGCTTCGTATATTTTTCTTGTAAATAGTTTGCTAAATATTTAGCGTTTAAGCCTTCCCCTGTCGCCTCCTGTAGCAATTCGAACGGCTTCTTCAGCGCACCATATTGATGGACTTTGTCTGTTAACCACTCTCGAATTGGAAGAAGCTCTCCCTTTTCTAACAGCTCATCAAAGTTTGGAATATCTTTATCCATTGCATGCTTCCATTGTGCAGCGTAAATCATTCCTAAAGCATAAGATGGGAAATAGCCAAACATGCCCCCGGACCAGTGCATATCTTGTAGTACCCCTTTTGCATCTGTTTCAGGACGAATGCCTAAATATTCTTCGTATTTATCATTCCATACTTGCGGAAGATCCTTCGCTTGAAGATCGCCATTGAATAGATCACGTTCAATTTCATAGCGAATCATAATATGTAGTGGATATGTTAACTCATCTGCTTCAATACGAATAAACGAAGGTTCCACCATATTAATCGCTCGCAGGAAATCAGCTAGTGCTACATCACCAAATTGTGCAGGTGAATATTTTTGCAGTCGCTCGTAGTTATGTTCCCAGAACTTTTCGTTTCTACCAACAAAATTTTCATAAAATAAAGATTGAGATTCATGTATTCCCATAGATGTCCCTGTTGCTAACGGTAAACCATCAAGCTTCGCATCGATATTTTGTTCATACATGGCATGCCCACACTCATGGATTGTTCCAAAAATTGCTGAGCGGAAATCATTTTCATCATATTTCGTTGTAATTCGATTATCTCCATGATTTAAGCCAATCATAAATGGATGCACACTTTCGTCTAAGCGACCTGCCTCAAAATCATAGCCAAGTTGTGCTAACATTTCTAATGATAATGCACGTTGAGATTCACGAGGGAAATGCTTAAATAATATACTTGTATCTGGTTTATTTGGTGAATCTGCAATTTTTTGTACAAGAGAAACAATTGTTTCACGTAATTCACCAAAAACTTGATCTAAAACATCAGTCGTCATATCCGGTTCATATAAATCTAGTAATGTATTGTACGGAGAACCGTTTTTAATACCCCAATATTGAATAAATTTCTTCTGGCAGCTTATAATTTTCTCTAAATAAGGTAGGAATAACGCAAAATTATTCGTTGCTTTTGCTTCTTCCCATGCTGTTTCTGCTTTAGATTGCAGAATGACGAATTCCTTATATTCATCAGCTGGAATTTTTTTATTTTGATCGTAATCTTTACGTACTTTCTCTACTAAACGCAGCGTAACATAATCGAGATCTGCCTTTTGCCCCTCTAACTCCGTTAGTAATTCCCCTAATTCTTCGCTAGTTTGCATGTCAAATAAGGAGGCAGATAATGTTCCAACTACCTCTGAACGTTGAGCTAACCCTTTCTTAGGTGCACCCGTCCGCATATCCCAATAAATCACACTCAGTGCTTCTCCATAGTGCTGCATTTTTTTTACATAGTCAGTAAATTGTTGTACAGTCATGCTAACATCCTCCTTTTCACGCTATTAGTTTATCATATTTTCGAAAATTTTGTATATTATGGACTTTAAGTATAATTCTACTCCTACAGCTAAATATTGCTTCTACAAAAATATAAAGCTACGTCGAAAAAGGATGTATGGGGATTTGATCCTAATATCGGATCTTCTACAATGAGTTCGGGAGATAACTTAATCAAAACGGGGATTAGTATGCTGCTATTTTGAACTTATATTTTTTTACTGCAGTGCAACGCTAATGGGTGCAGATCAATCTTATGACTTTTATTGATAATGCCTGCAAACTAGTAATCGATCACATGAATTTATTATTACAGGCACAACAATAAGCAGCATAAAATTTTAAAAATGCTGGCTTCGATTTAGGAGCCGTCTAAGCTCTTAAAAAAGATGATTGATAAAATAAACACTGACTAGTCTTTGATTTCAAAACCTTCTATATCCATATTGCTTCATTCTCCCGTAAGTTGTTTGTACCTCAAGTAGATAATATAGCGGCGAGAACAAATACTACCAAGTGGTATGAACATAAGAGCATTTGTTAACGATATCCATGCATGCTCTCTACTCCAATGACCTACCAGTATCCTTACAAGGAGTATCCCGAAAAATAAAATAATACCAGCAATAGAGCTTTTTGTAGTTACGGCTCCTCTTGTATGATTCATACGAATTTTTTCTAGTTTTCCTTTCCATACTCCTATACCCAATCCAACTATTAAACAACTGATATACATCATCATACTTAAAGGCGTTAATTTAATACTAGAAATAGTAGAAAACATTACACCCATTAACAAAACTGGTATGACCCACAATCGAGCTGGTCTAACTTGTTTCTCTCTTAACATTATAAGTACAATGACAATAAAGACGACCAAGTAACTACCCATTTCTTTCCCTCACTTTATTTTAAAAGTATATTTTAACCTCACACTGAAGATGTAGTGAGAACGACCTTCAGAAAGGGAATCTTCCAATACGTTTCTTCATAGAGAAAACTTCATCAAAAATATGCAATAGACTATTTATTATAGCCTATTGTCTAATTTGATGGGATCAAAATTTCACCCTGAGCAACGAGGTTAATATGATTGGTATAAGTATTTTGGATTACTTTGGGTTAATCACCAATGTTGGAGATGTAAAAACATTGAGGTCGAGGCTGGGAGGTATGTTGGGGATAAACTTGAAGCAAGCGTGCACCAACCTAGTTGGAATGGAATTTAACCTTAATTTTTATCCCCATTTCTTTATATATAAAATTATTGATTATTTATTACCGCTGGGATTATATACTCTTTTATTAACGGCCATCTATCTCTTGGATTCATAATGAACTCTGAACTAATAGCCACAACCATATTCAATTTCGGTATACAACAAATCATATTGCCACCATCCCCTATTGCTGAATATGTAGAAAGTCCATCTTCTTGTCTTAGCCACCATAAATAACCGTAATTGTTTTGGTTCATCTCCGTTGATTCACGAATCCATGTCTCGGAGAGAACCCTATTATTATTCCAAATGCCATTGTTTAAATAGAGGTAGCCAAATCGCGCCATATCACGAGTAGTAAATGTTAGTCCCCATCCACCTGTCGAATGACCGTTTGGATCACGAACCCATCCCTTGACGTTTTTCCCGAATAAATCATCAAACCCATAAGCGTTCATTTGGTAGTTCGGAATTTCTTTCATGCCAAGCGGTGTAAACAAATGTTCATTGGCGAACGCTCGTGCACTTTTGCCTGTACTTTGAGTAAGGATAGCTGACAATACATGTGCTCCAGCTGTGGAATATTTAAATGCCCCTATTTCCCCATCTTTACCCATCATATCAAGTGTGTATTTTATCCAATCCTGTTGTTGACATAGCTTATCTAGCGGCTCATGCCAATCCTCAAATGGATATGGTACTGTCATCGTGAGAAGATGTCGTATAGTAATCTGTTGTTTCTGCTGATCAGCGGCATCAGAAATATACTCCGAAAAAAAATCTAACACCTTCTGTTCAACGCTATTAATATATCCTTTATCAATTGCGATGCCTATAAGTGCAGAGGTACACTTTTTGTTACAGATGCTACATGGTGACAATCATCAGGACCTTTGCCATTAAAATATTTTTCATATGCTAAATGACCATCTTTAATGATAATAATGCCATTTATATTGTGATACTCACTTTTTATCGTCTGTTCTAGCTTAAAAAGTTTTTCATTGTTCATATATATGCTTTCAGGTTTTACCGCTTGCCAATTTATTGTTGTTTGCATAGGAACCTCCTAATTTTCGCTTTGTCATTTTTTCTTTACAGGAAAATATACCTCAGTAACATAATCCTCAGGGGCATTGGCTTGATTTGGATCTGTTACATATATTTCATATGGTGGCGATATCAGTTCATACCCCTCGTTTTCAATCCACTTCATCAAATTAGCATAGACAGAGGTCAATTCCGGATAAGCCCCCTTTAAAACAGATTTAGCACAGAGGCTACCAGGTAAATCTCTCGTTCTTTTGACAGACTCAGCTATTGGAATGGCGAACTCGGTATCATTGCCAGCAGGATTAAATTCAGGGCTATGGTAAATCGTCATCGGCTGACCAAGTAAACTGAGCTTCTCTTTCGCAATCTTTTCATATAGCTCGCTAAAATGATTACCATATCCCGATGCATAGTCATCACTACTCATTATCAGTCGCTTATAAAGGATATTCATTGGCTTTGTTTCTACTAGTTGTACTTCGAAATCGTCAAGATACGACATGATTGGTACCCCCTTTTCTAAGTTTGAAATATCATGACTTAGTTGTTTTACAAGATATTCAAAAGCCTTTAGTTTCTCTTGAATTTCATTTCTCTTCTGGTTTAGCGCTGAAAAAAGCATTTCTTCGGATTGATCCTCTTCTAATTCCAGCATCGTTTTAATTTCTTCAAGAGAAAAATGATAGGATTTTAGACGGTTAATATAGAGCATCCTTTTTAGTTGTTCGATGGAATAATACCTATAACCGCTTTCAGCATTAATCTCATCTGGGTTAATTACTCCAATTTCATCGTAATATCGAAGTGTTTTTGTAGAGACACCACATATTTTTGAGAATTCGCCTATTGATAGCACAAAACCACCTCACTCATTTATTTGTTACTTGCTACAATTCATTTATACACCTTCCCCTAAGGACAAAGTCAATCAAGACTTATACTTTATTTCCTAAAACCTTTATTGACCGATTAGTACAAAAAAGATATTCTATTAATGCAAATGAGAGGAGGATCCATTTGAATAAACGAGGTAGACCGCGAGAGTTTGATTATTCCTCAATTGTAGATGCCGCCATGAAAACTTTTTGGATCAGAGGATATGAGGGGTGTTCTACACAAGATTTATGTAGTGATACTGGACTTGGGAAGGGAAGCTTATACAATACTTTTGGTAGTAAACATGAACTGTATAAACAAGTATTAGAACGCTATCATGAGTTTGGAATTAAGGAACAGCAGAAATTGTTAAATGCTCCAATTACATTGAAAGAACGATTAAGTAATTTTTTCGAATGGGCATTGAAAGAAGACTTTGAGAATATTGAACAAAAAGGTTGTTTATTAATCAATGCCAGTGTGGAAAGAGCTAAGAATGACGAAATGGTTCAAGAAATTTTCTCACGGCATGTCGAGCTTCTTAAACAAGCTATTGAAAAAGTAATGGAGGAAGGATTGCAAACTGGCGAAATTTCAAAAAAGCAAACAGCTGAGGAATTAGCTAGTTTATTTTTAAGCAGTTATTACGGGTTTCGTGTTCTTAATGTTTCGATGCAAAATCGAATGTTGTCTGAGCAGATTATGAACGGAACATTAGTATCAATTTTTGGCGCTTAGTGCGCTCTTTTTTAGCACCATTTTTGTACCGAACGTTACAATAATAAATTTAGGAGTGTTTTTATGCCACGGATCATTTATTTACTAGCTTTAGCGGTTTTTTGTATGACTACATCAGAATTTATGGTTGCAGGTATGATGAACGAACTTGCTCTTGCATTTAAGGTTTCTGTATCTTCAATCGGGTATTTAATTACAGCTTATGCAGCAGCAATGGTAGTAGGAGGACCTATTTTAACTGCAACTCTTCTACGATTACGCAGTAAACAAGCTTTATTATTTTTAATGTTTGTATTCTTACTTGGCCAGTCGCTTGGAGCTATTGCTTGGAGCTATGATAGTATGATGGTTTCACGTATTATTACTGGTATTGCTTCATCTTCAGCATTTGGTATTGCCATTTCCTTTTCTGCAACATTGGTTCCTCCTAATTCAAGGGGAAAAGCTGCATCTATTGTACTTGCAGGTTTAATGATTGCAACAGTCATAGGCTTACCTATAACAACGATTATCTCGCAAAATTTTGGCTGGCGTATTAGTTTTGGGTTTGTTTCTATTCTCGTACTAGTTTCCGGGATTATGATTCAATTTTTACTACCCTCATCGCCAAACAAAATGCTATTAATCTGGAAAGACGAGCTCATGCCCTTTAAGAATATTCATCTTTGGGCAGCGTACATAACAAGTATGTTTATCATAGGTGGCACGTTTGCAGCATTTAGTTATTTCACCCCTATCTTTACAAATATCACAGGCTTTTCAAGCGCAAGTATTCCATATTTACTCGCTCTCTATGGTATTGCGACAGTAATTGGCAATATAGTGATTGGTAAGTTTGCTGATAAATATACAATGAAAACACTTTTGAGTGGATTGATTATTTTAATCGTAGCATTGTCTTTATTTGCTGTAGGAGCTGAAAATAAATACATTGCAGTTATTACTACTATTTTTATTGGCTTGACTGGTGTTGCAATGAATCCAGCTATGGTGGCGAGAGTGATGAAAACAGCTAATAATGGCACGATGGTCAATACCCTTCATAGTTCTTTTATTACACTTGGTATTGTTATTGGTTCATCACTAGGCGGTCTAGGTATTAGTAAGGGATATGGCTATATATCACCACTGTGGATTGGCGCTTGTTTAGCTATCCTAGGGTTACTATCATTATTACCATATTTAAAAGGAAGGAATTTTAATGTTTCAAAATAAATTATAAAGTTGGGGTGAGGCATATTGTGATGCTTCTCCCACAATCATAAAATCTTAAATAGGAGTATCACATTTTAACTGAGAAAACTAAAGAAGCTCCCCTCATCGTTTTCACGATCAAGAGAGCTTCTTATTCTATATAAATTCTGGGGAATTTTGACTAGCTTTCAAGATCAATTATGCCTCGGCATAATTGCGTCCGGAATCGGCTTTGTGCTTGCACAAAGGACTCCTTTCCGATTTCCGTGACATCCGCCGGAGGCTTTAACTTCTTTCAGCGGATGTTTGGAAACTCACTGGAAAGTGACTTAAAATCGCATTCATCTCACCAATTATAGAGATGGGAGAATACTGCTGAAAGAAGTTAAATGTTCGGTTTCCAATCAAACATTTTTAAGAGCGAAAGGTTATAACAACAAATATATAGTTGGGGATCCTATATATCTTATTGCTACAAAGCGTCTTTAAACATTTTGACAAATTGTTAATACTTGATTGACGGCTTCTGCTGATTGATGGAGCGCCGTTTTTTCTTCATTTGTAAGGTGTAATTCAATGACTGATTCAATGCCATTGCCACCTAATATTGTCGGTACACCTAAAAATAAATCGTGATAACCGTACTCTCCTTCTAAAAGGGCTATAGAAGGAATTATTTTACGTTGATCTTTCATGATGATCTCAACCATCTGAGCACATGCAGCAGCTGGCGCATAATAAGCACTGCCATTCCCTAACAAACCAACAATTTCTCCGCCACCTTTACGTGTACGTTCTACAATTTGCTGCAGTCTGTCCTGAGGGATCAGTTTTTCTAATGGGATCCCTCCAGCATAGGAATATCGAATTAATGGGACCATTTCGTCGCCATGTCCACCTAAGACGAATCCTGACACATCTTCTGGTGCAATTTGCAGCTCTTGTGCTACAAATGCATTAAAACGTGCTGTATCTAACACACCTGATTGGCCAATGATACGATTTTTCGGAAAACCTGTTTCCTTATGGCAAACATAGGTCATGGCATCTACTGGGTTACTTAATACAAGAACAATACTGTTTGGTGCGTAATGTTTTATTTGTCTAGAAACTTGTTGAATAATTTTTGCATTCGTCATCACTAAATCATCCCGGCTCATGCCTGGTTTACGAGGAATACCAGCTGTAATAATGACAATACTTGCTCCAGCTATATCCTCATAATTACTCGTTCCTTTAATAGAAACATTAAACTTTTCGATTGGTCCTGTCTGTAATAAATCCAGCGCCTTTCCTTTTGTCGGATTCTCCGCTTCTGGAATATCTAACAGCACAACATCTCCTAGCTCTTTTTGTGCCAAAAATAAGCTTAAAGTTGCGCCAGTATGACCAGCACCGATCACAGCAATTTTACTTTTTCGAAAAGACATTATGCCTCACCTCGATTTTCAGTAGCTGCTGTTTCTGTCGTTTTTTTAGTACGCGTTGATGGTGTTGATGCTTGCTTCTTCTTCGGTGCTTCCGGTCCTTTAATCATTTGAAAAACATCTTCATCAGGCCGCGGAATTACGTGAGCGCCTAATAGTTCTCCAACGCGCATTGCAGCGGCTTTTCCAGCTTCTACTGCTGCCTGGACAGAACCAACATCACCTTTCACGACGACAGTCACAATCCCGCCATCAACGAACTCTTGCTTGACGATGGTTACATCTGATGACTTAATCATCGCATCAGCAGCTTCGTAAGAGCCTACTAATCCTTTTGTCTCAATCATTCCAATAGCGCTACCCATTTTCTTCACCTCGCATAACTTCCGTAGAATCAATGATACCTATAACAACTGCATCGATAGGCAATGGATTTTCTTTCATAATATATCGTGATGATCCACCACTCGTAATGAGCACATCATCTCCAATTCCCGCCCCGATTCGGTCAGCTGCCACTATTTCCGTGCGAATCGGCTGCTGATTGGAGTCAATTGGTTGAATAATTAATAATTTTAAGCCATTCAACCCTTCTTCCTTACGTGTTGCCCACACACTGCCTATCACTCTTCCGATTTGCATGAACTTCACCTTCTTTATCCTGAATGGACTTTTCTAATTACTCAGAGCGAATTGTTAACCTCTTATTCAACTCTCGTATTTTGTCATAAGCCAATGCTGTCACAATTGTTTTTTTAGGAACAACAATTTCCTGTGCTTCAATTTCCAGTACTTCTACCTGTGAAAGTAGCTTCTTATCAAAATGATAGATCGATGGTTTGTCAGCTTGACTTACAACTGGTGCAAGTTCTTTGACATTCATTTGTTCATTAGCTTGTGCATAGATAATTTCTGCAAGTGCACCTTGTTGAATTAATCCTGCATTTGCTTCATCTGTATCAATATGCATCTCCAATCGATAACGCTCAGAAACACGAATGATTACATTTGATAAAATAATCGGTCTAATTCCTTCTATTTTAATTTGCACTGATTGTCCATCCGCTACTTGGAACCTCGCACTGTCAGTCGGTGACATATGGATATGTGCTTGTGCAATAATGAGTCCCTCATGTAGCACGACACTGCCCTTTGGACCAATAAGTGTAACGGGGCTAGAGCCTTTAATATCTCCTGAAACTCTTAATGGTGGCTTCATCCCTAATTTCATCGCGTCTGTCCAGCTAATTTCAACTTGAGATAATGATCGAGCTGGGCCTAAAATGCGTACCCGCTCAATGGAGCCCTTTGGACCAGCAATAACAACTGTTTCCTCAGCGGCGAACTGCCCTGGCTGTGAAAGCTCAAACTTAGGTGTTAATTGATAGTTATCACCAAAAAGTTGCTCCACTTCCGCTTGAGCAAGATGGACATGTCGTGCTGACACACCAATAGGGATTTTTCCGTCATGTTGAGAGGAAGGCTGATTTTTTAAAACTTGCTGCAATACTTCTTCGACAATTTTTTGGACTAAATTTTCCTGCATCAAACCTCCTCCTTATGTTATTGATCTAATAATTTTCCCTTGAGATTGCTGTTCAATAAAGCCTGCATTCGCCTCATCTGTATCGATATGCATTTCTAAACTAAAATCGTTTGATACACGAACTACAACACCACGAAATGTCACAGGTCGCTCACTATCAACTTCAACAGATACTAATTCATTATTTTTTACGTCCAATGCTATTGCATCTTCTTCTGTCATATGAATATGTGCCTGTGCAATAATGACTCCCTGCTTGATTATGATTTCTTGTTCTTGATTGATTAATTTGATGCCCGCTGAACTTTCGATATCTCCCGATTGCCTTAATGGAGGAGTTAATCCAAGTTTCATTGCATCTGTTCGACTAATTTCCACCTGTGTTGCAGCTCTTACAGGACCTAATACACGTACATTGTGAAGAACACCTTTTGGTCCCTCTATGGAGACACGCTCTTTAGCTGCAAACTGTCCTGGTTGCGAAAGATCAAAATCCTTCGTTAGCGTTGCATTTGGACCAAAAAGTGCCTGTAAATCTTCTTCACTGACATGTATATGACGAGCTGAAATGGCCACAGGAAATGTTTTTGTCGCTATATTCAAGTTAGCCACCTCTATATCTTTATTACTATTGAAAATGAATGAGCAGGATGAGGCACAATGTGTAGCATCCTGCCCTTCTATTTAGGTTGTTCTATCCGTCACTTCGGCGATTCTTTCCGTCGCTTTTATTTGCTGGAGTTAAAATTAAGCCTCTGCTTTTGGTAAAATTAATTCTATTTCATGGTGTGGACGTGGGATTACATGAACAGATAGAAGTTCTCCAACACGTTGTGCCGCTGCTGCACCTGCGTCAGTAGCTGCTTTTACCGCTCCTACATCACCACGAACTAATACAGTAACAATACCGCCACCAACATGTACTTTTCCTATTAAATTAACGCTAGCAGCCTTCACCATTGCATCCGCTGCTTCAATTGCTCCTACTAATCCTTTTGTTTCTACCATTCCTAATGCTGTACTCATTTGTCATTCCTCCAAATTATTTATTTTGTAATGTTATTTGTTTTAATACTTGGTCAACAATTTGTTGAACTACGGCTGTATCCAAGGATGGATCTTGTGCCTTAATATTCTCTACTACCGGTTTTGTTAAAAATTCTGGTTTTGGCACCTCTACATCTTTAATGCCATAAGCCATACGTTTAATATTCAATAAATGTCTCGCTGTAATGTTATCGGACGTAATATTGCCACCAAACGTGCCACATCCTAATGTGAAGGATGGTGCTAAGCCTGTAGTTCCACCAACAGCGCCAATAGATGACAATGTATTGATTACAATTCTGGACACTGGTAATTCAACTGAAAATTGCTCAGCTAAAGCTGCATTTTCTGTATGAATCGAGCATGTATGTCCCCGTCCACCGATGTTTAGTAAATCAATCATCACTCGTTTTGCCTCTGTACTGTCCTCTACTGTGTATAACGCAAATATCGGGGACAATTTTTCCAGTGAAAATGGAATGTTTTTGCCAATCATCGTTTCCAAACCAACAAGTACTTTTGTATCTTCCGGCACGGTAACACCGATAGAATCTGCTAAGCAAGCTGCTGACTTACCTACAATTTGAGGATTTACTTTCCCAGGGACTGGAGAAATCAACTTCTCCATCTTCACCTTCTCTTCATCACTCAAAATATAAGCATTGTTTTTCTTTAACTCTGTTAAAACTTGTTCGACAATGACTTTATCTACAATAATCGATTGCTCTGTAGCACAAATTGTGCCGTTATCAAAAGATTTACTTTGTACAAGCTGGCGAACGGATTTGGATATATTCGCTGACTTTTCAATGTAAGCTGGAACATTTCCTGGTCCTACACCATAAGCAGGTTTGCCAGAACTATAGGCTGCTTTTACTAACGCACCACCACCAGTCGCTAAAATCAAGTGAATATCGGGGTGCTTCATTAATTGCTGTGTAGCTTCCATTGAGGACATTGTTAAACAGTGTAGCAATCCTTCTGGTGCTCCCGCTTTTTCGGCAGCTACTCTACAAACCTCTAAAGCTTCCTTTGTACATTCAACCGCATATGGGTGCGGGCTTAGGACAAGACCATTTCTAGTTTTCAATGAGATAAGTGTTTTAAAAATTGCTGTTGATGTTGGATTTGTCGTTGGAACAATGCCCGCGATAACTCCAAATGGACTAGCAATCTCAGTCACTTTCTTCATTCGATCGAAACCAACGACACCAACTGTCTTTAAATCTTTAATATCTTCATAGACATCTCTAGAGGCAACCTCATTTTTCATTTTTTTATGATTAGGTATGCCCATCCCCGTTTCCTGAACGGCCATATTTGCTAAACGTTCTGCCTCTTTAAATGCGGCATCTGCAACAGCCTTGACGATCTGATCTACTTGCTGCTGTGAAAACTGCATGTAAGCAGCCTGTGCAATATTGGCATGTCTCACTGCGTCTCTCATTTCTTGAATTGCTATTAAATCTTTATCTAATGTGGCCATAAAGCCCCTCCTTTCTAAACAACTGGATTTCTCGCTAAATTTTCAATAGCTTCTCTAAAAGCATTTGCAGCAGCTTGGCAGGAAGATTGGCTACCACTTACTAAACCGCCACCGAAATTGGTTTCAGATGGTGGACCAAAGAAAACCTTTAGCTCTACATCTGCCGCCTTTAATGCAGCATCCAAACCAACGACAGCCTCAAGTGGCGGTGCTATTAAATAGGCAAGGGCTGTTCCAACCTTAACGTTTGCTAGCTCTGCCAGATACGTACCACAGCTTGCTACAGTATGTGCAAAAAGAGCGTGGTTTTCATTTTGAAGAATAGCTTCAAAATACGTATCAAACTGAATTTTCTGCTGAATCGCATCGAAACCACTGCGAATTTCATCAGGCGAGCTACCAGCAATGATGCCAATGACCTCACCAGATAATGGCCCAGATGCGTGTGCCGCTCCAGCATAAAAGCTTTTTGCATAAACAACGTCAACATCTGCTTTTTTCGTAGCTTCGTCCAACGCTACATAGCCAACATCATCTATTGTTAGCGTTACGAGTCCAATGCTATTGTGATATGGCTTTAAATCTAATTGCTCCGCTAATTCACTATTCACTCTTGGAATGATTTGCATTGCCAAAATTTCTGCCATAATTTTTTGAGGATTCATTATTTGGCCCCCTAACCTTCTTTTGCCACAAGACCTACTCCACTTGCCTTGTAATGCAAGATTTTTTGAACGACTGTTCCTAAGTAAGCACCTGCCTCTAATGGCGGGATTCCACCTTTATGAATGTTCGAAACGACCATTCGATCAGCTTCTACTGTGCCAATTCTAGGTTGATAGCATATATAGGCACTCATTGACTCAGCAGATACAAGTCCAGGACGCTCACCAATTAAATAAACAATCACTTCTGCTTGTAAAAGCTCACCAATTTCATCCATTAGAGCAACACGCCCTTTATCAATATAGAAAGTAGTTCCTATTTCAATATTTAAATTACTAAGACTTTGCTGTAATGCTAAATAAACATCTTGCACATTTTCTTCAATCGCACTTGCACTTAATCCGTTAGACATAATGATTTGTACCTTTGGATTTTTTTCACACTTCGATTGAATAAGTATCTTTGATTCATCTGATAAACGACGACCTAAATCCGGTCTAGTAATGTATTCTTCCTTATCTGTCACTCTTGTTGTTACTTGAAAGACATCAAGCTTTTGTAGTAGCCCTTCTGTCACTTCCCCATATACTGCATCTACTGCCGCTGCATGATCGAGTCTGAACTTTAGCCAAGTTTTTGTTTTTGGTCTTGTCCCAGCTCTCCCTACACCTATTCTTGCGGGTGTATGCTTTTTAGCAGCTTGAACACTTTCAGACACTTCATCCTCTTCAAATTTAAAGGCTGTGATAGGTGCTGAAGCGTAATCATTACTTGTGCTGTAAGATGATTGTTCATGATTACTTGATCCAGGTTGAAAAAGCTTAATTAATGGTTCATTTGACCGTTCTGTTGTGCTCGGACTTGCTACTTCATCAGCATAATTACCATTAGCTTCCGAACCTTGAAGCTTAATAAGTATTTCCTTTTGGTCTACTGTTGGCACAGCCGTGTCATGAGAAGGTTCGTCCACCGCATTATTACCCATCTTTTCCATAACGAGTTGTGTAA
Source organism: Lysinibacillus sp. NPDC093688 (assembly GCF_050280145.1). NCBI lineage: Bacteria > Bacillati > Bacillota > Bacilli > Caryophanales > Bacillaceae > Lysinibacillus > Lysinibacillus sp. NPDC093688. The sequence continues at coordinate 44,521 of NZ_JBNNUX010000005.1, forward strand.
TCATCGATACTAGTTGTTCATTCAATGGACTCACCTACCTTTCAAATATAGATAAATCGCCAGCTCTTGCAGATAGACGACCATTTTCATAAATGCCCATTTTTTCTAACCACGCTAGATATTCAGGAGCTGGTTTTTTACCAAATGTTTGAAGTAATGTTGCGACATCGTGGAAGCTCATCGATTGATAGTTCAACATGATATCATCGCCCATAGGTGCAGCTATAATAAAGTTGACTCCAGCAGCTGTTAGTAAAACACTTAAATCTTCAACATCATTTTGGTCTGCCTTAATATGGTTTGTGTAACAAATATCAACGCCCATTGGGATGCCGTGCATTTTGCCCATAAAGTGATCTTCTAGTCCTGCACGTATAACCTGTTTGTTATTGTATAAATACTCAGGTCCAATAAAGCCAACAACCGTGTTCACAATATACGGATTAAAATGTCTAGCAAAACCGTAATTGCGCGATTCAAGTGTTACTTGGTCAATACCCATATGTGCCTCAGCAGATAGCTCCGAACCTTGTCCAGTTTCAAAATAGAATAAGTTAGGGCCAGTTCCTGTTCCTTGCTTTTTCACAAGCTCCTCTGCTTCTCTTATTAGGTCAGCAGAAATACCAAACGAGCGATTAGCAATTTCCGTTCCAGCAATACTTTGGAAAATCATATCGGCTGGTGCCCCTTGTTTAATGGCCTTCATTTGTGTTGTAATATGTGCTAATACACAGTTTTGTGTAGGAATCGACCACTCATTGATAAATTCCTTTGTGGCTTGCAATACTTTTTTCACACTTTCAACTGAGTCATCAACTGGGTTAATCCCTATGACCGCATCGCCAATACCATAGGACAATCCTTCTTTTAATGAGGCAATAATACCGTCAATATTATCTGTTGGATGATTCGGCTGTAATCTTGAGGAAAGTGTGCCCTTTTGTCCGATCGTAATATTACAAGTTGACAGTATTTCCACTTTATTGGCTGCATGGACGAGATCTAGATTGGACATCAGCTTTGTAACGGCCGCAATAATTTCTGAATTCATGCCCTTGCTTAATCTTTTTAATTCCCGATCGCCTGTTTCATTGGATAAAATGTATTCTCTTAGTTGTTCGATACTCCAGTTTTTAATTTCTCCATAAATTTGCTCATTGATATCACCTTCAATAATGCGTGATACTTCATCATTTTCAGAGGGAACTAAAGGATTTTCTCTTATATCCTTCACTAATAGCTCACTTAGAACGGCTTTCGCCGCAATTCGTTGCTGTACAGATTCAGCCGCAATTCCAGCTAGCTGATCCCCTGATTTTTCTTCATTAGCCTTGGCCATAACATCCTTTAATGAATTAAAATTATATTTCTCTCCACCAAATATCACCGATAGATTCACATTCATCCTCCTTACTTTGAGTGGAAAGCAAGTGTTTTTACAACGACTGGGACAACACCAGACGGTAGTACTTCCCCAATGTCAATATAATCACCTGTTTCTACTTTGATTTGATCGATGCAAATGATGGGAACTGTTCGATTGATTGCCTGTATCGTTTGCCCAATAACTTTTGCATAATCTGATTGAATGACTATGATAATTGGTATTTCCTTGGAGCTTCTCGTCGCTAAGTGCTTCAAAATAGCTTCACATAATACTCGGACATCCTGAAAGCTTAAATAGGGTAACTGACTAAAATAGAGTGCAAACGGCGAGCGATTCTCCTGTATAGAAAATAGAGCATCGGCTCGTTCAATAGCTGTTTTCACCGCATAGTCGAATTCTTTGCTGTTCGTATCCATATGGCAATCGAAAACAGGCACATTTTTTAAAGGTAATACTTCCGCATCTACCTGAATCGTTGCACCACTAATCTCAGTCGTTTGCGTACCCGCTCCAGTCACTGTTGCCCGAGCTGTTTCCTCTGGTTTTAGCCATAAAAAGGATTGTAGCTGTTCATGCTGTAAAAGACTTTTTGCCAATTTTTCGCCGATATCATCATACTGACGAATTGTACATTCATTTTCATAAATACAGGCAGCTACTCCACCTGAAAAAACGACTGCTTCAACTGGTTTATCCCAATTTGGTAAATGTCCTAGCAATAATGGATGTTGTTCGTCTGTTAATTGTCCGCTTAACGTTTTCGCTACTATATCCACCATCTCTTGGATTAGTTGGGTGACACGTACATCTTCTGCTGAATCACCAACCTTTAATGGCTTTGACCATTTCTCCATAAGTTTCATAATGGGTGGTGAAATCGATTGGACAATGCCATTCTGAAATTCTATAAGTCTTCCACCGACATGTAATGTACATGTACCCATTATTTCTCCAAACTGCATTACCGCAATGTTTGCTGTACCACCACCAATATCAATGTTCGCCATAATTTTGGCAGTATTTTTAGATAGCTGTAAGGTACCTGCGCCTTTTGCTGCAATGATACCTTCCAAATCGGGTCCGGCAGTAGCAACTAAAAAGTGACCAGCTGAATCTGCAATCGCATGAACAACTTCGCTAGCATTTTCCTTCGTTGCTGATTCGCCTGTAATGATAATGGCACCTGTTGAAATATCTGCTGGTGCAATTTGGGCCAATTGATATTGCTGAAAAATAAATTGTTCGATTTTTTCCATATCGATAATTTCTTTATTAATAAACGGTGTTTTAATAATAGGACTTTGATGCAAAACCTTTTTTTCAATAATTTCTATTCTTGGCACATGCGTTACACCTGCAACGTTTTTCAACAGAAAACTACTGACAACCATCTTTGTTGTACTTGTACCAATATCAATGCCTGCACTATAAATTTTTTCTGACTTCAACTTACTCTCCCCTCTCGCCACTTAATGGCAATACATGAGATAAGGACTATCACGATCCTTCACAAATTGACGAATTTCTTCGTCAGAATTGAGCTGAATAAGTGGCGCAATGAACTCAATACCAAGCTTTTGCCACGAAGAGGTTTTCACTACAGGACCATGCATCATGACATTTTGTAATAAAGCTGTTGCTCTTTCCACATCTGCAAGGGGTGCATCAATTTTTGTAATGACACCAATTTGTATTTTGGGAATTCCTAAGCTAAATTGCGGAGGAAAAACACTCTTTGATGACGTGGCATCCTGTAAATAAATCACATGTGTCACTTCAAGCGATGTTGCCATAATGTTTCTGTAATACATCGGATTTTCTATATATTCTCCAGGTGTATCAACAATCCAGTCATCATAAACGAGCGCCTGTGTTTTATTGGCTTGTCTATCTTTCCCCAATAACGCATTCATCAGTGTCGACTTACCTGCTTGCACACCACCTATGATCATTACTCGATTTTTCATATGGCACATCCTATGACTTAGTTATTTTTGATGGCGTATAGCCTAGCATCTCTGATAGAAAACGATTAATTTCTAACATCGCCATTTCAACCTCGGAAACACTACCAACAATAACGAGACTGCCAGTAAAGCGATCTAAAAATCCTAGTTTTACATTGGCCGCCTTTGTTGCTAAATCCCCTGCAATAATAACTGTCTCACTCGGTGTACATGTCATGATGCCCAGTGCACCTGCTTCTTGAATGCCCAGCTTTTGAAACATATCTGGATCAGGATTTGCTATTAGATGACTCAATGTTAGTTGCTTACCTGGCACAAACTCCTGAATAAACCGTTTCTTTTCTTCACTCACACGTCATCACCTCTTTCAAGATTTTTATCTGTTAGATATTCACCTTCTTTAATAATGCCTGCCTTGCGATCCTCTTGTTCTAGCCTTAGAGCTGTCGGAACAGATAGCTTATAGGCTAAAATAATTGCGATAACACCCGCTAAAAACTTACCTGCAATAACTGGTAAAATAATGGTCGGTTGGAAGTTAGCTGTAAACGATAAATGATCTCCTAGAAGGAATGCTGAACAAACTCCAAAGGCAATGTTAATGACCTTATCTTTCGGTGGCATATGTCGAACAAGTGTAAACATGGCTAAAATATTAGCAATTGTCGCTAAAATACCTGCGCTTCCTACTGACGATAAGCCTAATTTGTCACCTACTGCTTCAAGAGGTTTCGATGCATATTTTCTAATTAAGTACACCATAGGGAATGCACCCGCTAGCATAATACCGATATACCCAGCAGTTTCTAATGCCCGGAATTGATCGACTTTATCTGCCATGATCGGATCAAAGCCCCATGCACCAAAGATCTTTGTAAAAATACCTGTGAAAATTTCTACAATCGAGAACACTAGCACAAGCTTGATAGCAGCATCCATCACACGTCCAAAAATCATGAAGCCTTTGATCATGCCATTTGGAATTAGCTTAAGACCTAACGCAATTAACACTACGAAAATAAATAAAGGTAATAAATTAATTAATATTTGTAAAACTGAAATGGCAAAAACATATGTTGGTTCTGCTGTTGTACTAATCACTTCCCGAACATTTGTATTAAACGTCACAATCATGATGGAAGAAATAAATGCTCCAATCGGAATTGTTAAAACACCCGCCATAATACCTAAAGCCATATATTTATGATCACGCTTATCTAACATGGCAAGACCCATAGGAATAGAGAACACAATTGTTGCGCCAGACATAAATCCGACCACTAGAGCCATGACCCATCCTTCATAAGACTCTTTTAACGCATTTGCTAATTGGTATCCTCCCATATCTGAAGCTAAAATTGTCGTTGCTGCAATAGCTGGATCAGCACCAATTAATTCAAAAATCGGACTAATAAAATGACTTATAAACCACGTTAAGTAAGGTATAGCAGCCATGATCCCTGCAGCAGGTACAAAAATATGTCCAACCGTATGAATACCATTCATAAACTCTTTCCCGATCCCATATTCAGCATCACGAATAGCTCCGATTGCCCCTAAAACTGCACAAGTCATAATAATATAAACGATAACCGTTCCTACCATTGCCATCCTACTCATCACCCCTTTATTTTTATCTATATATCTATTTCGCCTTGGCTGGATTGTGCTGTCGCTTCGCTTTCGCATAGGTAAACAATGCGTCTAGATTTTGAATTGTGCAGGCACAATTCATTCCTTTCAAAATCCATGACATCCATCAGAGGCTTTATATTTAAGCAGCAAGTGTTGGAAACCCACTGTAAAGGAACCACAACCACATTCATCTCACCACCTATAGAGGTGGGAGCTGAGTGAAAATAAAAAAAGACGCAATAAAGAGGGAATCTCTTTAAAGCGTCTTTGCTTTAACTATTTACTTGTAAGGTATTGATAATGCGCCTTGCAATAAGCACCATTTCCTGTTGAGTCTGCATACTCTCACTGCGAATTTTTTTATAAGCTTCTTCCTCACTTAGGTTCTCTGACTGCATAAGCAAACCTTTTGCTCGTTCGATTATTTTTCGCTTTTCTAATTCTGTTTGTTTATGCAGCAATTCCCCGTTTAGACGGTTGAACTTATCAATTTGGTGAAAAGCCACTTCCAACGCTGGAAGGACATTTCTCTCAGAAAACGGTTTCATAACATAGCCTAAAATATTGTCCTGCTTCATGTACAGTAGCAATTCTTTTTCACTATAAGCTGATATAAATAGCACCGGTATACCGAGCTGCTGTTCAATAATTTTACTTGCCTTTAAACCATCTAGCTTTGGCATTTTAATGTCCATTAAGATTAACTGTGGCTTATGTGTAAAAGCCAACTCAATTGCTGATTCTCCATTATTCGCTTGTGCTACCACTTCGTAGCCGTTATCCTCTAGCATAAACTTCAAATCAATTGCAATAAGCGACTCATCTTCGACAATCATAACTTTCCTAGTCATTTAGGATAAATACCTCCTCACTTACAGGGAACTGAATTTGAGTATGTGTACCTTGTTCACTAGGGATAATTGAAAATGTGCCAGCTAAATCATATTCAACAAGCCTTGTAATAATCTCCATTCCAAATGATGCCTTCACCTCTTGCATTCCAACGCCGTTGTCAGAAATATAAAGTGAAATAGTGGAAGCATCCTGTTGAAATTGAATATCGATTGTACCTTCCTCACGACCAATAAAAGCATATTTCAATGCATTTTGCAGAAGCTCACAAATGATTAACGCGAGCGAAACAGCTTTTTTAGAATGACAAAATAACTGTACATTATCGTCATGAAAGGTTAACTGAACAGATGCTGTATTGGATGTCCCAACCATTTTATGTCCAATCTTTTTAGCCAACGCGATAACGTCTACTTTCTCTTCAGCGTTATCCTCATTTTCTAAAATAAGTTCATAAACAGATGAAATACTATATATTCGATTTAATGCCTCTTGAAAAGCATCCGCACTGGAAGCCGACAAGTCATTTCGCATTTGCAAGCGCAATAAACTTGTAACTGTTTGTAAATTATTTTTCACTCTATGGTGAATCTCCCTTATAGCGAATGTTTTCATCATTAATTCATTTTCTTTTAGCTTAAGCTCTGTAAGATCATGAATTATGAGGAGTGTCACTTTATCGTTTTGATCACGAATAGGAATTTTCTTCACAATAAAGGATTTACGATCAATTGTAATTTCTAAGAAAAAGACATCATCGCCTTTATCATAGACCTCTTGTAAAAAAGGTAAAATCTTATCCAATGCAACGTTATCAAAACGTTCCAGCCCTGATAGCTCCGATATAAATCGGTAGCCTGCAGGATTGCTATAGATTACTTTATTTTCATGATTTGTGAGAATAATTGATTCCACTAGTAAATCAGAAACTACTGGAATCGGTTGAGAATTTGGCTCTACAATATGCTCAATTAACGCAAAAGGCATATGTTGCAAATCATCTTTAGGTGTTGTTTGCATATCCACCTTTTTTTCCTGGATTAATACTGCCATAATCTGTTGTTGGTCATTAAAAAGAGGGACAACGTTTTGTTCAACCGTTATACCTTCTTGTGTTATTGCTCTAGTCATTGACGATTTTTCTTTATTTTTAAAAGCAGCAAATACTGCCGGTTCGAAGCTTTCAAAGACAAATTTGCCAATTACAGATTTTTCGTATAAGCCTCTTTCTGTTTTCGGGAATGCCTCTGCCACAACAATTGCATGCGGTAAGTTTTCCATCAAACAATCTATGAACATATAACAATCTGTCAACTCAGCATAGTACGATAATGTTGCTTCTATTTCTTTTAACTTTTCTATATCTGTTGCAGATAAGCTCGTATATTTTCGACACAACGATTGAATGTTCGACAGGCTCAAACCCCCTATCACAGAATACGCAAATGTTAAATTTGATTATTCTTAAAATTTCTTTTCATCATTATAAACCTTTTGCAAAATTATTTTCAATATAAAAAATAATTTATTTTATTAATTTTCGTTGCATTACAAAGAACTATATAGCCTAAAAGAGAAATATTCAACACTTTTTTCAAACACATCATTATCCCACGATAAAAATATTATTTCAATATATAAAAAAGCGAGAATGCATCTAGTGCAAACTCGCTTTTTTTTACTTTATTTCTGGTGTTACAGCTAAAATATTTTTAAATGTTTCACGCTGCTTTGCTTCTTCTTCATTCATTAAAATATGAATATCTCCACGGTCGTTTGAAGTACGAATTAAACGTCCCATTCCTTGCTGTAAACGAAGTTGCATAAATGGTAATTCCACTTCTTCATATGGATTTTCTGCAAATGTACGTTTCGCATCAAATAATGGATCGTGTGGAGGGAAAGGTAAATCAAAAATAATAACCCGTGTTAGTGCCTCTTCCGGCAAATCTAGACCTTCCCATAAATGATAGGAGCATAATGTTTTCATAGTGCCTTCTTGGAAATCACGAACAATTCCAGATAGTTCACGGTCCCCTTCAAACGCAACATACATTCGTTCCATAAGTGGTAGTTCTGCTTTGAAATCTAACATTGCTTGTTTTGATTTAAATAAAATTAACGTTTTTTCACCGTCGCGTAATAGCTGTTGAACCCGCGCCGTTTTTTCCTTTTGAGATAGCTCATGTAAATAAATTCGCATAACTTCTTCATAATCAAATGGAGATGGAACTGAAAACGATTGATAATCACGAATTCCTAAACTATAGGCAATATATGAAAAATCTTTATTCACTGATAAAGTTGCTGAAGAAAATATGATTGGAAGTTTTTTAGAGAATAATTTTTCTGCTAAAACTTCTGTGATGAGACGCGGCATAATGACAAGCGTTTCTTCCCCATCAGTTTCCTCTAACCAGTCAACTGCATCTCCCTGTGCTGTAAAAATACGTAAAGAAGCCTCGTATTGTTCTAAATACTCCTCCGCCATATTTAATTCATACTCTGGAATCATATACATTTCAGATTCAAAAACAAATTCCTCAAGTAATGTTTCCACATCATGAATAAGTTGTTTCCCATATTTCAATAGATTTGGCGATTTATTAATACGTTTCCGCTCTTCTTCAGAAGCGACTAGATCATCTCGTAGCTGGTCAAAAAATAGCTCATGATCATCTTGTAATTTTTCCATCGCATATAATGTACGTTCTCGCACACCATCTACCATTAAACGCTCTAACAATTGAACAATTGTTGTCGCCTGTACTTTATATGTCATTGCTTTTTGTGCAGCATATTCTAATAAATGACCTTCGTCTAGCACCATCATTGATACTTCTGGCAATAAAGCTAATTGCCCTTCACGTTCACGTGACTCCTTTGTAGCTAAATGTTCCATCAAAAAATCTTGTGAACAAATAATGAGATCCGCTGATTTACGATAATGTGCACGATGTAATGTTTGCCCACATCGATTACGTAGGTCACATACTGAACATTGCATAATCGAGTTGTAATTTACTTTTTGCCAATCTTCATCACTGACTGTTGGATAATCGCTGCGCTCACCATAAGGTTGTATGGCAATCATCGAGCCCTGTGCATATACTCCATCAGGTATAGAAAACGAAATATCATCGATCCATTCATCGGTTTCCACTTTTTCAGCTTCCTCAAAACGCTTTAAGCATAAATATTGGTCTCGTGACTTTGCTAGACGGACATCAATTTCAAGTCCTAACGTTTTTTGTAGCTTATAAATATCGCCGCCCTCTTTTACTAGCTGGTCAATTAAGGTTTCATCAGCACATGCGATAAGGGCTGGTTTACCAGTATAGCGTGCATAAGATACAGCCGGTAGTAAATAGGCAATTGTTTTACCAGTCCCTACCCCTGCCTCTGCAAAAAGCACGTTTTTCTCTTTTAGGGCCTGCTCGATTTGATAAGCCATAAAAATTTGCTCATCACGGCATTCAAAGCCCTTTTCAGGTAATTCATCGTAAAGGACGTCCCCCATCCAGTCACCTAATGACTCAAAAAATGAGCGGTCCTTCGTTAATACAAACGGTAAAGATTTACGCAATTGACGTTCCCCCTCTAACTATCTGGTCCTATTATACGCGACGAAACGGAAGATAAGAAAAAATCTTATCTTCCGTTATCGTTCGTTAATCTCTTTTAGACTTTTGTCCCCAGAACTGGTAATAATTCGTTTCAATAAAGCCATTGAATAATTTACGTTTCTTCGTCGTTTGACGACCGTACAGTTCCTCAAAGTTTTTCATTGAGGATAGCATGTACACAGACCATGTCGGATGATTTTTCATGACTTTTCCTAAATCATGAATTACCTGCTCCACGACCTCAATGTCACCAATACGCTCCCCGTATGGTGGATTACCAATCATAACACCATCTGTTAGCTGTGTTGTAAAATCACGTGCTTGCATTTGCTTGAACGTAATCATATCACCAAAGCCCGCTTCTATTGCATTTTCTTGTGCAATACTCACCATGCGATGATCGATATCAGACCCAAAAATTTCTAATGGCTGATCATAATTCGCTAAGCTATCCGCTTCATCTCGCACGGCATCCCAAATTTTTGCCTTCATCCATGGCCAATTCTCTGAAATAAATTCACGATTATAGCCCGGTGCAATATTTTGTCCAAGCATTGCTGCTTCTAATGCAATTGTGCCAGAACCACAAAATGGATCGACGAACGGTCGACTCGGATTCCACTTTGAAATTTGTACGAGTGCCGCTGCTAATGTTTCTTTTAATGGTGCTTCGCCCTGCGCTTGACGATAACCACGCTTATGCAAGCCCGCACCCGATGTATCAATAGTAAGTGTAGCCACATCTTTTAAAATTGAAACTTCAATTTTATAGGTTGCACCGGATTCATCTAAAAATCCTAAACGCTTATAATGCTGTTTCATGCGCTCTACAATTGCTTTTTTAGTAATAGCCTGACAATCTGGCACACTAAATAATTTGGATTTAACAGACTTCCCCGATACTGGGAAAGCTGCATCAACGGGTAAGTATTTTTCCCAAGGTAGAGCTTTTACACTTTCAAACAACTGTTCAAAAGATTTAGCCGGAAACTGACCTACAACAATTTTTACTCGGTCTGCTACACGTAGCCATAAGTTTGTTCGGGCAATGGCCGTTTCGTCACCTTCAAAATACACTTTACCGTTTTCGACTGTTGTTTCATAGCCTAGAGCCTTTACCTCTTGTGCCACAATCGACTCTAATCCCATTGCAGCAGTTGCTACTAATTTATAATTTGCCATACACTAATTCCTTCCTTGATGTTCAATTCCCCAATACTCCAGAAACTTCAGAAGTTCATGGAGTGGTAAAGGTTTACTGTAATAATAGCCTTGGATTATATCACAGTTCATTTTACGTAGTATATCCACTTGTTGTGCTTGTTCTACACCTTCAGCAACAACTTTCATTTTTAAGCGATGCGACATTTGAATTATCGCATCCACTACTGCCTGTTTCTCTTCGAGTGAGCCAATATGCTGTATAAAGCTTCGATCGATTTTTAAATAATCAAGGGGGAAACGAACTAAATAACTAAGAGACGAATAGCCTGTCCCAAAATCGTCAATAGAAATCTTAAAGCCCATTTTCTTGAGCCGCTCAAGCTTGCTAACCGTTTCATTTGCGCTATTCATCACTGTTCGTTCTGTAACTTCGATTTCAAAATTGTTAGCAGGTGTGTTGTAACGCTCTAATATCGCTTGAACAGAGTCTAAAAAGTTTTGTTGCTTAAAGTGAATGCTGGAAATATTGATGGCAACTGGAGTCTTATAGCCAGATTGACGCATCTCTATAACTGCTTCACAAGCTTTTTCTATAATTACCTCGCTTAAAGGTATGATTAATCCTGTTTCCTCTGCATAAGGAATAAATTCTGCTGGAGAGACAAATCCTAGACTTTCACTTTTCCATCGAATAAGTGCCTCTACTCCTTGTATCTCTCCATTTTCCATAGATATTTTAGGTTGGAAGTGCAACTCAAATTCCCGGCTTTCAATGGCTCTCCGTAGTTCCGAATCTAATATTAAAACACGCTGAGAGTCCGTCTTCAATTCATCAAAATAAAATGCATAGTCGTTAAGGCCATTCTTTTTTGAATAACTCATCGCCTTGTCAGCACAATGAATCAATTGCTCTGTTGTTTCACCATCTATTGGATACATACTGATACCAATACTTGTAGAAATAAAAATATCTTGACCATTAATATCCAAAGGCTGTTCAATAATCCCTATAATTTGTTCAGCAAAATTGGCAGCTTCTTTAGCATTTTTTACGTTTGTCAACGTAATAATAAACTCATCACCGCCATATCTAGCAATGATATCTTTATTTTTCAACAATGTTTTTAAGCGCTTTGCTACTTCTACTAAAATGGTATCTCCAACAGCATGACCTAACGTATCATTAATTTGCTTAAATCGATCTAAGTCTAAAAAATAGACTGCGTGCTGTACTGAATGAGAGATAGCAGAAGTTGATTCTAATAGATTATCCATTCTGTCAATATAAGCAAATCGATTTGATACTTCCGTTAATGAGTCAGTTAACAAACGCTTTTCTAGTTCATTTTCTACGAACTTCCTTTCAGACAAATCTGAGAAAATGCCACAATAATTTGTAATCTCTCCCTCATCGTTGGCTACCTCTACAATTGATAACCATTCTGGATATACGTCTCCGGTTTTACGACGATTCCATATTTCCCCCTGCCAATTGCCTTCTTGTCGTATCTCTTGCCACATATCTAAATAAAATTGCAATTCATGTACACCTGACTGGAGAACGGCTGGCGTTTTTCCAATCACTTCATCACGCTTATAGCCAGTTACAAATTCAAATGCAGGATTGACCAATTCTATTCTTTTATCTTTATCCGTGATCATGATGCCTTCAGATACATTTTCGAAGATTTTTGTCATTAAGGCAGTAGGATACTTGGAAATCGAATTTAGCTTCTCCAGATTATCGTTCACTCGGCTCATGATTCTGCTCCATCCTATCTCTCTTTACTACCCTCAATTTTTTAGAAAAGCGCTTTTGCGCCAGTCTACTCGTATGTAGACAATATGTACATCGTTGCGATAACAGTTTAACTTCTTTCAGCAATTGTTTTCTGTGGCGAAAGCGAAGCGTCAGCTACAGTAGTCTCCCACCTCTATAGGTGGTGAGTTGAATGCTGATTTAAGCTACTTTTCAGCGTGTGTCCAAACACCCTCTGAAATAGAGGAACTCAGTCTAAGAACGCCTCGTCCTGTGGCAATAACGAAATGACCGACATCGTGTCGGCCCTCGTACAGGCATGACCAACAGAGTACAGCCTTATTCTCAAACGTATATCGCGCATGTCTAGACATGCTTTAAAAGTAACTTTTTCTTACTATAGTCAAAAGAAAAGCTCTCCACCAAATTGGAGAGCGCTTGTCATTTCATAAATAAGCATCAAAAAATTCCATAAGCCATGTTTTGTTCCCGAGTACTCAAACAGCTATCGCCTCGTACGGCCGGGTAGTAATCATCTATCTACAGAGCGAACTCTGTCCCTCTATCCGTTCAATTCCTTTTAGAGAGTGCCCCTACCATAATTTGGGTTTCTCACTCGTGGGGTTTACCTCGTTCCACCTTGCATGTTTCCAAGCAAGCTACGTCACTGTGGCACTTTCAGGAAGTTTCAACCATATCCTTAAGACTTAGGTTTTCCTTCCGCCGTCAGCTTTTACAGCTGCCTTACCTTATTTTTTCAGTAAGCACGAACACTACGGTCATCTCAGAACCGTGCGAGCATGGACTTTCCTCTACGACGTCTAGCGCCGCAGCGATTACCAGAATTTCATGATGATAAAAAGATTATACTAGAGTTTTATGATAAATACAACATAATTAACGAAAATTTATTCGTACAACTTACTACCAAAGACGTGTTTCTCTAAATTAGAAAGACGTTTTAAAATATCAAAGTTTGTCGTACCAGCTGTCGATGCGACAGGTTGTCTCTTAGGAGTATTATCAATTTCTTCTTTTAACTGTTTATTTTCTTCACGAAGTTGGGCCACCGCTTTTTCGAACGTTTCATAGTCTTGTATTATCTCATCAAGAAATGAATCGACTTCTTCTACATTGTAGCCTTTAAAGTTTTTCTTAAATTCCTTTTCAAGGATCATTTTTGACGTTAATTTAATATCCATTCACATCGCCCTTCCTCACACTACGTCGTTTCATTATATCACACTTCATCACATTATATCGTCTGAAAACATCAAATGTAAGGCTAAACTTGTCGTTTCTTGCGCTTACCTGGGAAATTATTTCTTATTTCCTAACCTGAGTAACCTCTTTTCCCAAGAAATTTCCCATTTTTGCTTTTGTTCTGCTCTCCATTGCTCATTCTTCTTAATTAATTTTATACCCTCTTGCGTATAATAAAGGGCCTGGTCATAATCTTTCATTTGATGCTCATATATCATAGCGAGCTGTTCTAATACATGCAACTTTTTTCGTTGATCTACGAAATGTAGCGAAGCTACAAATGCATCGATTGCTTCACTAAACTTTTTATTTCTTTTATGCTGTAACGCCAAATAATATTGTGCATTTCCTGCTTCTAGTGCATCAAATTGGGTCGTAACCTTTTCTAAAACCTTTACGCTCTGCGAACTCTCTTTTAAATCTGCATACCATTTGCCGATATTTGTAAATGTTTTTGCCGATTCTTCACTCGGCTCTTCAAATAGCAAATTTGTAGAATGGACATAAAGCGTAATTAGTGAAAGTAAATCCCATTCATTATGAAGAAGGACTTTCATCAGTGCATCTGGAACACCGCTTTTGACGGCATCTAAATAAATAATAGGTGCAAGATATCCAGGTATATCCCCAATACGGGAAAAGCCAAGCTTCTCTTCTTCAACAGATGTTAATTTCATTCGTTCCATATCATTTTTCCATAAACGCTTTGAACTATGCAACAAATCGATTTGTCGCTGTGTACGTAGCTTAGGTAATTCTTTTTGGTGGAGCGTCCAACGTGTTTCAAGTTGCGGCCAATCAAAGCTTTTTCCATTGTAAGTAACAACTGTCGCTGTTTTTTGCCAAAGCTTTGATTCAAAAAGTAACGCTGCCTCATGTGCTGGATCCGCTAAAATATATTGAGTTAAAATAAAACTTTCATCTTCCTCTGACAATTCTAAAAAGCCTAAAAGAAAAATTTGTGTACCTACACCTTTTAAGCCAGTCGTTTCCGTATCAAAAAACAATACTTTTTCATTCATTTCTAACGCATATGGATGTTCGAACTTTGCCTCTTGCCATTTTACTAATGCATCAAAAAATGACTGCAATTTATAATGACCATGCTGATAACTAAATGGATAACGCACCTGTCGTTTAAAAACAATACCGAATTCATTTTTTACAACTGTCAGTCCCGCCTTTTCCCACTGCTCTGTATAGCTTGGGGGCACAGGTTTTTGAAAAGCAGGTTTATCCTCTTTTTTTATAGTTGTTGTCGTTTTTTTTCCGAGCATTTTTTTCATTTGTAAAATTTTATTTTCGTAAGACATTACCTTCACTCATTTTCTCCATATTAATTATGCCTCGGCAGAATTGCGTCTGGAATCAGCTTTGTGCTTAGGCCTGCACGAGGGCCGACACGATGTCGGTCATTTCGGTAATGCCACAGGACGTGGCGTTTTTACCGATGCAGGTCAGTTAGCCGTTATCGCATGGATGCGATGATTTTAGGCTAACATCCCCTAAGAACTCCTTTCTGATTCCATGACATCCGCCGGGGGCTTTGGGCCAACAGATGTTTTTTGCGCGAAAGCGTAGTGCTAACGTAGCGGCAGCAGCACCGATGTTGGTCACTCAGTCGTCGCCACAGGACATGGCGCTCTTAGACTGAGTTCCTCTATTTCAGCAAGTGTTTTTTGTAGCGAAAGCGAAGCGTCAGCTGCAGGTGTTTGGACACCCGTTGAAAAGTAGCTTAAATCCGCATTCATCTCACCACCTATAGAGGTGGGAGACTTCTGTACCTGTCGTTGCACTTTCGGTACATAAAATATTTGCTGAAAGAAGTTAAAATTGCTAAAACTTATAGTATTTTTTTCTTCACTTACTGTAATCATAACGCATCTTTTAGCTTCTGCACAAAGAGAAGGTAAAAGTAGAAAAGCTAGTCGAGTGTTCTTGTCACTTTTCATTCGTTTCAGAGCAGCTTTCCGCGGATAAATTTAAATGGCTATATATATGAAGCCTCAGTGGATGATGATTGATTATACGGTACAGTTAGGATGTATTATAATACAATAAATAATTATAAATTGGAATATAGTGAAATTGTCTCTAATGCTGTTCACGAAATTGGACACTTCTAGATCAATTATTCCTCGGCATAATTGCATCCACATCATAGGAAAAGAAAGAATTAATGAAGAAATGGGGAAATTAAGGAGGTTTTAGTATGCTGAACACTTCTTCGAAACGTGTTATCACACTAACAGTTGTTGCACTCATAATCTTTTTATCTTTGTTATTAATAATGAATATTAAAAAACCGCTTCCAGTGGTTCAGGTAGACGCAAATGAAATTACATTTGACACTCCTGAAAAGTTGGATGCTGCTGCAGATCTCATTATTATCGCATCTCCATCTAAAGATTTTATGGACCGTGAACACAAGGTAACATTTTTTGATGACGGTACGATTGAAGACTACTATACTTTAACAGAAGTCCAAGTTGATAAAATTATTAAAGCACCTGACAACTTTAATCTTCCTAAAAATAATTCTTTCAGTATTATTGAACCCGTTGGAATTGTAGAGCGAAGTACAGGGAAGAGAAAGTTAGTCACTAATAATTATGCGGAGCTCAAGGAAAAAAGTTCTTACATTATGTTTTTACAACAAAACTCAATGGGACAGTACGGAATAATTAATAATAATTTAGGTAAATTTAACTTAGATAATAAAGATCCTTTAGATATTGGAGAAAAAAAATCATCAGATGCTAAGAAGTTTAAAGATGATGTTCTCCGAAAATATTCTATTGACTAGATAAATCCCCCAATAAAATAAAAGATTAAAGCCTAGGCTTAAAAAATTAATTGAGTACCTGAGCTTTTAAGATTAATAGATAACTATTATTTTGTTATCTATTTTCTTTTTTCAAATACGAGAACGATAACTTTGATTAAATCATTGCTTAAACGATCTATTCCACATGAAAACCAATATTTGCACTAAAATCATGTTAATATAATCCATTTAGTAGTATAATAATTCCATATTTTATTAATAGGAGGATATTCATGAAGAAATTAGTTTTATTTATTACAATGTTGTCTTTGTTTATGGCGACATCCTTAACAGCCGATGCACACCCAGGTCGTCTTGATAGTAACGGTGGTCATAACTGTTCTAAAAAGTCTCAAGACAAAGGTCTTTGCTCAGGTTATCATTATCATACTAAAAGCAACGAGGCAGCACCTTCTACCAATACAAGTCACAAAAAACCAACATATCAAAGTACACCAGAGCCAGTGCTTACAACTGTAGATGTATATATCAATAATGTTAAGCAAAATTACAACCCAAGTGCTTATATTAAAAACGGAACAACTTTAGTTCCTATGAAAGCTATTTTTGTATCACTTGGTGCAACTGTTTCTTATGACAATGCAACAAAAAAAGTGACTGCATACAAAGATAATAAAAAAATTGACATTGGCGTTGGAAATAAAAACGCTTATGTTAATTCAAACGGCACTTCAACTACAATTAAATTAAATCATGCAGCTGAAATTTATAAAGGAACAACTATGGTGCCTTTACGTTTTGTAAGCGAAGCACTAGGTGCAAATATTACGTTTGATGACGCTGTATTTATTACAACAAAGTAATTAGTTTGAATTGCATGGGGAGTACGCAATGACACTTACTGGGTTGATTCTTCATTGTAATTATATTAACTAACGAAAGAAGGTTATTTTAGTGGCAATTGAAGGTTTATTTGGTCTAATCATTGAACCAGTCTTATGGTCACTAGTGGTTTTTTTTGCCTTACAGACAATTATTGCTACCTTCAATAATGTTGATACAAAAGCAAAAAAATATGCAATCGTCACTAGTGTCTTAGTGTTTTTATTAGTTATATCAGATGATATTATGAGAATGATTGATATTATGAGAATGTAGTAGACAAACCCAAAGAAATTTAAAATTGTCTACAAACTGAACCCAGGTACTCATTTAAATACCTGGGTTTCATTTATTTAGATATTCACTAATTAATTCTTCTACATTCGTTTTTAGAGCTTGCTTTGCAAAACGTAGCACTTCATCTACTCTAGCTGTTTCTATCCAATCTACTCAGGAGATGGTGGAAGAAAGATTACTAGAAAAAATCAAGAGCACGTTATGATGCTTGTCAAAAATACCTGAATGAGCATCCGGGTACTACATTACATCGACTTTCCGAAATTACTCATTCAAATGTTTCAACTCTTGAATCAGATCAGAGACGATTCGGGAAATTTAAAAATGTAGCTCTAGCAAAAGGTAGTAATGCACTGAGAACAGAAAGACTTAAGTTACTACGTTCGACTTTGAAAAAACACCCAGACGCTTCTGGACGTCAACTAGAAGAAATTACAGGGATTAACCGAAAGATGATTTATAAATTAATCAAAGAAGAGGGCTTGATGGAATAGTACTAGACTTTTCCTCTCATGCCCTCTTTTTATCTCTAATTTAAAATCCGAAGTAACTCTATTACTTTTTTCTTCGCTTGTTCCAAGCTATCCTGTGCCCCTATACACGATGGGCAACCGGATTCACAAGCACAGCCTGCTACATGCTCCAATGTCTTAGTCAATAAATCTTCCCATAAATCATATACCTTTTCACTTAATCCAATACCACCAGGATACTTATCATAAACAAAAAATGTCGGTTGCTCATTATGAGTTGCCTTTACCTGTGGGACAACTGCTACATCGCTACTATCACATTGAATAAACAAAGGTATGAACGCATTCATCGCATAGGCAGCTCCAGTCATGGCGTCCGTAAGCTCTGCCTCCGACCATTTTTCTAACGCAGAGAATGATAGCCACGATGAATTTGTATGCATTTCATCTGGTGGTAAATGAATAGGGCCAGAACCGATATTATCGTGTGTACCGAAGCGTATTTTATTTAACATCAGTAAAACACCATGAAATTATAGTTAAGTCTCCATCGCTATTATTAGCTCGAACGACAGGTAGGGGGGCAACAAATTTGCGCTCATGTATATAGTATATGTGTATTAGGCGTATTAGGTATATATTATATACGTTATATACACCTATATTATATAAATACACTCAATAGATATTATTTGTTTACTTTGTTTACTTATATAAGAGAATCCTTTGACCACAAGGGTTAAGTATACAAAGAAACGGCAACAAAGACTGTTTACCCTCGTTGCCTCTGTTTACCTACTTTAGCACTTTAAAGCATTAACATTCGTTGCCTTTTTGGAGTTTGTTGCCCCTAATTTCTTACGTTTGTTTACCCTAACATCTGTAAAAAGTGGTATAGTTTAAGCGTGTAGATACAGATGTGAAAGGTGGATATTCGATGTACGCGATAGAACAAATAAAAGAATACTTAAAGCCTGAAGGCCGACTCGTGTTAAGTAACCTAAAGAAAGAAATTAAAATGATAGGTGAACAAGTACAAGAAGACGAAATTGTTGAAAATGCTGGAATAGCCGTTCGCGGATTAGGCGGATTAAAACAGTATTTAGCTGTACTTACATCAAATAGATTATTAACTACAGATAAGCAAAAAAACTTCTTATCCTATGATTTAGGTAAGATTAGTAATATAAATTTCAACAAAAAATTAACTACTACTGAAATGGGTTTCACTTATGATAATAAAGAACATGCACTAAGTTTTAACAATGTTGATTTAAGCTTAGCTTTCTTATCTGAAATACAAAATGCTTTAGGGATTCTTCCTCCTTCACAAGTTGAAACTGAAGAAAGGAAAATAGTTCGTGTTATGAAACCAATTAAGATGAGTATTGAAATCCTAAACGGAAAAGAGCAATTAAAAGATCAAGGCAGTGTTTTTAAATTGTCACAAACAAAACCTGGTACTATTGAGATTTCGGTTAATAATCTATCACCCGAAACATTTAAATTAGTCAAATGGGAACGTGTCGAGAACATTCAAAAGAGCGCTTTCGACATTGCAGGATGGTCTTTAATCGGTAGTACATTGGGTAATGCGGGTTCAATCGCAGGTGCTATGGGCGCTAATATCGGGAAGGATAAATCGGTCGCCACCCTTTTCCTAAAGCGTGAAAACGACGAAAAAGTACCTTTAGTTATTAAATGTGATAAGAAGGATTTAGAGAAACTCTCACTATTAATAGTTGCTGAAGAGGAAGAGTCTACACAGACATCTGTCACTCCCTCTCCTTCATCAGCAATTCCCACTGATGAGCTAATTAAGTTAAAAGAGCTTATGGATGCCGGCATTGTAACTCAAGAAGAATTCGATGCTAAGAAGAAACAGCTATTAGGAATTTAAAATGAAAAACCACTCAATTTTGAGTGGTTTCTTTTCTTATATAAAGCTGCTCATTGCTTCTTTTGTCTCAATAGAATACGTTTCTTCCTCATGTATTATAGGCTCATTTCGATCTATCCTTATTTCATTTCCTGTACTTCTTTTACTTTCCATACTCCGTTTCATATCTTCTTCAATCAGCCTCTTAACTTCCTTACTAAAATTTATTGGTTTGCCTGTTAGTGGGTTGATTCGTTCAACATGTTTCAATAGTTCCAGTTCGTGCTCATCATTGATGTTAAAGCTAACTGGCTTATTTTTCCTACCTTCATTACTCATCCAAATGCCCCCTTCGCTATTTCGTAAAATCCAACGGCATTTGCAAAGACAGGATGTAATGTTGTCACCCCATTTCCTCGCGCAATTGTTGGATTAATGATTTCTGCATTAATGTAATGTTCTGCAATGTATGATGCTATTCCTTCTGTAATACCTCCACAAATTAAGGTTTTATCGTCTTTATCCCATTTTAGTTTAGTTGTATTACGAATGATTCCTCTTGCTATCTTTTGTAGATCATCCTTATTTGCTACCGTTTCAACCCCAAAGTTAAATGTAGTGCTGGCGTTGTTAATGTGCCTTTTATCTATGATTGTGGCAGCATTAACAGTTCCACTCCCTATATCAATCACACGTACTATCCCATCACTAGGACGCACCCAAAACGCTCCACTTCCTTCAGGTGCAACGGCCACTTGTTCTATAGATACTTTTCTGCTTTTGCCATTCATCTTTATTTCATGATTCCCTTTTAACATTTCAATAATAGACTCTTTTTCCGCTTTTTTATGCCTTTTAATCGGCTGTCCTGTTACAAAACTAACCTTCTCTATGTGTGGGCAGTATCGACCTAAGTAGCGATGTATAGCTAATAAGACCCTTATTTTTGTGTCCTCATGCGCTTTACTATCTCCATACCTGGTACCATCTCCAAACTCATCCTCAAACTGAGCTATGGTTCCTGCAAATCCTTTACGATCATCCACTTCAAATTCCATGTCATCTGGTCCAAACGATTCCTCCACATCACGCTCAAACCAATCGCAAATGTTCGTTTTAAATGAATCGACTCCAAATGGCCCCACTACCTTTGCTTTGTGATTCCCTGCATCAATCCCTAAAATAATTCTATTCAATAGAATCCCCTTTCGTTTTGTATTACAAATGTATTACATTTTATAACTTAACAAGGTGGATTATTACAATTGTAATAAATATTTTTATCGTGGTTCTTTTCCGAAAACGGCTCACGTATACCTACATTAAGTCTAGGAATCGATTAAAGTTAGGATTAATTCCTAGGGATACGCTTTTAAAAGGTACGGGGAGGAGGAAATTTTTTCGATGGGGAGCAGGAGAATCACTCGCTCAGACAAAAAAGTTGATGTGAAACCCACTATCTCGGAGTCCTTGAAAACCACCTTATACAAATTTGCAGAAATATGCGATGAACCTGTAAAAGATGTTGCCGAAAAATTGTGTAACAGTGGTGCCGTATCGGAGATCATCATTGAAGAAATAAGAAAGTGGTTTAGGAGAGATTATCGATGGAATAATACAATCACAATGGGCTATCCAGAAAGACCGAAATTAAGGATAACGGTTCAGCCTAACAAAGGCAAAGTGACAATCAAATTTAAACAGCGAGATTTCGACCAATTGAGTGTGCTGGCTTTCTCTCTCGATATAACACCAACCACCACTGCAGCAGTACTTATCCGTGTGACTCTAGGTAATAAGAAGTTCATGCAATGGTACTTGTCCGAGTTTCTGCGCAATCTAGATGAAATGAAGATTCGTGAGATTTATCGATTACTAAAATTATGAAGGAGATGACTCATGGATATAATTAATTTTGTTGGCTGTATGGTAAGTGGTGGGATAATTATCTTATATGTTATGGAAAAAGCCGGAAGAGTAGTGCGTATCATAAAGTTTATGTTTGAGGAGCAGATTGACGAGGCTATAACCGTTGCACAGAAAGTCGTTCCCAAAAAGAAAAAACATGATGAAATAGAGGTTTAATAAAAATAGACCAGGGCTCACTTTTTATGAGCGCCTGGTCATTTATTTATATGAATTAAAAGCAATCCTTCAACTTGTTTTTTCAATGCTTGATTAGCATATCGTAATATTTGATCTTCGCCAGGCGTTACAACAGTCAAGTCGCTGAAATACTCGTCAACTTTTTCCCACTTCACAATTTTTATTTTATCCTTTGCTAAATCTCTTTTGATGTTGTAATGTTCGCTAGTTATAGCTTTTAATAGTTTTTCAATCATCTGCATATATACCTTACACATTTTTAGATTTTCTATAACTGAAAAATCACGCTGTAATGATTGTATTGCCAAATCCAATATAACAAATTTGTGTAAAAGGCTTCGTTATTCCGATTTAATCATCCTATTTCACGCTTTCTTTGAGAGATTGGAACAACTGCCAAAACATTATTGATAATAAAGGTACGCTTTGCTTGCCTCGTGAAACAAAATGCTTGAAAGGAATCACCCATAATTTTTATGATTTTGATACGTCTTTTTGTTACCTCACCGGACTTAGATACATACATCATATACACTAATTGATTTCGCTGCATTGCCTTTAATAATTGTTCTTTCATCATTCCACACTCCTTAAAACAAGAACGTTAGTTCGTAATTATTTTAGAACAAATGTTTGCATTTTGGCGAGTGGGAAATTAATGGTAGATATTACTTATTTTTAATTGTACAATTAGTCTTATATTTCAAATTTCCAAAATAAGTACTATGAGGTGGTATAAGTGTTACGTATAGTAAAAATGAAGTATGATAATATGTTAAAGCTTACAAATTATTTAAGAGAAAAAAACTACTTCCAACGTGAAGAAGAGGATATACAGATTACTTTTAATGACCTCGAATTCATAGAACCCGCAGGTGCTGTTTTACTGTTAACAACTATGGATAGGATTAAAAAGTTGGAATACGATTATACAATAGAACCAATTGATGGTTTAACTCAAGATGCTATATCATACGGAACCAACATGGGAATCTTCCAAAAGTTAGGCGTATCTTCTGCTCCAAGTTTTAAATCCGGAGGGACATATTTAGCACCAACTAAAATTGTTTTAGATGAACTTTATGAGAAATTAAGCATTTCTAACATTACAGTTGAAGAATATTTTGAACAAATAGCTGAAAAGATTGTAGGTAAAGCCCTAGATATTGCAGAGTCATCTATGGAAGTAAATGAACTTTTCGTTTATGTAGTTAGAGAAATAATAAGAAATATCTTTGACCATTCAGGTTCCACTCATTTTTACTATGCACTTCAATGTTATAGAAACACTAGTAAAGTTGAAGTTGTTATTGCAGATGTAGGTGTTGGTTTCAAAGCAACCGTTCCTTTTGATGTGGAAGAAAAATGGTTTGATAAAGATACTGACGAAAATGCAATTAAAAAGGCACTAATACCTGGTCTTTCAGCTCACACAAACCATGCATACGCACCGGAAGACTATAAAAATTCAGGATATGGGTTAGCTCTTGTTAGTAGAATAATTCAAAAAACAGGTGGACTATTTAGTATTGCATCTGGACTAAAATCAATCACTTTCACATCTAATTCAACGGCAACATCAGATTGCGATGTAAACGGGACGGTTATTAGGATGAGAATTAATTTAGATAAATTATCTGACATTTCTTTCGATGAGTTATTAAAAGATGCTCAAAAGGAAGCAAAAGAAAAAGGTTACTCCGATACTCCATCAACCGCTTCAAAAACATTGAAGAGTAAAGTTTTAAAATAATTTCATGGTCCAGGCTCAAAATTAATTGGGAACCTGAACCTTAATTTTTATAGAATGAATTTTGACTACAGAAATCAA
The DNA here is from genome assembly GCF_050280145.1 of Lysinibacillus sp. NPDC093688. Classification (NCBI taxonomy): domain Bacteria; kingdom Bacillati; phylum Bacillota; class Bacilli; order Caryophanales; family Bacillaceae; genus Lysinibacillus; species Lysinibacillus sp. NPDC093688. The sequence goes on from NZ_JBNNUX010000005.1 coordinate 68,430, forward strand.
TAAACTCAAAACATTTCTGCTCTACCCCTAATTAATGCTGAAACAGTAAGGAATTAGTAAATTACTAAAAGATATATCCTGAAATTAATATTAATAGTAAAATAATGTTTATACAATAAAAGAAAAATTTGGAGGTTCTTTATGAGAAAAATAATTAGTCTTACATTTGGATTATTGATTGCATTTATTTTTATTACAACTACTCCTACCCTTGCCGAAGAAAACACTAAAACTATTGAGGGTGCAGTAATTATTGAAGGTAGAACGTTATTACCATTGAGAAGTATCTTTGAAAGCCTTGGAGCAACAGTTAATTGGGATACTAAGACAAAAACAGTGATAGTAAAAAAAGGAACTACTAAAATAGAATTACCTCTAAATTCGAAAAAAGTAAAAGTAAATGGCGTTACGAAAACACTAGATGTACCAGCTAAGTTAATAGACAGTAAAACAATGGTACCAGTTCGATTCGTGAGTGAATCTTTAGGTGCGGAAGTTTCTTGGAATAAAGAGAATCAGTATGCATTGATTAAATATCAAGGACAACAAATCAAAGTGTTAGCTCAAAATAATAATACAAGTTATTTGATGGATACTAACAAAATGTATACATATAAAACCGTTGAATCTGATCCTTCTGGAAATATTATCGATACCTCATATTTAACAGTTAAATTTGTTGGGAAGAAAGGTAACGCATATACTTGGTCTAACAATATAACTTGGAAAGAGGAAAGTAATGGTTTATGGGTAGATAACGGGGATGGCTGGGAAAAATACTTGTTGTATCCAGTTAAACAAGGCGCCACATGGAAAAATAACGATGATTGGTATGAAAATAATATCATCTCAGTATCAGAAACAGTTAAAACTTTGGCAGGAACGTTTAAAAATTGTGTAGTCGTTGATTATAATTATCAAACATTAACTTTTGCAAAGGGGATTGGATTAATCAAAGTAGAGGCACGGGGCGGATATGTTGTTGAACTTGCTAGTATTATATAAGCTATTATTTTAATTAATATACAAGGAGAGGCTGTCAATGACAGCCTCTTTATTTTTAAAATTTAATTACTACGCTGTGCAGCGATAAGTTTTATTCCTTCGTAATCTCCACTAGTCATTGTGCCAGCGTCAAATTTTTCAAGCCATGATTTATCAATCAGTTTTTTGTCTATTGTTTGTTTAATGTGGTCACGTACTGCATCTTTAGTTGTTTCGTTGGTGAATTTCATTGTATCATCATCCTTTTCAGTTGGTTTTAGTTGCTCATTCATCCCGTTTAGTATGTCTAACTTGAATTGTTCCTCTGATATACCCATACTCTGCAGATACGAAAATGGATCTCTATGTGTCGTGCCTTTTAAATTGTCCGTAATCCAACGGTGTGACTTAATGCCGTTACCTACTCCATCTAGCACAACAGGTATTCCAGCACATTTAGCAAGTTCGCGCAATAACCAAATATATGCTGCATAATCCTTTTTAAATTGCTCCATATCATTTGTACGAGCTAATTCTACTTGTGCACAACAATATGGATTACCTTTAGGGCCACAACCGTACTGCACTTTATTAACTGGCGCAACTTGTACAATTTTACCGCCACCACCTACCCAGTGCGAGGTGAATGCATTCGCCTTATTACGATTCATGTATGCAATTTCCTTTTCCAAAGCGTCGGGGCCACAATTGTTTGGATTACCTGATTCATGGGCAATGACGTATTTAGCAGCTGTCAAAGCATAGTTTGGTAAACCTGACATCAAGCGTTGTTCGATAACATAAGTCATTTCACTTCACCCTCTCCTGTTTTATCCTTTACGATGGATAAAATATTTTTAATAAAGTCAGGCATTGGTAAGCCCATCTTTGTACCATTTTCCGTGATAGAAATAAATTCAAGTACACAAAATGCGATGGCTGCCCCATCACCTGCGTACTCGATACCTGGAATCACTAGCGATAGTAAATACACTGAACTTACTAGCATTAAATAATAAATTTTTCGTATGATCCCATTGAAACCTACCCGACTGTTTAGGTTTTGATTAACAACTCCACTCATAATGCCCGTTGCATAATCAATAGCCATGAAACCTATTAAAACAGTTACAGCCATTCCTAATCCATCTACCGAATATGAAACGATTGTGCCAACTGCTCCACTTACTGCTGCAATCCATCTTTCCATCAACATCATTCCTTTGCTCTTTTTGGTAAAAATAAAAAGCCATGAGAAGCATCGAGAATCGGTAACATGTACCGTTGCCCATCTCGATTGCACTCATAGCGCATAATAAAAGCACCCTCATTATTGAGAGTGCTTAGACTTAGATTAACCTCTAATTTCTGCTTTGATTTCTTCAAATTGCTGACGTTCATCATCGCTCATATTTTTTTTCATAGTACTCAGCATTAACTTATCCTTTTCTCTAAGCAATATTTCTCTTTCAGAAAGGCTGAAGTGCTTTTCATATACTTTTTTCCACAGCTTTAACTCTTTTTCAGCAATTTCAATATAGTTAGGTGCTTGTAATCTGTCTAGGTTTGCAAGAGCCATTTCTTTTACTTTATTCACGTCTCTTGATGACTTTTCTACATTAGCTAGTAAATTTTCACTATGCCTAATATCATTATCTCTATTAGATATATTACGATTTAATATGGAGTAAATGTTAAATAAAATCCCATCTACAATTATTTCCTCGAATATTGCAGTTGATTTAGACAATTTAATCAAATGTTTTTCTAACTCTTGAACTGAATTTGTTCGAAATTCTTTACTATCAAAATCACTATAACCTATTTGCATACAAATAATAGAAATTAACCAATCAAAATCGGTAATTCTTTCATCACTAACTTCATGATTCCACTCTTCCAAACATTCTCTTAATTCTTTGATATATACCAAGATTTTATCTCTCCCTTCTTCAGTTTATAATTCGACAAAAGGTAATGATTTCCTTCTAATTTAGACAATAAAAAAAACGCTAAGCTTATACTTGCGTCTATTTCTTTAACTCATATTTGAATGCATTGATTTCACGTCTAATTTTGCTGATAAAGGTAGGTTTATCATTATCAAATACAACCTCAATTTTCCGTTTACCATATTCGTAAATAATTTTCGCTGCTGTAATTTGAGTGTCCATCGTGACACCCCAGCCGTTATCGCAAACGGTCACCATGTCCCCTATACTGTAATCTCTATCTAATACTAAACGTGATGTAGTAAGTATCTGTCCGCCAAAATAAATTTCTTGAGCATGTTCAGATAGCTTTTCGTTACCACGCTTGTTTAAATCAGCTACAACCTTTTCGACTGGAAGTGGTTCCCCTTCTTCATCCTCCTCTGATACATCTCTTGCATCTACAAACATTTCATAACGATCAGCACCTACAGCATCGCCAATTGAGATAATTGTGCGTTCCACACCTTCACCTTGCCCTGCAACGACCGCAAAATTTTTGAAATCCAAATCACTTTCGGTGTATTCAAGCGATTCGATTGTTCCAAACTCTGTCGAGAAAATAGCTTGTGGAAGCCCTGTTTGATTGGCTACTAAGTTTCTTCCTTCTTTCACAACGAATACAAAACGCTTATTTTTAAAATCAAGCTCAATGTTCCACCCTAAACCGTGAAGCTCTGATAACTCTTTTAGCTTTTCATTTAATGCATCGTACCTCGAATTTTCTTCAATGACTGGACCTCTATTTTTGTTGGTACCAAGGACTAATCGTGGGAAGATACGAGCCGGATCGCTCGGATTAATCGTTTGCGTGTTCACGAAATGCCTCATTACTGTTTCTACATTGCCTTTCACACTTTCGTGGGTCTTACCCGTTACAGGATAAATAAGACGTTGAGACGTAAAGGTTTTTAATGATAAGGCTTTAATAGTCCAGTTTTCTGTTTGTTTGCCGTTTTCATCGAGTTCTATTTCTCGATGCCTAATGATATATGCTTGATCTAAACGGTTGTATGGAAAGATGATATTGCCTTTAATCAGCTTGTCAGCATGTTGTAAGTATCGGTTGATTCGAAGCTCTAACACTCCAATGTCTGACCATGAGATACCTATTTGTAATGATGTGTATCGGTCAACCTCGCCAAGTAGGTTAAATTCATCGTCAATGATTCTTAAAGGGATGTTTTGCAAGTGTTTTCTCCTTTCAAAGACATAAAAAATAACGCTAGCTTATGCTGCGTTTACTTGTTTTCGATATTTAGTAATGTTTGTACAGCTTCGCGCCACAATAACGGCACCTGATCCACTGTTCGCAAATTCATTTTAATTAAATCCCAATATAATTTTGCCATTATAAAACCTCCTTGTTTGTTAAGGTCTCTACTAATTCAGCGACAGCTAGTTGATTCTCTATTTTGTCTCGTTGTTGTACTTCTGCTGATTCAGCTATTGCTAGTTGCAATTCTTTATTTTCTGCTTTTACGGTGGCTAGCTCTTCTTTCATTAATTCCATTTCAGTCTTCGGTCTTTCTTCGTATTCGTACCACTGTTCGCCAGTTTGTGGGTTGACGAAATGTACGAACAACTTATCGTTAGGTTCTGGCTTAAGCTCTGATTCGACGAATACTCCACCCATTTTTTTGATATCTTCTTTTGAGATTAGATTACCATTGTCATCCGTAATCCCGTATACTGGGTCGAATGGTTGGTAATGCGTGCCTGCAACTAATGCCTTTCCTTCTGATACTTCTCGTGTCCATAATACAATCATTTAAAATTCCTCCTTATTTTAGGGATACATACCAATCCCATTTCCTAACATTTCCGTTTGAATATGATCCATCTGAATGTGTTGAAATAACGCTATCTGTTAGTGCGTCATATGCTATCCCACCAATTGCGTCAGAATATGAGTATGTGTCCTGTGTATAGATATGACACCAAGCTAAGTTCATTGGGCCAGCGGGGGAGCCAAGTCTACCATATATAAGAGCTTTAACATTATCTAACGTAACATTACTTTGCCAACCCCAGTAGAAATTACTAAAGAGCCCAAAATATACTCCTCCATTACCGTCACTACATATCTTTGCCAAACCATTATATTGCGTGCCCAGTCGACTTCCGAGTGATATATATCCTGCTGGACGTGCCTGTCCGTTTGTCATAATCGCTTGGACCCAACATAAAGTACTATTGCCTGATTTTTTGCTATATACTACCGCAATGTCGCCATTAGTCAGTTCCGCAAGGTTACCCATATAACTGGCATTAATGTCAGTTAAATAGCTCCATGTTATTGTAACATTTGACTGAGTGTCGACCCCAGATATTTTATGAACTTTCATTCCGTTACGCTCGGTAGAAACAGCAATGTTTCCGTCCGATAACAATATTAGGTCAACAATACTCTCATCTGCTAACGATTTCGACCACATCTCATACCCAGCTTTAGCGTATTTTTTCACCTCGTAAGTATCTGTACTACCGCTATTATATCTACGAAGGGCTATATAAGCATCCCCTTTGTTGGTAACAACAGGACATGACGGACTAGCGGTCTGATAGAAATTACCTAATGCTGTTTTTTTGATTAGTTCCAGTTCTGAACTATATAGTTGAATAAACGTATCATGAATCCCACCAGTAGCGAATACTATGTAACTTCCATCTGGAGAAACATTAAGACCGCTAGGTTGATAGCTAGTGTTATCATTAATGGTTATTTGTTTTAGAAGAGTACCAGTTTTAGAATATTTAGTCACAGTAACCGTATAATTATTACGACTATCGGGTCCACTAATGATATATACATTTCCATCTTTATCTACTGCTGGATGGAAAGAACCTCCGTAATATGCATTCGACGCTGTCCATTGTGATCTCCATCCAGCAGTAACTTTAGACGCGGGTATCTTGTCGCCTACATCGAATTCACTCCCTTCACCCTGTAAGATAAAAGCCGTACCACTATAACAAACTGTATAAATACCACCAGCTTTTAAACTACCAGAACTTAATGCTGCACCACCATTCTTAACGATAGGTTTCGCACCCAAACCGTTAACGTTTAATGTAACTGCGCCAGTATTTGCCGTTGTATTTTTGAAACGTAAGGTAAAAGACTCTAATAAAGTAGTTGGCCCCTTTGGTAATGTAACGGATAATGCATTAGATCCTGTAGCAATTCCGTAATTATTATGTTTCACCACATCAGCTAAGTGGGTATCAACAGTTTTTCCTAAAGTATCAACCGTTTGCTTTAGAGGACCCACTGTTTGCTCTAACTCTGCTATTCTAGCTGCTAAATTAGCTGCTACATCACCACTTAGAATATCTTTGATGGATTCAAACCATGTTAAAAATTCTTGTTCCTGTTCAGCTTGCCATATCTCAAATTCATTTTTCTGTTGTATCTGCCACGCTACTAAATCATTCTCAAGCGTTTGCTTCTTGTTATTAAACCAATAATCCCATTGTTGTTGAAACACGCTTGTTGGAACGCTGATAAGCGAATAAACGATACCACATAAATCTTCTTTCATACGTTCATCTACAAGTTTTAATGGCTCTAAGGATGATGTATTTTTGGTAAGTCGAATTTGAGCTAACGATAATTCAAATACGTATTGATCACGTTGTAAAGTTGGTGGAACAGGATTTGTAGCTGATACCCCTTCTTTTACAAACAATCTAATGTATCGCGCATTGTTACGTTTATCCAAACGTAAAACAATACGGTCAATGCGGTCTAAATTCGGCTCAGGTAAACCGTGTGTTAAAAATAGTGGTAGTGTATTTTGATATTGATAACCCTGTATTAACGCCTCTCCTGCCTCAATATACGTTTGCATGGTGCCTGCATTTACTTTTACTTGTAAGTTAGGTGAGCCGTTCTTATGTAACAGCCCACTCGATAACACGTTAGCGAAGTAATCAGCAAAATCACTTGCGTAATGCCATCTCTCATCCCCTGGTGCACTATTAAAAAACTTAAATATTTCAGCCATGTTTGCCCTCCTATACTGCGTTGTAGCGTTTATGGTAGCTGATGTTTACGACAGCCCCTTGTACATCGTTGTCAGCCGTATAATTAATGTCGTTTTCACCTAGCTGTAATTTGAAAAAGATACTATCTAAATCAAGCCAGTTTGTTACGTCTCTACGTGCTCCGTTTACACCAACAAATTCAACCAATTTTACGTTAGGTGTCGTATCGATGACCATCTTCTCGCCTTCAGCTAATGTTTGATTGACCTTGATAAACTCTTCTTTGGTTACATTTTCTATTTTCGGATTTTTAGCAGGACCATAAAACTCGATATATAGTGGTGCTTCCGCATCACCATCGTTGTTGATAATACGTCTATCTCTCTGCATCCCCATCTGAAAAGGACCACTGAAGGGAAACTGAAATAACGGTTTGAATGCTGGTTCTTCTTCAATTTTCAAACTGCGCCAATACGGATCTGGTGCCACGAAATTTATCATGGTTTTTTGTAATGTTTTAGCTCGACCACCACCATCCGGAAAAATCGGCACACTGGATGCAACTACTAAAATTTCTCGAACTAAATATTCATTCTCATAGCGTAAAGTGCCGGGACCTAACTTCGGGTTAACAATGCGCGCAATCTCTGTTCTTCGCCTTGATACAGTTTCATAACCACCATCATCCACTGCATTTACGATAAGAAACGTAATGTCTATTTCACGTTCCTCAAGTAGAACATCAATCAATGTGCTACCGTCCTCGTATGGTACCCGTTGCATTTGTATATTGGTTGGTACATCACCAAGCCCTGTAATTTCTTGCAAATAAAAAGGAGGACCGCCAAATGTGACGACCTCTCCAAAACGATTGGTATATGTGACTGTCTCCACTAGACGACCTCTCCTTTAATTAATTGAAAGCCAATTGTTGTGCTACTTTTTTCAATTGACGCGCATTCTCTGATGGAGATAAATGCTTCGGTGAATGTAAGTGTACCTCTTGATGCACACCTTTATCATTTGTGCCTTGTCCACCCTCACCTTTTATCTCAACATCTACTTTTACTTTGTGTTCGATCTCAGTTTGGATGGCATCGATTGCACCACTAATATCGCTGATAATATCTCGTACCTCGACATGTGGTTGAATCCACTCGGCTACTCTTTCAGCAGCTTTAATGGCATCCGATTTCATGTCTGCCATACCAATGATGATACCCTTAACTAAGTTATGGCCGACCATCTTTTTACCCCAACGACTTGGTGAGTGGATATCTAACGCGCCTTCAATAGTAGCTTTGATACTTTCGGCAATTGATTGAGCTTGAGCTAGCAACGATGGTGTCATATCTGACAACCCTTGTTGCATGCCCTTGATGACGTTAGCACCGATTTGCGGCATCGTCGCAACCATCGCGTTAAATTCATTAACTGTGCCTGTACGTACTTCTTTAACTTTTTTAGCCCATTCTGCCTTATAAGTATCCAACTGCGTAGCTGTTTCTGCCGTTAATTCATCAATCTTCTTAGCTGTTTCTTCTTTCATTCCAGTTAACTCTAACTCTGCTTGCGAGCGTGCTAGGCTTGATTTCTCTTGCCATAAGGCTACGTATTCAGTTAGTTGAGACTCACTCAAAGCATTTAAAGCTGCTATCTCCGCAGATGCAGAAGGTCCTAATGCTTGAAGTTCGGATAATAACCCTTGATCAATGTTTCTAGCACCTAAAGCTTGCAGATTAGCTGCCCATTCTTGGAATGCTTGATTCTGACCTCTCAAGTTATCAATCAACTTTTGGCCGGATACAGCAGCTTTCTCTTCCATTTCATCAAATAGTCCTACAACGCTATATAAAGACTGTTGTCGCGATTTAACTGCATCTTCATATTCTTTGGTAAGCGCTTTGGATCCATCGATAAGTTTTTGATTAGCCTCTTGGATTTTGGTCGTATATTCCTCATTGAGTGCTAATAGCTTGTCATGAATTGCCTGTTTCGTCTCTGCTACTTTATCTTCGTAGTAGATTCGTTCTTCGCTTCCTTTGGCATATTGTTTTAAATACTTCTCATAAGCGGCGAGCTCTTGTGTAAGTGACATTTGATTGTACTTCTTTACACGATCAATAAAATACTTCTCCGTTTCGAACTGCTCCTTCAACAGTTCAGCCATTGCTTTATTGTAATTATTTTGTGCTATAATACGTTCTTTCGTATTTTCCTTAAACAATGTTGTAGCATATTTCCAATACCCGGCTTGTTGTTCAGTAGACCACAATTCGAGTGATTCTTTGTTAGAAACAAACTGTTCTAATGCATCCAATGTTTCTTTTTGTGATTTACTTCTCGCTTTTGCAAGTGCATCAGCTTCTTGCTTCGCAAGTTTTTCACGATTAGCTGCCGCATCAGCCAAGATGTTATTGATACGTTGTTGTTGAGATTTAGTATTTGTTTGTGTCTTTTTAGATGCAGAAGCTTTAATGACAGCAATCTGTTGTTCGGCCTTACGATCAACTTCAGCACGTTTATTAGCATAATCTTTTTGGATGGCTATTACATCTGCACCTGTATTTGATGTTGCGTTTTTAACAATATAATTGATGTTATCCATTGCTGTTTTGGTCGTTGTAATAGACTGACTAAAATCAGGGATTGTTTTTTTAACCATTAGATTTACAGCATTTTTTACGACATTTGTTGTACTTTCAATCCCTTGAGCAACACCGATAGGAATCCATTTAGCAATGGCTATCATCACACGTGATGGTGAGTGAATACCTAAAGCAGACTTTACCCAAGATGGAATTAAATCTGTTAAATTGCTTAATGCTGATGCTACAGCTCCGAATGAATCTGTAATACCTTTGATCAAGCCGTTTATGATGTCTTTACCAATCTGTAATAGGTTGATATTTTCCAGGAATGTCTTAGCTGCATTCCAACCTGTTTCAATTGCTGTTTTAACACCATTCATTGCAGTTTCAACAGTTGTTTTAATCCCATTCCATATAGAACTTACAATCGATTTAATACCATTTAGAACTGAAGATATTACTGATTTAATGGCATTCCAGATTGATGAAACAACACTCTTAATACCGTTAAGTACGCTTGAGATTACACTTTTTATTGCGTTCCAAACGGATGAAACAGTACTCTTAATATTATTTAGTACTGAGGAAATAACGCTCTTTATTCCATTCCAAACCGTAGTGACAACAGACTTGATAGCATTTAGAACCGTTGTAATAACTGATTTAATTCCGTTCCAAACACTAGATGTTGTTGACTTTATAGCATTTAATACTGATGAAATTGTTGATTTAATAGCATTAAAGATTGTTGTTACAACTGTTTTAATAGCGTTTAAGGTATTTGTAAAAATACCCTTAATAGCTGTCCAAACAGTTTGCATAAGTGTTTTAGCGGTGCCTCCAAATGCTTTTAATGGGCCAAGTAATTTACCAACAAAATAAAGATTAATTACACCCCAAATGGCTTGTACTGCTCCACTTAAAATCTGTTTAATACCTTCCCAAACACCTTGCCAGTCTCCTTGGAACAGAGAAGAGAATGTTTTGATGATCCCGAGAATAATATCAATTGCACCCTGGATAACGTTTTTAATAGCTTCCCATGTCGAAACAATTAATGCCTTTACGACTGGCCACACAAACTGCATGATAGCACCGATTGCTGACATTACTGTTGTAACAACCGTACCTATTGCATTCCAAACGGTTGATGCGGTAGCCATAATACTTGATTGGTTTTCATTCCAAAATGCTGTGATTTGCGTCCATACTGACGTAATCAATGCACCGATAGCTGTTACTACCGTTGAGATAGCTGTTTTAATAGCTTCCCATACAGTTTGAACTTGATTTCTGAAAGTTTCATTGGTTTTATATAACCCTACAAATATTGCAATAAGAGCTACTATAGCTGCGATGACTAACGCTACAGGACTTGTTATAAAACCAAAAGCTGCACCCACCATTTTTAATACAGGACCTAATTTTCCGATTGTCGCACTAAAATTAGAAAACAAAGGTACGACATTTTTGAATGACTTACCTAGAATCCCAACTAATTTCCCACTACCCTTAAATAAGGTTCCAAAAGCAATAAAGTTAGGGACGATAGCAAGTAAAGCTCCACCAAACGAAATAAATCCAGCTATCAGGACACCGATTGCACGGTTACCTTCCATCGCTGAATTTACAAATTCTAATACCTTATTTGCAATCTCGATAATCTTAGCACCTAAAGGAGCCATACCAATACCGAGGTTAACTAAAAACTGTGTTAGATTTCCGATTAACTGTATAACACTAGGTGCTGTTTGATGTACATAATCAATAAACTGTTGGAAACCTTGGTTTTGACTTAGTGTAGCCGACCACTCTTTAAATCGAGCCATCATGTCTACAAGTCCATCCATCATACCTGAAGATGATCCAGCAAATGCGCTAAAGAAGTAAACAACTCCTGCGATTGCGTCTCTGAAAATAGCACGAATCTTTGGCATGTTTGTATTAACATAGTCCATAAATGTTTGGAATTTAGCGCTACCACTTAACCCATTTGCCCACTCAGCAAAACGAGCTGTCATTTCCTCGAAGCCTTTTGCAGTACTTGCACTTAATGGTGCAAAGGCTGTAAGCATTGATAACAACCCTTTAAATACGTTTCCAAATGAGCTACCGAACGTCTCAAGCATTGGACCACCTGAGGTATTAAGATACTCCAAAAAGTTCTGAATTGGCGGTGTGCCTATAGCTGTATTTAGTTGAGCCATCAAGTTAGCAACTGCTTGTGCGCTTGATACAAATAATGGTCGCAACTTATTGAGTATGGCGTCAGTTGCTTGCATACCACTCGTAAAGGCTTGCAAGACTGGCTTTTCTGTCTCTTTTACAAGCGACTGATATGTGGTCTTTACAGCATTAAAAGAATTTTTAGCTTGCTGTTGAACCGCATTTAGCTTTGCTTCTTCATCAAATAACTTTTTGATTGTTGGAATCGCTACAGCAGCAAATGCTCCGGCTGCTGCACCAGCTGCCATGAATGCTCCACCTAATGCAAATGTAGAGCCAGCGACTACACCTATCATTGGACCTAAATTCGCAATAGCTACAGCAACATTAGCTAGTAAAGGTGCTAATGCCGGGAATACGGTCATCATTGTACCCATTACAGTGTGTTGCATTAACTCACCAAAGGCACGAATATTTACTGCAATCCGTTGAATTTTCCTTTGGAAGTCCTCGATACGCGCCTCGATTGGTATGACAACTTTGTCTCGTGATAAAGCGAGCATTTTTGCTTTTACTTCGGCTGTTTTTCGCTTAAACTGCGCTACATCCGCACCGATGTCCACTCGAACATCATTGGCCGCGCTTTTAATTGTGCTTTGTACTTCTCGCATCTTTGCCATAAATTCAGTGATACGAGCACCAATCTTTGCCGTAAAGTTTCCGTTCATCTCTCTCACCCTTTCTTACTTAAATTCTCAGCCCATTTCTGCATTGCTTTTTGTGCCTTAGCATGTCGTGTTGTATCAATCTTCTTCGACTCTTTCCAAGCGTTATCACCGTCGATGATTCGTTTACGAGCACTTTTTGCGTCAAACAAATCTTTCTCAATGTTCAGCTTTTTCTTGTTGGATGCGATTCGATTAAAAACAGCCATACGTGCCATGTTGTCGTAGTTATCAATGACCTGTAACATTGCACCTTTCTTAAACGCTTTGTACTCATTAGGAGTCCATGACATGATTAGATCCACGTCATAGATACCCATGTTTTGCGCTGCATCGGTTAAAACTTCAAGCCATTCTAGTCCGTCGACTCTGTTTCCTCGTCCAATAGCTCCGCCTTCGCCTCTAACATAATTTGAGCGCCCTTCGCGTTCTCTTCTTTCTCCTCGTCCGTTTTGCCCATTTCTTTGAACATCTCTAAGTTCTTCCAAAACGTCTTGGCATCTCTTTTGAAAAAACCCGATGAGTCGATTTCACGGAAGGCCTCTTTGAATAGCTCTTCTGTACCTTCATCTGTTTCGATACGAGCTTCTAACGCTTCCTCAATATCCTTAATTGTTGGGCGCCCTTTAGAACCTAAATGAGCTAAACCACAATCCCAAAAAGCTATTAAAGCGTCTAGATTAAACTGTAATAGTCCTGTGTAAATACCATTAAAGCCCCCGACATCATTTCCATTTTCAACTTTTGGGTTATAATTTTTATCCGCTGAATTTTTAAAAGCAAATCCAAATTTCGCATCTTGTTGTGTTCCTGCAATTGTTAATGTAGCCATGTGTAATAGCCCTCCTAATGTTTTATAAGTAAAAGAAAAAGCACCCATAAAGAGTGCTTTGATTATTAAGCTGTAACAGTTACTGCAACTGTTGTTGTTTTACCGCCACTTGCCGTTGTAATTGTTACTGTTGCTGAACCTTCTGCTACACCTGTAATAAGCCCTGTAGATGTGACAGTAGCGACAGAATCGTCACTTGATTTAAATGTAACGTTTTTATTCGATGCTTCAGCCGGAAGAACAGTAACTGTAAGTTGACGCGTACTTCCAACCACTACCGAAGTTGTTTGAGGTGACGCAGAAACACTATCCACTGCAACACCTTCCGTTTGTTCTTTACCGAACTCACCCGTTTTCTCACCAGGTGCTTCAAATCCATAAGTTGCAAATTCGATAACTTCTGGCGGTAGTGGATCTAACTCACCTTTTTTCGACTTACCGATAACTTGTAGAGTTGTCGATAGTTCTTGGAATCCATCACCAGGACTAGAATTTTCTACAGACTCTACTAACGTATAAGCGAAAATAGAATCATGCTTACCATTCGCATTAAGTTTTAAATCCACTTCCCAGACTTTTAGTTGAACTTCATTGTCAATAGCATCTGCGATAGCTTTTTGTCCTGGATCGTTTTTGTCACCAAACATGGTTGCTTCAAAGCTTTCTGACGATTGTCCATAAGCTAAAATACGTCCGAATTTTGTTTGTTCGTCAACAAGCTCATTCTCTTTTGAGCGTGAGTTTTCAGTTAGGTTACCTAATAAGTAACCATCAGTACCTAATGCTGCGGTAGCAAGTTGCACCATCAAAATTGTATCTTTACCGTTTTGCATTTGTAATTTCCCTCCTAAAATAAAAACAGCCCCATAAGGACTGTTAGATGTTTTGTACTTTGTATTGAATTGTTAAAATGCCATGCTTTACACCGGGGCTATTATCGTCTATAACGCGAGATTCACGTCTAGTGATGTCTAACACCTTCGCTCCTGACATCATGTAATTTCGAGCCATAAGAACCTGCTGACAAGCAGATAACATCTCGTATACCTTGCGCTTACCACTATAATTGTCATTATCCTTCCACCAAGCGTGCATCGTAAATGTGATCGTTTCGATATTGCTTGTTTTTGTGTCAAATGGTGATGAGTACGGCTCTGAGATTGTTACGTAAGGATAAGGAGTATTCTCGTCTACTGCATCATATACACCTAAATCCTCATCATCCTTACGTGTGATGTTTGTTAAGGCCTCACAAGCTGTTAACTTCTGATAAATAACTTTCTGTAAATCGAAGAAAGGCAAGGCATAGTATTCCGTCATAACCCTAATCGCCTCATTTCTTTCATGAAATAATCTCTTCCAGCATCAACAGCAGGACCCCAGAATGGTTGAGCTTTCATACCGTCTGTTTTTACATAACGACCAAGTTTAGTGCTGTAGTATGTCCATGGTGTTTTACGACCATTTCCTTTCTCTGCATAAATCCCGGTTCCCCATTCCACATAGACTGCGTATCCCACGCCTACCGTAACTTCGGCATTGTATTTACCTATCATCTTCATTTCGATAGAGTCACGCAAGCTACCGTCATCAACAGGTGCAAGTGCTTTTGCCTGAGTCTGAATAAGCCTAGCAGTCTCGTAAACTACGTCCGAAACATCATCAAGCAAACCTTTTTCGAATTGCTTAGCTGCTTTTAATAGTTGACGGCCACTGAATGTAATCTTAGCCATTATTCAGTCACCAACTTTAACGCAACGCGCATGATTTCGTGTTGTCCACCTTGGTCTTCAGGACGGCCAGCAAAAGCGTATATTTCACCTTCATAGCGTAGCCGCATACTAGATGTAAGGTCAGTTCGATATTCGTAGTACATGTAACGCTCTAATGGATTGTTCAATTGCTGTGCGTAATACTGATCCTTGCTCGTTGGTGTGTCTACGAAAGATTCTATGGTATCAACAGGAACCCACTTTGTTATAAAGCCTCCAGCACCGTCAGATACCTTTTTCTTCTGAACTACTTCAACTTTATGAGGAAATTCATCGTAAGGCACGGAATCTCACCTTCTTATAAGGGCGTAAATATGTCCAGATAGCTTTCGGAAACTCAGTATCATAGGAATACGAAACTGTCCCCATAGTGCGTCCCTTTAGACCTGTTGATTGTGTATTAAACTGAATTGCTTTAGCAATGAACAAACGAACTCCCTGAGGCATATCAGAAGGCTCCCACTTACCGTTACAATGGTCTTTTGCTACATCAAATAATACAGGAGCCATCGCACGATAAAACGCATCATGCTTAGCTCCAGTAACTTCATTTAACTGTTTTAACTGCTCAATTTCTTCTTGAGTGGGTTGCCACATAAGACCACCTACTTGTCTGTTTCATTGTCAGGTTCAGATTTCTTTGTAGCTGCACGTTTAGGCTTTGGCGCTTCTACTTCTTCAAAATCTTCTGTACGCAAAAGACGGGCACCGTGTTCCTCAGTGACCGCCCATGTAATATCTGTTTTTAAGTTTTTAACAAACACTTAGAACCCCTCCTTACTCTGGACGTTTAGCAGATAGTACTGCTAATGCTTCTGGACGTGTCACTTTGGCACCGTATAAATGGAGGCCTTTAACTGCATCAGCGAAACGTTTCTCCATACGGTAACCTTCTACTTGTGCTGCTTGCTCTGCGTACGTCCATGCCATGTTATGGCCAGCAATAATTTTTGAGTTTGCTACAACTCCTGAGCCTGCCTCAACAGTAGGAGCATTGTTGGATTTCATTAATAAGAAACCTGCAGCACGACCTACAACACCATTAATTAAACGATCGTCAGCTGGTAATGCACCTGAACCAACAAAGCGATCATCTTTTAATAGCAACCCTTCAAACCAAGGTGGAAGAACGGCAAAACGCCCCACTGTTGGAATGTTTGATTCATCCAGTTTAGTTGATAAATCAACAAGGTACTCATAAGCGTTAGCTTTCGTCACTTCAATCGGTGCCGCATCAGTACCAATAGTATTTTTCGCATGTACATAGTGGGATGCAATGAGTTGATCTGCTACATTTGATAATGCATAAGCAGCTTCACGCATTGCTGCATCCATAAGCTTTGGATTTTGTTGGATTTTATCTAAATCATCAATTTGGAAGTTAAAGAATTTAGATTGATTAATTACAAGATTTCGTGTGTGGTCTGAAAGTTCTTCAGGATCTACCATATCTTTGTTACGAGTGTAATCACCTACTGATACAGCACCAATACCGTTGATTTTCACAGTATCACCGTAAGACTTGATTTCACCTTCATAATCACGATTAATAACACCAGCTTGACCGAATACTAAAGACTTTTGTAAGTTGTGTAATAGTCGAGCTGACCAGATTGTTGGAATAAAGTTTGATGTTGACATATTGATATTTCCTCCTTACCGATAATCGGTTATAGTAATTTGTTTTTAACGATTTCTTCCCAGTTGGCATTGATCTCATCAGGTGTCATTTTCATAACAGCTTCTTTTGTCAATGCTGTAGGATTACCGCCTTTTGGTGGTGGTGGCGTTCCACCATCTTTGAAGCGTTTGTCCACTTCTGCTTGTACAGCTGCATTAAATTCAGCCTCAAGAATACCTAAGTTTGCAGTTGTATTTTCTGCATCCTCACCAACAAAGAACTCTACTAATTTACTTGGTAGGCTCTTTCCAGTAGCAATGGATAGTGCTTGATTGAAAAGCTTTTCATGTGCAGCTTCTTTTTGTGACTGCTCAAATTGTGTTTTCAACTCACGTAACTGTTTAGCTTCCTCCGATTCAGGTGGATAACGCTTTGAAATTTCCTCTTCTAGTTTCTTTGGAAGAGTTTTAGTTTCATACGTTTTAATTGCTTCTGTAACACGAGTATCCGCAAAGGACTGTAAATAGTTCTTACCTTCTGCATTTTCGCTCAGGAAAGCTTGAACCGATTCAAGTGTCAATGAATCCCCTTGACCGTCTCCGCCATCTCCTGGAGGAGGATTATCCCCTGGAGGGTTGCCCTCACCACCATCTGCAAGCATCTGAATATCTAAAGGTAAAAAGGTTTTAAGATTGAATGGATTGTATTTCATGATTTCCTCCTTGCCCAATTTAGTTATTCAATTGAATCCCTAAACCGTTCAAAAGTGTATTTGTTCTCGTTCTTTATAGCGTCTGCGAGAAGAAAGACAAAACGTTATTTAAAAGTACCTGGTTCTTTAAACATTGGATTTTTAAATGTTTCCGCCGTTTCACTATCCACTTGTAGGAAGTGACTAAGGTTTTCATCATTGAAGGTTGCGACCAACAAGTCTTTGTTATAGAAATCAACAAAGTTTTCAAGCCTGCAAACGTCAGTTACATTCTCTATTAAGATACCTACTTCGCTTTTAAGACTTACAATGTAATTTGCCATCTTTACATCTCACATCAATAGTTTTCTAGCTTACGGGTTAGTCACGAGATACGATATTTCTCATATGGATCACCTTTACCTTTCTGCTATAGCAGAAAGAGCCATTAAAATGAGTAACAGCCCTAAAGTAGACCAGCAAGGATGGCTATAAATGATTTCTAGTGCTTCCACCATGTTCACACCTTCTTTCGTCTTGGCCGCATAAATGTTTTTACATGCCAATGAGAATCAGCAACGGCTCGTTTAGGCACTTCTGAAACGACTGGCTCACGCACTGCGAACATTTCATGATTAAACAACTCAGTTGGTAATGAACCTTTTCGTCTTGCAACAATAAATCCATTAATCATGAGTGCTATAAAACCCAAAATACAGACGATAAATAAAAATCCCATGAATTCTAACATGCTATTCACCACCTTTTATTCAAAATAAAAAAGCCGTATCGACTACGCCTTTGTAATATCGTTATAAAGTTGTTGAACTGCTTCATGTAATGCATTTTCGAAAACTGTCTCATCTTGTGCTTCTCCTCCAAGTTCTTCTATATTTTTGATTAATTTAAATTGTATCAACGCTGCTTCACTGCCTTTTAATTTGGGCTTTATTTCAGCAGCATCCATTCCTGCTAAGACTGTCGTTAATAACATGATTTTTTGAAGTTCATTCATTATCAATTACCCCTTTCCGCTAAATTGTTTTCGCCACTCTTCGTAACTCATAAACGGCACCGTAACAGAAGGTGGCTTCACTTCTTTGTAAGCTTTATTGAATGCATGTTTATACGTCAGCCCCATGTCTTCCATGTAAGCGTCAATACGTGCAGCAAGCTTTTTCTGATACGTATCATCCATGTAATCCTTGCCTCTGCGGTACTCCGGCAACTTACCATTCACCATGTAAATCGTATGACAACGACATTGAATATCCATCGATGCAACACCCCATAACCTTGGAGCTTTAGATTTCCACGAACCGTAATGGAAATAACCATCTTTATCAGCTTTCTGACCGTCTAGCTTTCTGTGCGACTTCCTTACTCTCGTATCAAGTGAGGACATCCATACCTTAGTTAGTCGTGCTGTTTTACTACCTTGTACTTCTACAGCTAAATCAGCTTGTGACCTCACTCGGCCACCCTCAGTACGTGCAACAAGAATAGCTTTCCTCCTTGTCCATCCCATAGCATTTTCAATCCTTATAGCCATATCAGTGTAGCTTTCCCCTGCTTGTAGGCTTTGTGCTATTTCAATGTTCAAACGCCTGATAATGTCGTTCCTGTGTGCTTCAAAGACTTTTGGAAGTGATAGAAACTCAATCGGATTGTCCAAAGCTGCCTGAATAACCTCAACGGATGGTATTTTAAAGCCCATTTCCTCGCCCGTTGACTGCTGTAAGAGATAAGCCATCATTAAGTATCTCTCAATGTAAAGTCGTTCCTCTGACTCTCTTATTAGCTTGATAATGACTTTGTAATCAGCATTGAATTGCTGTGCAATCAGTTTTATTTCCTGGTTAAAAAGGTTGTATTTGTTTACATCAGTCCAAGAAGCTTCACCGTTTTTGCCAAACTTCCGATGCATATCCAACATCTGTCCGAGTATGGCTTTTAATCGCTTGTTAAAGACAACTTCAATGTCTTTCTCAGCCTTTTTCTCCATCTCATCTAAGATTTTATTAATCTCTTGTTGGTTCATCGTCTAACCTCACCCGAACCTCCGCATTTTTTACATACAATTTGTTTGCTAGTTCTTGTGCTTGTCACTTCACCAGAGCCACCACATTCCTCACATAATTTCTTACTACTGCTTCTAGCTGAGCTTTCATTCTTTTTCTTCTTTGGGGTGGTTTCCTCATCTTGTGTTCCGAAATCCCCCAATGGCTCAAGGTCATTTCCGTACAACTTAGCATCCTTCTCCATCTCTTCAAGCTCATAGTCCACATCATCAACAATAGACAACTTAGAAAGGCGAGTACGCTCTGACACTAACCCTTTTAATGCTTGAGATGCTTGAGCCTCAGATAATAAATCAATAGGAATGTTGCGTTTGTACTCATACCAAACTTTCAAGAAATCTTCATTAGAACAGATTCCCTTCTTTGCCCAGGCACTGCACAGCACTTTAAATTGATAACGTAGAGCAGTCGTAAACTTTCTCTCCATTGTTTTACATTTGTTTTCAAGCCCCATTAACTTGTACTTCATAGCTACTCCGCTTGCATTTCCGGCAAACGATTCATCGCTGAAGTTCACGCTTTTAGCTAATCGCATAATGTTTTCTTCAAGACGATTCAGGTGGTTCTCAATCATTTGATCATTAACATCTTTGGTTAGGTATTTAATGTCGTCATGCTCGCCCATCAATTCAAAGATACCTGTACGTGCTAGCTTTTCTGCATCATCTTCATCCATACCCATACCTTTAAGCACTAGATATGTTAAACGAAACTGTTCAATTTCATTTGATGCATCTGAAAGCGTTCGGTCATAAGCATCGATTAACTTATACACTTTGTCAGCATCACCCTGTAGCTCCTCATTGTTTGGGATGCCGAATAACGGGCAGTAATCGAATAAGTGTTTACGTTCATCCTTCAAAACGAAAGGTGAATCTTTTTCTACTCGTGTATAGACCTTTTCTGTTGTCGCATCGTAAAACACCAGCTGTTCAATTTCCACTTTCTCACCTTCAGCATCTAATTCAGCAACTTTAAAATATCGAAATGCATACTTTGGTTCACTGACATCTGCTGTTTCTGAAAGGATGATTGTTTCCCACGGGTCAATTACCATCGCTCTTTCATTTCCGTCTGTGTCAATATAAAGTAACCGTGCTGAGTAGCCACAAATTGCTGTTTTCTTACCTGACTCGCTATCCAAGTCATCGACAGAATTACGCAAATTAAAAAGCTCAATCGCCTCGGATAGTTTAGTTAGGCTTTGAGCTTGTTTGTCTACTACATATGAAATTGGATTACCAAACATATAGCCAACCTTTGTGTCCACAATTTCAGCATCTAGTGGGTTGTTTAATGTATTGTTCACCTTATCATCAACGCGCTGCACCTGTGCATTTCCTTGATCATAATCGGTCGGTTGCCGTGTTAAAATCGGCACCGCAGATAATTCTGCTTTATAACGGTTGTAGTTAAGTAATCGTTTGTTTCTTTCGGACTTTGTTTCATCCACTAACTTATCGAGTAATAGAGGCGTAACGCCTTTTTCATCGATGTATGTGATATATTCGTTCATGCTTACGCCTCCTTATTTTGAATTGACACCCTTTACACTTGCTACTTCATAATCATCGAGCCCGTACCACATCGCAGAGAATGTATGCGGATCGATGATAAATTCATCTTCAATAATTTCATCTGTTTTAGGGTTCTTTTTGAAGGTAAGTTCCTTCAACTCTCGAATTGTATTCACACATGCTTCAGAACAAATGATTCGCTTGAAACGTTTCATCTTTTTTGTGTTTTCTACTCGAGTCAGTTTCTTACAAGAATACATACGGAAGCCTCGTTGCTTGAAGTAAGCAATCGTTTTTGGCTCAGCATTATCAGCCTTGATAATTACTTTTTTGAGCCCTTCTTCCTCAAGTTCATCGGCTGTTTTATCATCGGTCATACCCCGTTTGTAATACTCCCAGTATATGTACAGCCACTTCTTCTCATGGTCAACTACCATTCGCAATACTGCATTGTAAGAATCAACAAAACCGAAGTCCATGCCGTTCTTTCGAATTGGCTTTCTAATCATAGCTATCTCATTCATTACCAGGTCGTGAGGCTTTGTTTCAAACTGTGGTAGCACTAATACCCCATTGACACCGAAACGTCCTTTACGTGCAATCCTGTGAAGGTCTGGATCATATGAAGCCATCTCATCCAGCTGCTCAATGTAACTCGCTGGTAAAAACAAATTATCATCAGCAGTAGAATGATGATAATACGTGTTATTCACTATGATAGTTCTTTGCTTATAAAGATCTTCATCATCCAAGACAAAGTATTCTTCCAACTCGTTCTTAAAGAAATGCTTGTACACCCAATTCCCTTTTGAAACCGGATTGGTAGAGAGGATAATAAACAGGTCTAATGTTGGATGTCGCAAACGTCCTAGCAACTCTTTAAAGCCCGCATACTTAATCTCACTACATTCCTCAAGCCAGATAAGGGATATGTTGTTGATGGACTTTAGCTTCTCTGGCTTATCCATCCCACGAAAGATTATCTTCGAGCCGTTCGGAAATTTCACTGTCATCGGTGATGAACTCGTCTTCACCTTTCCCGATAACCCTAGGTCCTCAATAATTTCTGTAAACAAAGAAAACGTACTGTCTCTATGCGTGTCGTAAACTTCACGAACTACAAGAGCTGTACGTTTTTCTTCTAACAACTTTAAAAGTATTTTCAATGCTACATGGTAGGATTTCGAAGAACCGTACCCACCGACAAGGAGTTGAGTTTTACAACGCCAGTCGAAAAGGAAATCTTCGAAATGCGGATTCACTTCCTTCTCGACTGAAAGTGTCATTTCTTGCTCAACTCCTGATTGTAGGATCTGAATAGCACATTGCAAAATATGTATATATTTGGATATAATCCTATAAATATAATTATTTCTTTTCATATATTTCAATTAAAATAGCTAAAACTGCATCTCCAGAAATCTCCTGGCTTTGTCCATTAACTTTAATAGCACCATCAATTGAAGTAAATACACCTGCATTCGCTAAAGAAATACCTTCTTCAGAATAAGGAAACCCTAAAATAATTTCCTCTAAATCATCATAGCCATTAACTTCGGCTTGAACTGTTACATAATCACCAGATTCATTCTTCCAAACTGGATTTTGAGTTGTAATATCAATCAATTCTTTAAAAGTAAAATCTTCTTCAAAAACTTTAGTATTTTGTACTTCACGAATATTTCCATCTAAAATCGATGTTACTTTATTAACTTTATTATTTAAGTTTGCTGCTACTTCCTCACCTTTTTCTAAAACTTCTTCACCTTTTTCTAATACTGATTTTCCTTCTTTTATAGTTTCATCTAACGAACAGCCTGTTAAAAATAATATAGTAAATATCAATAATAAATATCTCTTTAACACCCAACTAATCATTATGTAGAATATAACCAGGCTTAATTTGTATATTTGACCCAAACATTCCAATCACCTCCTGTGAAAGTAGTATACCAAATAATTTTCGGAAGTTGAATATTTTAGAAACATTGTTATATCAACGTTCTTACAACTACACTTTTTATTGATTATGCAAGATTTTATACATCGTTGATTTATCAGGCTTTAAGCCAACTGCTCTAATTTATTCCCCCATTTTTCTTGCATAAAATTAGTCGCGTTTTTTGCCGATAATTTTAATTTCAATCGGTCCATTCTGTTCACCTGAACCAAGCTTATCGATTTCTACTTTTGTCTTATCAATTGATAGCTGCATCTGTTCTAATTTCAAGCGACGTTCGTCAGCTTCATCAGCTAATTTAATAAAATGATTAATGGAAGTACGCAACTCACTAATAGCTCTTGATTGCGCTGTAAGTAGCTGTGCCTGTCGCTCCCAAGCAAACTGAAACTCATACTCAATTTCTTGAGATGGGTTTTTACCACCTTGCATCTTCTCTCGCTTCATTTCTTTTATCATTTCGTCTTTTGATTCTACATGCATGATTTTCTGTGCTCGTAAGATTGCAGCATATTGTATTGTAATTTGATCCCACATTAAGTCAGCAGCAGACTTTGCATTCATAGCCTCAATGATTTCCTGAGTTTCATCTGGTAGATACTTTGCGAAAAGCCCATGGTCTAGTTTAGGATTGTTCCGACTGGTGAATTGATTCTTCGGGTTCGGATTGCCACTTCGCTTTCTTGGTGCATTAGATGTAGCATCTTTTTTAGACGGTTGCATCTTTTTCGTTTTGGATGCATCTTTTCTAGTTGCAACCTTCTTCCAACCTTCTCGGCTCTTTCGACTTTTCAGTGTACCTTCTTTTACGCTGTGCTTTTCTGCTAGCTCAATTAATGTGATTCTAGTAGTTTCCCACTCATTTCGAATATCGTCCCAATTTGTCATGTCATAAACAACTCACTTCCGTTCCTGTTTAGGATTTTTTTTATGTATTTGCAATTAACGAAAAAACCACCCACGCTTAATACGTGAATGGTTTGATATTTAGGGCTCTCATCATTTTATCGATACTATACCCCTTCACTAATAAGGGTACTTTGTACGATGTTCGTACGGGTACAAATGTTACTAAATAACATTCTTAGTCATTTCGTTAATCTTCATGCGTGCAATATCAATATGCTCCTGGACAGTACGTTTCTTGATACCAAGCTCATCTGCTATCTCTTGCATGCTTCTAAGATGTGCTGTATGAAGAAGAAAACAATTCATCTGTCGTTCTGTTAAAGTCATAAGAATTTGCATGACAGCTTTTTTACGCTCATTGCTGATTTCTTTTGATGGCTCCACTTCAAGACTTGGGAACAAATCCATGTTGATTAGTGAACGTCTTGCGTATGCATTTTTCTGCTTTATGGCTCGTCCTGTAAAGTTTGGTCGTTCACCTTTTCTCATCCAGTCAATGGCATAATCCATATCTGCAATCATTTCGTTTACAATCTTTAACTCATTCGGATCAGTAATATTTGGCTTCATTCGCTCAAGTGCTTTTTTGCCACGTTTATACTCCATGATTAAATCAATCAATGCCAAGCACCTCGCTCATACGTGCCTTTACAGCTTCCATCAACGCTTCTTGCTGTTGTTCTTTACCTTGTAGAACACTCAATACACGTTCATCTATGCTGTCTTTTAACACTAGGTGATGGATTACTACAGTTTCTTTTTGTCCTTGTCTATGAAGCCTTGCATTGGCTTGCATGTATAGTTCTAAACTCCAGTTAAGCCCGTACCAAACGATTGTGTGTCCTCCGTCTTGCATGTTTAAACCGTGCCCTGCACTTGCTGGATGTGCTAGAAGGATTTCAATCTCACCATTGTTCCATTTCTCAATCGTGTTTGAATCATCAAGTTCTCTCGCTTGTTTGAATTTCTTCTTGATACGTTCCACATCATGTTTGTAGTTATAAAACACTAAGATTGGTTTTCCTTGTGAACCCTCAACAATTTCCTCCAAGGCATCTAGTTTTACACTATGAATAATCTGTACACCGTCTTTATCGTTATAGGCTGCACCACTCGATAGTTGTAAAAGCTTGTTACTTAAAACAGCAGCCGTTGTCGCTACAATATCACCATCAGCAAATTGCAATAACGAATCTTTTTCAAGTTGGTCATACAACTCTCGTTCTTTTGGAGATAGCTCTAATTCAACAACATTCATAACTGCTGCAGGTAAATCTTTCAGGTAATCTTTCGCTTTCATAGATAAACAAATGTCATCAATCTTGCTATAGATTTGTTGCTCAGAACCTTCTTGTAGCTCAATGTGGTATACACGATACGGATCCTGCTTGAAATACTTGCTTTTGTATTTCGTAAACGTTTTTTCTAGGCGCTCCCCCATATCAATCAAGTAAATCTGTGACCACAAGTCAATTAAACTATTTGGTGCTGGTGTACCTGTTAAACCCACCACTCGTTTTGTTCGAGTTCGCACTTTACGTAGTGCCTTGAATCGTTTTGAACTAGGATTCTTAAAGCTCGATAACTCATCGATGACAATCATGTCAAACGGCCAAGTCTTGCCGTTTTCGTAGTAAGAAACAAGCCATTCCACATTTTCACGATTAATCACGTAGATGTCAGCTTGTTTTTGAAGGGCTTTTCTTCTTTGTTGTTCAGTTCCAAGAACCTTGCTTATTTTTAAGTGTCTCAGGTGCTCCCATTTTGCAACTTCACGTGACCAAGTATCTTCTGCTACACGTTTGGGTGCAATCACTAACACCTTCTCGACATCAAAGTAATCGTTTTTCAATTCATCAACTGCTGTTAACGTTGACACTGTTTTACCTAAACCCATATCAAGTAATAATGCATATGCTGGGTTTTCAATAATCTTTTCGATTGCTACCTTCTGGTATGCGTGTGGTACAAACTCTGTCATAGTTCATCCCTCAATTCAACAACAAGTTTATCAACCGACGGTTTAGAATTCAAACAAAAAACTCTGCACTTTAATTGTTTTAGGGTTTCTATCGTTTTCACTTGAATCGGTGAAAGCTTACCTGTTTCATTTTTTAACTCGGCAAAAATGATTTGTCCGTTTGGTAAGATGATTATTCGATCAGGTACGCCTTTATTTCCCGGGCTCACGAATTTGAAGCATTGCCCTCCTAGTTTTTCAATTTCACGTTTCAAATAATTTTCAATTTGTGATTCTCTCATGTCTGATTTTTACCTCCAAGTTGAAAGTAAACAAGGTCAACAATCTTACGTACGCGTATAGAGTAGTATTGATTTAGGCGTATTAGGTATATACTATTTACATATATTCCCTATACTATATACCTAATATATAAAATACATCTCAATAGATATTATTTGTTTACTTTGTTTACCTTTATAAATAAATACAGTAAGCGCAAGGGTTTAGGTTAACGAGAACCGGCAACAAACACCGTTTACCCTTGTTGCCTTTGTTTACCTACTTTAACACTTTAAAGCATTAATATTTGTTGCCGTTTTCCGACTTTGTTGCCGTTAATTTTATAGTTTGTTTACCCTATATTCTGGTAAAACCGTTACTTTTCAACACGTATAAACGCTCGCTGTGTGCCGTATTCTGCACCGAATTTCAGGGTTGATTTGTGAGGTTTCCACCCTGGTAACGTAGCTAAGATTGAATTTATTTCCCGAGATTCATGCATTGGGAATGACCCTCTATCTTTTCCTAAACACTCGCACCAAATTTCTAATGCACACACTTTTTCACGCAATCGTGTATTGGATTTTTGTGTATCAAGTGCTTCATTCTTTTCTAAGAGTTCCTCCTCTTCCTCTGAAAAATCATCAGAAAATTCGTTCTCTCGCATTGCTAATTTGCGGTCGTTAATCGACTTTTTGTACCAATCTGAAGTAATAGGTTTCTCTAAAAAGCTTAGAATTTGTCCTGCATACGTCGACTCTACTGTATGGGCTATCTGCATAGTAAGCGCCTCGGCCGCCATCGTCTCATCCAAGTATAAAGGTGAACCACTTTTAAACAGATGCACTGCCTCTGCCCATAGTTGATTAATTTCTTGACGCCCCTTCTCGCTATCAAGCTCTTTCCATTTACGTATACTATCTGGTTGCACTTCAACAGGTAGAAACCTGCGGTTACCAGTACGATCACGTAAAAACTCATGTTCATTTGTAGTACCAATAAAGATGCATTGACGTGGAAACTCTTCAGGTCGTTTACCGTAAGCAACGCGGTACCTGTCCACTTGTTTGGATAAGAATTGTTTAATCGTTTCGACTTCACTTTTCTTTGTTGCAGCAAGCTCCCCCATCTCCATAATCCATACACCGTGCAAGCTCTCATAAGCTTCTTTACCGTGTATTGAAGTCAAGCTATCACTAAACCATTTTCCACCTAACATGTTAAATAACATCGATTTACCAAGCCCTTGTAGACCGACAAGTGTTAACATGTAGTCGTATTTGCAACCTGGCTTAGAGATGCGTGCAACTGCTGCAACTAATGTCATTCGTGTAACAGTCCGTACATACTCCGTATCAGCAGCACCCAAAAAGTCAATCAGCAACGTATCAACACGGTTTACCCCGTCCCACTCTAAAGTACCTAAATAATCTCGCACAGGATGGAATGTATTCGCACGTTGCACCCCACCTATTGCATCCGCAATCTTAGAGTTGCCTGTAATGGACCACACCATATCTAAATAGTTGCGTAGATCCTCATCATCACCGTTTGACCAGCCAACACCTTTTTCTTTCTTCCGCCAAGGCAAGTCTCTTAGAACTTCGGGCTGTCTACTAAACTCATTGAAAGCAAAGCATCCTTTTAAGTGTGGATCATTTTCAAGAATCAACTTGAGGTTTTTAGCTGTAACTTCAAGCTCACCAGCTTTATTAATATCGAATTTAGCCTTCCATAGCCCATCATCCTGAGACCTTTCCTCAGTGTCAGATTCTGTATCAACATCAATATTAAAGTCCTCTGACGCACTTTTAATGCGCTCATCTGCAAGCATCATTTTCACTTTATCAAGTGTACGGACTTTATCATTCATAGCCTTCGCTGAAGGTAATCGGTTAACTGGTGTGCCTTCTTTTGCATCCTCATCTAAATCATTAAAAAGATGCAGCCGTACTAAATCATAGGCATTTACAAGTTGTTCACTCACAGGATCCGTACCGTGATGTGAATAGGCAAATACATCATCATAGAGTACTAGACCGCCTGTTGTGGAACCTCCGTTAAACGTATATCGGCCATCCCCTGCGTCGGAGTATACATCTGATAGAAATACTTCAATCGCTTCAGTAATGGAGTACGTACGACAGAAGGCTCCAACCATGCCGGGCTTTTCAAGTGGGTTGCCCTGTTTGTCAGCCATCTTCTTACGGCTTTCACGCTGACGACTTGATTCTGGCCATTCTGCTGGATCACGCCAATCGTTGTACATCTTTAATATCTCAGCAGGATCCAACCATTGTGCATCCTGATAATCGAATTCATAATCTCCGTCGCTTGCTGTAGACGGCCAATACATCAAACGATGTGGCTGATAGGTTGTATCGTCGAAATAATCGATACCGAATATATCCGCAAGCTTCTTTGCAACAGCTACATACTCCTCTGCTGAAACAGGTCGTAACAATGGAATAATTAAGCGTATACGTGGCTTTTTAGATGTGTGCTTGTGTGTACTATAAATCACACAGGCGTTATCAAAGAACGTTGTCACGCCGTCCCAGAAGTCACCTTGAATGAAGTCGGCATCTAAGGTAATCAGTTGACGCCAAGCCACACTATCGGCCTTACGTCTACCACCTTTTAAGCTACCTCCCACAAAGCCTCCTACATCTTTAATGGAGCCTTGTTCGTCCTTTGAGAGTTTCATATACTCCGCAAGTGATTCTTTTGTACGTACAGTTGTAGACAGCTTTTTCAGGAAGTCACTGTACGATATATCTGTGTTCTTCCACGCTGTTGACTTACGTGATGTTGCTGTTGCAATCGTCAGCATGCCATCATGCTGTATTGCAATCTTTTTGGGTTTATCTGCTGACTGCTGCATGTGTTTCAATCCTTTCATAAATATATGAGTTATTACAAAATGTTACATATTTTGATACAATACTACTATTAGTAGATTAGGAGTTGATTTTGTTGAAAAAAGTAACCAATATTACTGAATTAATATTGAAGTCTTCACTGTATGAGTCTATAGAAATTACTAGTGAAAACTTTAATTCTAACTTTAGGTTCTTAACTAGTTTATCCGAAACTCAATTTGACTGTTATTGTATTAGCTGTGCTAAAGATACAACATTTAGATTAGTTCATAGTGATTTTAATGAACACAAATTAATGAGTTATGTGAATCTATCTTCTACGGACAAAGTCGATATAGTGGTTTCCGATGCTACGCCCAAACGATTAAATTTTGCTTGTCAAAGAAACCCAGAACATTTATTTACTATTCTTCTAAAAGCTATTGACACTGATTTGGTTAAAATAGGTCAATACCCATCATTAGCTGATATTGAGAAACATGACATAGAGAAATATAAAAAACTACTAAAAAAAGATTATGTTAATCTCAATAAAGCAATAGGGCTACGAACTCATGGAATTGGTGCGGGTTCTTACGTTTATTTACGTAGAATCTTCGAAAACCTAATTGAAGAAAAACACCTAGAAGCTCAAACAGAACATGGATGGGATGAAGATAAGTACAATCGATCAAAAATGAAAGAGAAGATCAAACTTCTAGAACATAAACTACCGAGCATTCTGCTTGAAACACCTGAATTATATGGAATTCTTAGCAAAGGAATTCATGAATTGAGCGAAGAACAATGTCTCGAATACTTCCCCGTTACAAAATTTGCTATCGAATTAATTCTAGATGAAAAACTAGTAATGCTAGAAAAAGAAGCTAAAATGAAAGATCTGAAAAGTAGTTTAGGTTCAATAGCTGCTACTATTTCAAAGTAAATTTCAGCTTATAAATTAATTTAATTACTAACGAATCTTATAAACGCGAGGGTAAACCATGTCAGATAGTAACTTTTTAAAAGATATTTCTCAATCAATAAAGGTTCCAGCAGATATTGCTAAAGCTGTAGTTGAACCTCCAGCACAACAGCTTGGACAAAGCTTAGCAGATTTGTTTTACATTGCATTTGCACCACTTACAAAAAAAAGAGCTCAAATTGAACAGAATATTGAAACCTTTAAAAATGAGATTGGTGCAGAGATTTCTAAAATTGATCCTGAAAAAATAGTAGAACCTAAACTTTATGTGGCGGGTCGAATACTAGATTCTGCCAAATATTATGTGGAAGAAGAAAAACTTCGAAATATGTTTGCAAAACTAATTGCAGCCTCGGTAAATGAGGATTTTAAAGATAGTACGTTACCAGCTTTTGTTCAAGTGATAACAGATTTATCTTCTTTAGACGCACAAAATATTGTTTATTTAAAAAGTGTTCATAGTCCAACAACTCATACAGTTGCAGGAAAAATTAGATTAGATGAAGTTACTGAAACTGGGTTTGGTAGTACAATTGTTGAAAACTTTATACCTTTCCCAGATATAAATACTAAAAATCATCGTTTCTATGCTGCATCTGTAGATAACCTTGTACGATTAGGGATAATTCAAATTCATCATGGATTTAAATTTGAAGATATGGAAGTACATGATGAATTGAAAAAACACGCTCTATTTCTTGGATTATGCGAAGAACTAAAAGAAATACAAGAAATACATCATCTACACTTAGATAAAAAAATAGATATCGAACATGGCATGTGGACATTTACTGAATTTGGTAAATTTTTTATTGATGTTTGTATATAGTAAAAGGCTTATATAAGAATTTTTAATATCACTTCCAATCTTGTAAGCTCGTACGGCTATGCATCTGTGAGTATCTCAAAGCCGTACGAGCTGATAGGGCCTCAGCTTTCCAGTATGAAGACTGTTTTGAGAAGTGTTCTTTTACAACTTCCAAAGCATCAATGTACTCCTGCTCGTACACCATTTCTCCGTTTTCATGACGATCAATTACAGCTTCAGCTTGTTTCAAGTCCATTAGCTCCGCTCTCCTCTAAAGACTTTTTCAAAGCCATCAAATACACCATGCTATCAGCGTGTTCTTCTAGCGCATGTTGGCACCATTCAACTGGTGTGAGATTTTCAGCACGAACGGTTTCTCCGTACTTGCGAATACCTTTATTCGTTTGATTCACAAAGAGCTGTTGGATATCTGCCAAAACACTGTTCGACTGTTGAGCCTCATAAGCAGCAAGTTTTGCTTCGAGCTGTACAATCAAATGAGTTTGAGATTGTGTAAGATCTCGGTAGTGGTCAGAAGCGTATTGTTCTGCTGCTGTTGTAGCTGATTTAATAACAGGACTTTTAATATCTAGTTTTTTCATCAACCACTTCTTTATTTGTTCAAACATTGTGTTTCACCATCCATTGTCATTTTCAAAATTAGCTCGTATTGATCATCACTAATAATTAATTTGGCATTATCTTTAAAGCGTTGTAAAAACAGATTGGAGCGTCTTTCATTTACTCTTTGACGTTCTTGCCTTATCAATCTTTGAAGCTCCGATATACGTACGTTCTTATGTTTTAGCTCATTACGAACCTCTGCACGTAACTTTTCGCGTCGCTTGAACTCCTCATAAGCTTCGATGCCTTCATTACCGCACCCCTTGTAAGAACGAGTACGGTAATGTTGTAATTCAGCATCCATTTGTACAAGCTTTTCTCGAAGTCGTTTTACATCAAGTAACAGTTTGTCATATTCTTTTTGGTACATGGCTTCAACCCCCTTTATCAACCCGCGGTTTACAAAATCACCACAGAAAACCTAGTAATCATTGTTTTGTCTATCGATGTTCTCTTGATGTTTCTTCATGTAAGCTTCCTCAACTTCTAGCCATGCGAAGCCCAGCATCTCTACTAATCCAGCATATAAGTTAAATAATTGGGTGTACGTTTTCTGAGTTTCTTCTTCGGTTGCAATCTTTTGCATTAATGATGTGTATTGCGTTGTTACAGATGTTGACTTATATGCTTTAATTGTTGCTACCTGCCAACCAAGAATAAGTCCACGTGCTAAGATTAAATGTAAGACATCGACCGTTTCTTCAAGTAACTTCTCACGATCAACATCCTTTTTAAGTTTCCAGTACTTAAAGCCTTGCCACTCATTAGCCGATTCTGCTAGTTCTACTAAGATGGCGAGCTGTTGTTCATTCAAGTAATCATGAATATCGATACCATGTTTGTCAGCGATAAAGTTTTCAAGCTCAGCTTGTTTGGCGTATAGCATTCGCAGTCGGCTACCCCAAACTTGCTCATTCAGTGTAGCATTTTCAGTTTTTAATGATTCAATGAAAGACAAAGCATCCTTCAGCTGTGCTTTAAAATCAATTAATTCCTTTTCAAGTACAGTAATACGATCAGTATCAACCTTTGGAGCGTTAACCTCTTTTTCTCGTAACGTTGGGGCAGCACTTTCTTTTTTAGTTGGTTTATCATAAGCACGAATCAGGCCATTCTGCTGCTTAAACTTATAGAACTTATTGTTATCAATACCCAGTTGCTTACGAATCGCGCTATCTGTTAACCCTTTTGCTTTCATTTCGTGATAGGATTCCACTGTTAAATGCTTAGTCATTTTCTCACCTTTACTTTCATGCGTTTTTAATTTTATTGGCTGTACTTTTGGCTTCGGAGTCTCAAAAGAAGAAACACGCAAAGCTCGTATAGCTATTATATTTTCTTCTAACTTTTTACCAATTACACGATAGGCATAATCATCTGCAGATTTACTATCTGTTAGCCTATTAATCTCAGCCAATAAGGATAGCCTTTGTTTAAATAACTCTTCTAGATTCATTAGCAGGATCCTCTCTTGCTTGATTTCTGTTGCACTGGTACAGTTATGGAATCCTCTAATGACCAACCTCTCTTTATTCGAGTAATAAGAGTTCCGTAAGGTATCCCGTTTCTCAATGCGATAGCGATTTGTTCATCTGTGAAATGTCGCTTTCTTGTAGAACGAGTTGCTGCATCCTTTGCACTCATTCCCGTTTTCACACGTGCACTAAAAGTCTCTCTACTAATACCGTGTTCATCTGCAACTTGTTTCCACTCAATCCAAGCAAGCAAAGCTGTTGTCATGACCCTTGGTTCTACTGGAGCTATTAAAGAATCATCAATACCTTTAATTTTGTTGACTCTCCGATACTTTCGAGTAACAGCGATGTACTTTTTTCCGATACCTGTTATTTTGTTGAAAATAGGACAACCCTCACAAGTTGTTACATCTTGTCCTTTTACAGTGCAATTTGTGCAATGCTTTTCAGTCAATCTACGTTCTTGTAAACCTAGTTCTTTACGTTTAGCTTTAGCCTCCTCGCGATCCATAAGACCACCTACTTTCTAGCTGTATTCTGCTATTGATTCAATGTCACAACGTATCTCTTTAAGGCGCTTCTTACTACGAATGATTTCAGCTGCATCGTCATCTTTAAGTGCTTGATATAAACTAGCAAGCTCATAATCTTGCTCAAGTTCTAACATGTGTCTGTACTGACGTTCAATATCAACTTTGCGGATAATTTTTATAAATGGCTTCTTAAGCTCAGCCCCTTTACTGTTAAATACTACCTTCCTACTGTATAATTGATTGATGATTATGAATTGGGGGTTACTCATTTGAACGATTATTTAATCCAAACAAAATATGCAGCAAGTAGTTTAATAGATTTAATTCGAACAGAAGAGATTGCATTAAGGGATTTTTTATCTTCATTAAGTTCTTTTAAAAGAATTCATCAGATTTTATATAATGATTTTAGACGAAAAGAATTTGACCCTGATGATCACTTTGATGATTTTCAAGTTATGCATGCTTTTGCACGCCAAGCACAAGCTAGGGAGCAAGTTGATAGTTTGGAAAATAAAATTGAAACCTTGAAAATGTCCATTTCATCTAAAGAAGAATCTATAAAAACTTTATCTGGCGCTCTTTTACAAATAGCAAAACAAGGAATAAGTACTGTTCACAATGGTCTAAGAAACTGCCCTAGTGGAAGAATGGTAAATAATGAACCACTTAAAAACGTTATTTGGCAAGGAAGAAATCAATCTATGCATTATGAAGAGCCTTTTCGTAGGTCGGAACATAGACATGTAATTGATTGTTTCTCTAGGTTAAACATACCATTAGAAAACATTAACTTGGCCAAAGAAATAATAGATCTGCTGGAGTGGAAAACATATGAACAGTATGAAAATGACCTTATATCACTACTAGGATAGTTTTTTGCTTCATCTTTTTAGGTGAAGCATTCTACAATTCGTACCAGATGTGAAAATATTTAATCGTTAGCTTTTTCACAGGCAATCTCACACATTATTCCGCATGCTTCCATCACTTCATCTTCAATTCTTCCTCTGTTAGGTTCTAATTCATCAAGAAATACTCCTTTAATACAGGACCGACCAATTTCACGTTCAAGTCTTGCCCTTTCTGCAAACACCTCTGGGAAATCCTTTCTGATTTTATTCCAATAACCCATGCCACCTTTGACACATCCGATACAATTATTATTCCTATAACCTAATTCATACATAACTGGTCTTTTTATACCTAGGCGTTTCAACATTCCATGCACTTCTTCTTTTTTTAAATCCGCATCTATTAGAGGGAAAATGTGCTGGTATTCAGGCATGGTTTGAGTTAATCTGTCGGCTCTTTTCATTTCAGAATTGTCATAGCCCCATACATAAATCATTTCACCTTCTTGCTCTTTCTCCCAGTCAAGACGCACCTTCTTCTTCAATTCGGACGTACATTTTGCTCCGTATGGCGAGTTAATGAATCGATACTTCTCGATAACTTCATTCACGCTATCGTGTTTTTCGTTACGTAAAATTTTTATTTCTTTTCCTAATGCTTTCTCACAATCTTTTAAAAATCGCATTGTATCTGGATGTTGATCTGCAATGTCGATATAAAATATTTCATCTATAGTATCCCGTCTTAGATATGCAGCGATAAAGCTACTAACTCCACCACTAAACCAGCAAACTTCTTTTGATTTCAATTCCAATTTTCACACTTCCTTTATCTTTATTTTTGCTATTAAGTCCTACAAGGCAATACAACTACTCGAACAGATTCATCTACAGAACTGAAATAGCAAACTCGATGCTTACCTGTAAACTGCATTTTACAAGACTGTAAACCTAAGTCTTTCAACAGCTTGAATGTCTTTGCTAGTAATGAAACATCAAAATGGATGTTCACTTCATTTTGGTTCAGATTCTTATCCATAAGATGATAAGTACTAGTAAACTCAATACCTCGATAGAAAATTTTGTATTGATTGCCCTCTGTCTCAAACCGAAATGCCCCTAAAGGTGACTCACCTTCAACCTTTTTCACTGCTTCAAGTGCTTGAGTTAAGAGCAACATTTCTTTCACATCTAATTCAAGTGTTTCTGTTATCTCAGAGTTGAAGAACTTCGAGTACTCATATACCGGTAATTTAGAAGGTTTATTATCAAGTGTGATTGTTCGATTTGGTTCATCTGGACATACGTTCTTAACAAGAACTGCAGAAATCGCATTTGTCATGAACGCATTTCCTTCTGGATCAATATGAACAACATGGCATACATCTTTTTCATGTTCTAAATTTGTAAAGTGTTTTGAGTGCTTCATGAGTGTATCGAACATTCTTTGACATCCCCTTTCTCGAAAAGTGAAAGTTCAACACTGTCAGAAATAACTGCCATAAGGTAGACTTTGAAACTCCCATTTGAACCTGTACGAGTATTTACGTAAGCAATTTGTAGACCATCCTGGTACTGTGTATATTCAATAGACCAATACTTGCCCGATATCTTTTTCAGCATTTCATCGATAATTTTCAAGTTAACTACTGCACCTGTTTTCAAGCGAACAGGCTTCATTTTGGTAAGGTTTTTATATTCAGTAATATCCGATTTACGAGTACTAATTTTGGATTTCAAAGCCTCAATGCTAGCCTTTATGGAAAATATGATTGAATCAGCATTGTCGTGTAATTTACTATTCATGTTATCTTTACGACCAATCTCACGTTTTTGCTGTTGAGCCTTTTTCAATTCAGCTTGAAGTTCTCCAACAGATTTCCTGAAGTCCTCAATTTCAACTTCATTGCTTTCAACCTCTTTCGCTATCCACTCATTAAATTTCATTCGCTTCACCTGCTTCTGCTAATAAATCTTTTAATTGACCAGATAGAGCTAAGAAAGCGTAGCGATCACCAGCATCAATTGCCTTGTCGATTGCAAATTCAAGGTTTGCAATTTGAGCTCCCAGTACTGCATCACTCATATCTTCTTTTGATGCGTCAAAACTGATTTGGTTATAGGCGTTTACCAAGTCACTAAGCTTATAGTTTTCACTGATTTGTACATCCATAGCCATATTCATCCTCCTAATCTTTTTTATAGAACGGTGTTTCAAAGCCGTCAGCCTCTAAAGGGAGTCCTTCAGCCCAGCTGATAGGTCGGCCCATAATTTCTTCAATGGTTACGATAGTATCTGCCTCTGATTCCATTACAGTCTCATCGTGAATATGCATTACAATTGGATAACCTTCTTTATCTAGGCGTAACATCGACATTGCTAAACAGTCTCTGGCAATTGCTTGCACCGCGTTCTCGGTAAGTTTCCCTCCGTATGTGGAAGTCTCACACCAGGCTTTTGTGGTACCGTCAACACCCCAAAATATTATTTCTTGTTTACCTTCAAACTTTTGATGATCTCGTAATCTAGCTTTGTAGTAGCAAAGTCTACGACCACTAGGTAGTTGCATCATGAGAGAGCCGTGATGCATGAAGAATTTCATGCCCTTATTAAATGAAATGACTTCACCTGGACTCTCGATAGCTCGCATGGCAGCTGCTTCGATGTCCCACCAAAGCTTTTTGATTTTAGGATTTGCTTTACGCCATGCATCAACCAACGGTTTAAGCTCGGATTGTGGGATACCCATATCAAGTGCACCCATTGAGATAAGTGCATTTTCTCCACCTTGATAACCAAGAGCTAGTTCTGCAACTTTACCTTTTTGGCGCAATGGTGATCCCTTATCAATCGTTTCAATTGGCACTTTAAACATCTGTGATGCTGATGCCTCGTAAATCTTCCCGTGAGTATTAAACACTTCTAAACGCCATTTCTCTCCTGCTAACCACGCAATCACTCGAGCTTCAATTGCACTAAAGTCACTTACTCCAAAAGTCTTTTTCACGACTGGTACAAATGCTGTTCGGATGAGCTGTGATAACACGAAAGGTACTTGGTCGTAAAGCAATTCAAGAGTTTCTAAGTCAGCCATTGCAACTATTTCCCTAGCAACTTCAATATCTGAAATCTTGTTTTGTGGTAGGTTCTGCACCTGCACCAAACGTCCGGCCCATCTTCCTGTACGGCTAGCACCGTAGAACTGTAGTAAGCCTCGTACACGACCATCTGCACATACTGCAGCTTTCATTGTGACAAACTTGGCTGTACTTGTTTTAGACAGCTCCTGCCGTATTTCAAGCATGGCACGAATGTCGCCATCTGTTTTAGCAATGAATTTTTTCACTGTATCTTTTGTTAGATTTGGTAGTTCTACGCCTTGTTCTTTGAACCACTCCGTTAATTGCTTAGGACTGTTCGGATTTTCAAGACCTGTAATTTCTTGTCCAGTTTTCATCAGAATGGCTTTATAAGATTCATCGATTTCAAGGGCTCCATCTACTACATTCATATCTAGAAGGACTCCACGGTCATTAATTTCTTGGTCTAGGTGATACAATGCCATTTCGAAACGATCTGATTTACTGCCAAGATTAAGGTATTTATCCACGGCATTCCCGACAGCTTTTTCTGTTTCTACGTCTTGACGACAATAATCAACGAATGCGTTCCACTTTTCTAAATCATCTTCAGGCATATTCCTCGTGCGCTTATCGTTTTTAGTCGGCTTACGTGGTTTTGAAAAGAAGTTTATCAAGTGTGTTCCCGCACTATCTTTTTGTTCATCGAGTTCCAGTGCTAGTGCTGCACTTTTTAATGTTGCTGGTAGTCCAGCTTTCATGGCATCGACCATTGTACAACGCCACTGTTTAGGATCTAAGAAGCCGAGGTCTGTAAAACTTTTAAACATCTCAATAGGCTCATAGTTTCTTTTAAGATAAGAACTTAATGCGACTCGTTCGAATTGAGCATTGAATGCTTTCTTCAACACCTTTGGATTATCTAAAGCTTCAATTATTTCAGGTGGAATAGTTTCACCGTTAGCAAGCTCTACAGTTTGTGTTGGTTGCCCATCAACCGAATAAGCGAAGATGAGTATGTCAAAGTCAGGCGCTTCAAAATACTTGTAGACACCAACTTTTTTAAGGTCGTAGCTTGAATAGGTTTCTATGTCGATATTAAGCGTTTTGATTGGTATCTCCTCCTTCACTTTTAACTACTAGAATTTACAAACAAACATATTTATGCTAGAATTAAAAATCATAGCCAATTTAATGGTATTTCAGTTCATCGCCTCATAATCTATGAGGTCTCCGCTCATAGCGCTAGGTTTGATATTCCTATGCGAATTATGAAATTAAGGAGGAAAAACAACATGATTATTTTTGGATCTTCATTAATAATTGCTGTTTTTACGATGAGAAAGTTTAGCATCGAGATTAAATTTAAACTTAGATCAAAATGATTTTTTTTAGATTTTAAAGAGCTACTCTTCATCGAGTGGCTTTTTTTATTTACTTTTGCCACCATACATCCCATCCTCTACAGCTTTCCAGAAGTCCTCAACACTAGCCCATAGCTTAAACTCATACTTACTGTTTTTGTGCTTGTTTATCAGTGTATTAGTGTGAAAGCGACGTTCGTCTAAGTGATTCAATGGTCGGGCAAAGATACCACCATTTTCAATACGAGTAATGATATGTTCTGTAATGTATGGCTTGGATTGCTCTACTGTGTTTCTTACTGAAACCCATACACGTTGGTTAATTTCAAACTTTGGTTTCATTCTTGGCACCTTCTTTCGCTTCAACAGCAGCAAGGTAAGCTTTCACATACGCAGATTCAGTAATTTCTTCTAAGAAATCATCTTTTGAAGAAGCAAAATTAGAATTAGTTTTAAGGTACATAGTGTCTAGGCCATTTAATTGTTCTAGTGTTTCATTTTGCGACCAACGCATTACCCCATAAGAAAAATTAATATCTCTTTCAGTTCTTAACCCTTCTAATCCCTCCTCATATATTAGCTCCTTATGGAAAGCGATAATCTGAGACCCCAACTTATTACTTTTCTTAGGAATGCCATTCTTCTTAAATGCTTTTAATTGTTCGTCATTTAGGACATCAAGATCGTGATAATAATAGTCAGGTGTGATACTCCACGACGGACTGTAAGGTAACTGAAAATGCTCTTGTACTTTAATTGCAATTTCTCTTAGAGCATCTTTTGCGTTTTTTGCTTTTAAAATTTTTTGGTAATATTCGCTTTCAGGTTTTACTCTGTAGAATTTCATTCAGTTCAACTCCTTAATAGTTTTAAAGGTACTTCCTTCCCTTCGTTACACCTAAAATCTTGTATTTCTTCCTATTAAATAGGCATTTTAGGTATAAAGAAGGGAAGGCCTAAAAATAGACCTTCCTTATGCAGTTTTAATCGAGCAATGCATCTATCTCACATTGTTCTTTTAGTTGTTGGTGACGCTTTAACCTAACTAGCTGAACAATGTACTTCAAATCTTTAACTTGAGTGTCCTCAACATATCTTTTGAATCTAGCAACGGTGTATCCTGTATGAGTCTCTACAACAACTAAATTGTTCTCGTTAAGAGTTTCTATATAGGTTTTGTAGTGGTACTCTTTTTCTCCAAAACCTGTGGCACTGAGACTACTAGGGAAATTAACAACAGCTATTTTCATAATTGTTTAGTCCAGCAGATTTTCATCTTCATTGAAGTCATCGTTATCAACTTCATCAGCGAAGTCTGATTCAGCAGATGCACCACCAGCTAGGCGTTCACCATCACGAGTTTTGAATAAGTTTTGCAATCCTGCAGCAATGCCTCGGTTTCCATTAGCGTTGAATGGATAGAAGTTCACCGACACTTTACCGTAACAACCGCTGTAGAACTCTTCTTCATCCGTGATCTCTACAATTGCCCCTGTACCTTTTTTCACGATGCCAGGTTTATTTTTAGATGTAGCATTGAAGAAGTAGTGTCCTGCATACGTTTCATCATCCGGACGTTCCTCGTCACCGTCACGAAGTGGTGTTTTAAGGTTGCCTGGAATTTTACCGTTCCATTTTGCTTTACCTTCTTGTTTAGCAGCTTCAATAGCTTCATTGATTTTCTTAATTGTTTCTGTATCCGATTTTGGGATAAGGACTGCAACAGAAAACTTCGGTTCATTTCCTTCAATTGCTTTTGGTTCCCATACATTTGCATAGCTCATACGAGCCTCGTTTGTAACTACTTTAGTACCTTCAAGTTTTGCCATTTTAAATTCCTCCAATGATTGTTGTTTTATAAAAGTTTCAATATAGAATTGTTCTTCGTAATAGTCAGCAATCTCACCCATCAGTAAAGCCTCCTATTGTTTTTCACGTAAATCTAATTTGAATTTTTCATCCAAGAATGGTTCAAGCTCTACTGCTTGTACTGAGACTATATCTACTTCAATCACAGATACTAACTCTCGGTAATCGCTATTAGTAATAGTGCTGAGCAGTACAAGTGCTTGATCCTTACTATCAGCTAAAGTAGTCGCTTCAGGCTCTATAAACTCAGTAATTTCTTTTGTGGTAATAAGATATCGTTTCATTGGTTCACCACCTCTCAAGAAGTCATGTCTAGCGCTTTTTCAGTTAATCGGATGGTACGTGGTTTTTGCTGTTCCATTTCGATGTAACCTTTTTCAACTAAGTTAATTAAATGTCTTTGTACAGTTGATACGGAAGAGAGGCTGACACCTTCTGCAATCTCTCGCACTGTAGGTGCATACGTATTTTGTTGTCTGAAATCGTAAATGAATTGAATGATTTGTTTTTTACGATCACCTAAGCCTTTTGCTGTTGTGTACATGTTTGTCACCTCTCTTTTTATCAACTGTCTGGCCCCTTCTTAAACCATCGGTTTATAAATTAATCAAGTAAATCGTCAGCAAAATCATTTGTAGCAGATTCAGTTGATTGAATAGCTGGACGTTTATCATCTTCAGTAACTAATACCGGCTTACCTGGTGGTTTTACGATTATGCCTTCTAAGATTTCAGCGAATGCTTTTTTGCCGACTTTCTTTTCTAAGTTTGTGATTGTTTGCAGTTTACGTGGAGCGTACAAGTCATCTTCTTTGACTCCACCTTTTTCTAGTAGCAGTTTTATTGCTTTAGCTTCATCCGTAATAGCTCGATTGCTACGACCTTCAACTAGTTTAAACCCTTCGTAACTTTTACCGTTGAGTGCTTGGTCCAGTGCAAAGGATTTAATGTCCTTACACCATTTTTCAATGTCATCGACAACGAATAGGATTTCAGCTAGTTCAGCATTTGTGAGCGTTGCTGGTTCAGGTGTATCAAGCTCAATGGATCCGTCTTCAGCAAACTCAGCCTTGGCTGTTTCCAGTGCTTCATCAGCTCTAGTACGACATGATGATTTGATTTTACAGAATCGACAGTGTTCTCCTGGTACATAATCACCATCACCGTTATCAGCCATTTCAGCTTTAGGCTTCACTTCTACATTGGCCCATTTACATAAATCCTCTGCGGACATTTCAAATGTAGAAATACTGTCTAGCCTTGGTTGTACAATTGTCATTTGTACTTCTTGAATGTCATACAGAACATCATG
Organism: Lysinibacillus sp. NPDC093688; assembly: GCF_050280145.1. NCBI lineage: Bacteria > Bacillati > Bacillota > Bacilli > Caryophanales > Bacillaceae > Lysinibacillus > Lysinibacillus sp. NPDC093688. The sequence continues at coordinate 110,267 of NZ_JBNNUX010000005.1, forward strand.
AGCTGTGATTGCCCCTAAAGCATAAAGCTTCATCTGTGGATTTTCATAGGCATCTACCGGTACGCCTTTACCGTACTTTAAGTCGATGATTTCAAGTACACCATCTCGTACGATAAGAACATCTCCGGTACCAAAGCCATCAGGTACCCACTGACTAAAGTCTAATCGCTGTTCAATTAGCACAAGTGCATCAGGTGTTTCAAGTCGTGCAGCATTGACACGTTCCATAACGAAATCTGTATAGACTTCGACCATCTCTTCCATCTCAGTACCGTAAAACTGCTTCTCTTTCTTAAACTTGTTGATACGTCTAGTTGCTTGGGCTTTTGTGATAGTACCAAGTTCACGATCTAAAATAATTTCACTATATTCATGAGCCTGAGTACCTTCTTCAGCAAAATCACTTTCTGGCTCTTTGATTCCTTGATTGGCTAGCTCTTGCATATACAGCCCCTCTGCTCTTGCAGAAGGTGTACATGTCAGCCAGCGTTTTGATCCAGAAGCACTTAATAATGCATGGGCACGTTCACTGTGTCCTGTCATTACTCTTCACCTACAGCTTCCTTAATGGCTGCTAATAATTCAGGATACTTTTCTTCTGGTACAGATGATAGTTTTTCAGCATCAAAGGAAGTTAAGATTGCTTTGAAGTCAGCTTGGCGACCTTTCGCTGTTAGTTTAGTAGCTTCAGCGCGAACCATTTCAATTGTGATGCCGTGGTCTTTGACGCCTTTATTTTCAGCATCTTCTTGAGCTTCATCAACAACCGATTTAATTTCAGTTTGTTCTTTCGCTTTATCGATACGAACTTGCTTTTCAGCTTGGATACGGTCGTATTCTGCTTTTGAGATTTCTACTAGGCCTTGCTCAAGGTGTTTGGCTAACTCCTCACCTTTATTTACTTCAAGTACTGTTCCTGATTCTTCGTGGAAAAGATACGTACGCTTAGTTGCTTTTGTAGATGTTTCTTTTTTAGTATCAGCTGTTGGCGTTGTAGTTTTCGTTAATTCAACAGCATCGGCTATTTTAATATCTTGTGAAGGAGCTCCTAGTGCTCCAAGGAATGCACTAACTAAACTAATTACTTGTGGATCTGCTTTAATAACGTGAGTAACTTCAATTTTCATTTTTGTTTTCTCTCCTTTTGTGCTACAATAGCACTGAATCATTGGTGTGATTTGTCATTGCCGTTAACTGTTCCAGCAGTTAGCGGTTTTTTACGTTCATGGACTGTTGCACTTAATACCTCTATAAAGTAATCTTCCATTGAGTCAAGGTGAACTGCTTTATCATTCACTACGAAGTAAGCATCGCCCTCTTTAATCTCTTTCTCAAACATATCTGTTGGTGGTTTTTGATTCATCTTCTCACCTACTTTCCAAAGATTAATTCAATATCGGATTTTTTAGCTTTACGAGCTTTCAACTTCACGTCTGATTCGCTGTAAGTAGCTGATCGAATCATGTCACTAGTGAGACGTTGTTCTTCTACAAGTTCAGCGATACCTTGAGTGTTCAAATCTTTTTGAGGAATCTCAAGTTCTTCAGCAAGCTCCTTTTTATTCAATACTGACTTAGTAACATTTCCTACAGTCAGTACATAAGGCAAGTTATTCTTATACGCTAGTACTTTGCCGTGCTTTTGAATGTGATCAAACAACTTACCTTCAAGCTTGTCCTGTTCATCTTTTAGATTTGCACGTTTACGCTTGATGTCTTCGATTTGCTGATACAATCCATTAGCTTCAGAATGCTGAATATGTGTGTTTATTTGTATATCATTCATAACCTTGTCCTCCTATTCAGTTTTAAGGTGCAGGTATTACTTTGGCTTGTCCTGTATAGCGATGCATTAGCTCCCACTCTTCAGAAGTACATTTTGAGATAAGCCAGTTATCGCTATTCAAGTTAAATGTCTCTAGATACTTACGCTGAGCAACAGTTAAACGTTTTCCGTTTTTCATAAGCTATTACCCTTTTAAAAGCTTGATAGCATCCTCAATTACACGTTTTTGTTCGTCTGCTGTTAGTTCTCCAAGAAGCTTTTCTAACTCAACCTGTGTACGGATTTTATTTTCGTTTGCAGGCTCGTATTTACGAAGAATAATGTTGCCACCTTCTGTGAAGATTTCTAAAAAATCTTTTTCCTCGATTCCAAAAGTACGACGCATTTCTTTTGGAATTACGATACGGCCTAACTCGTCTACTTTTCTTGTGATACCTGTTGATTGCATGTTAACTCCTCCTTATTATTAAATGTTAGCAAGGTATTTCTAGTCCATTTCCTTGCGAGCTATTGATAGCCTAGCGGATCTATTACCGCTCTGGGAACTCTAAAATAAAAAGATACATAAAGCTGTTTTATTTCTAGCAACTGATAATCGCTCTTAAAGTTACCAAAGCGAGAATAGTTTCTCGCAATCTATTTAATTGACCTTTTTAACATTAGCAGCGATCTCGATAAATGCACGGAATTTAGGTTTTGTTTGCCTAAGTATCAATGCCACAGCTTCATTTTCTCGTCCTTCATCTCTCAATGATTGAACTACTGTTGTAACTCGATTTACCTCTCTTGTTTTAAGAATTTTGGACATGAATAGTGCATATTTGGCCATGACAGCACCTTACTTTCTTTGTGTTTTAGGTATATTAAAGTATGTTATTTAAAAAAATACATAAAAACCTTGAAATTAAATCCTAAAATCTGTTAGAATGTAAACAATTAGTTTATTGTTTTTAGTCAACAAATTCTTACTTTTGTCGACTATATCTTATGCCGATTCACTTGATGTTGGCGCATCGAGTAAATCATTTGTTTCTTTCCAAAGTCTCTCAACATCTTTTTTACCATCACCCCACGATTGAATTATTTCAATTGCTGCGGACGGATTTAGTTTTGATAGCTGACTAATTTTTTTAGGTAAATTAGAGATGATAGTTACAACTTCCATATCGATTGGTAGCATGGTGGCATTCGCCTCCTTTTATTTTACAAGGATTGTAAACCGACGGTTTCAATTGTGATTGTAAAATATTTTTAACCGATGGTTTAAAAAGTGGTTAAAAATAAAAAGTACATCTAGTTATGGATTAATCGCATCCAATAGGCTGGAAACCAAAATATAGTTGGATGCTATTTAATGTAAATCCTATGTTATCAACCGACGGATTAAAAATCAAGTATAATCTATTAATTTTTTTAATAATTTTTTGCAAAGGAGTAATTTTCATGTCAAATATGGAAAAACGTAAAACTATGAGTACTATACTTGGGACACGCTTAAAACAGTTAAGGTCCTCTAAAGATTTAAAATTAGCAGAGGTGTCTAATCGTGCTGGTTTAACACCTCAAGTAATCAGTTTGTATGAACGAGCACTTCGAATTCCATCAGTAGAAGCCCTTTCAAAGCTCGCAAGAGTCTACGAGATTGAAGATAAAGAGCTAATTCAAATACGCGAATTAACTGTCGTGGATACTGTCAGATTACTAGGTGATGAAGCACCTCCTAGTATGAAAAATGAGAGAAACATGATTATGCACGCTCGAGATACATCTGCCAGTGATCAACAAGGGAATAACGAATATAATTTAGACGATTCTGACTCACACCAATGGGTAGTCGATGGTACTCCTCTCAGTGACGAAGAATTAAAAGACGCCCAAGACTACATTAGGTCAATTCGCATAATGCGTAAATTAAGAGAAGTTGATTAAAATCAGAACACCTGTTCTTGTTTTTATGTTACCATATAAATGAAATATTTGTAAAGATAATTTCGACCTTAAATTTCAAAATTATTACTTGAAAGGAAAGTTGGTTATGAGTACTAATATTCGTGCCATTCTATACTACAGGGTTTCAACTAAGTTACAGGAAAAGAAATTTAGTTTGGCCGCACAAGAAACAGAGTTAACCCGTTATGCTAATCAACAAGAATGGGAAATAGTAGCTACATTTCAAGATACTGATTCCGGTGGCAAACTTGATAAAGCTGGACTAAACGCCCTACTCGATTGTGTAGAAGAAGGTAAAGCTGATGTCGTATTAGTTATAGATCAAGACCGCCTCTCTCGTCTTGATACAATGAGCTGGGAGTACCTAAAAGGGATTTTAAGAGAAAACAAAGTGAAAATTGCTGAACCTGGTATGATTACGGATTTAGCCAATGAAGATGATGAATTTATTAGTGACATAAAAAACCTAATAGCTAAACGTGAAAAAAGAGCTATCGTTCGTAAAATGATGCGTGGAAAACGTCAGTTCACCCGTGAAGGAAACGTGTGGGGTGTTCAACCAGAAGAATATACATACGATAAGACTACTAAGATTTTGTCAATCAATGAGGACCGCGCTTGGATTATCCCTTTTATTGATCATTTGTATATTACTGAAGGTGCTAGTACAAAAGAGATTGCTCGCCGTTTAAATTTACGAACATCAACTGCCCGAGGTAAAAAGTGGACAGAAAATCAAGTGCTTAAGAAATTAAAAAACCCTTGTTACCACGGAATACTGAAAAAGACTTTCAGTACTGGTGAAACTATCACTGTTCCTGATACTTATCCAAAACTACGTTCCTTGGAAGAATTTGAAGTTATACAAGACATCATAGCAGGTAAACGAAATAGAAAAAACGCTGATCCTCATATTTTGCGTAGTGTCGATATAAGATGTGCTTCGTGCGGAAATGTTATCTCTGTTCACAAAATCAGTCAGTCTAACGACGAAGATAACTACACCCTAAAGCACACTTACGAGCTGACTAGAGAACTTTGTGAGGTTAAACCTTATGTGAATACCAGAAAGATAGAGAAATCGTTTATAAAGGCTGTAAAGGATATTTTAAAGAGTGAAGATATTGCTAAACAATATATTGATCCTTCAAACTACGATAATAGTCAAATAAGTGAACTTGAGCTTTCGATAAAACAACACAAAAAACAAGCAGCTGATATTCACCTAAAAAAGGACAGGCTGTTAGAAGTATATCTTAGTGGTCGTTGGTCTATAGAAAAGTTAGATGAAGAAGGAGCAAAATTAGACAAGGAACTTGAAGCAATTGAAAAGAGCCTTGAGCGTGACAAAAATAAAATATCACTACTCAAAGCAAATAAACTAAACTATGAGACTGTTGTTAGCTTTTTAAGCGCGGTAGCCAATTTCGATACTTGGCTTTCACTAGAAAGACAGCAGCAATCAATCGGGATGATGTTCCCTACTGCAACTCTTGATGTTGAGAATGACGTATTGATCCTTAATAGCTTATTACCTCAAGGTGTTATGTTACCAATAAACATCCCTATCCAATCTACCGAAGAGATGGTAGAAGAAAGACTATTAGAAAAATCTAAAGTACGTTATGACTCATGCCAAGAATATCTGAATGAACATCCTGCAACTACACTGTACCGACTTTCCGAAATTATGCATTCAAATGTTTCAACACTTGAATCGGATCAAAAACGTTTCGGTAAATTTAAAAATGTAGCTCTAGCAAAAGGCAGTAACGCACTTAGAACAGAAAGACTTAAGTTACTACGTTCGACGTTAAAAAAGCACCCTACCGCTTCTGGGCGTCAGCTAGAAGATCTAACAGGGATTAACCGTAAAATGATTTATAAACTAATCAAAGAAGAGGGCTTGATGGAATAGTGCTAGACTTTTTCCTCTCATGCCCTCTTTTTTCTCTAATTTAAAATTCGAAGTAACTCTACTACTCTTTTCTTTGCTTGTTGTAAGCTGTCCTGAGCTCCTATACATGATGGACATCCAGACTCACACGGACAATTTGAAACATGCTCCAATGTCTTAGTCAATAAATCTTCCCATAAATCATATACTTTTTCACTTAAACCAATACCACCAGGATACTTATCATAGACAAAGAATGTTGGCAATTCATTATGTGCCGCCTTTACTTGAGGGACAACTGTGACATCGCTGCTATCACATTGAATGAATATCGGGATAAAGGCGTTCATAGCATAAGCTGCTCCAGTCATGGCATCTGTTAATTCAGCTTCGGACCACTGAGCTACTCTACTAAACGATAGCCATGAAGAACTTGTATGCATTTCATCCGGTGGTAAATGAATTGGACCCGAACCTATATTATCATGATTTCCATTGAACTTTATTTTTTTAAATATCGTTGCCTGTGCGACTAATCCAACATCACCGAAGCCAATAATACCACCTTTATAATCTCGGCTCCGATCTTCCTCTAGTACCTTCATCTCGACCGCTAGATTAGCGTCAGTATAGTAATCGACATCTACTTCTCGTACATAAGCTTTCTTCTCTTCCCAATCAAGCTTTTCTACTTGAAATTGAATGCCCTGATGCAAATAAATAGCCTCTTCATGTAGCAACGTCATCGCACTATGACGATCCATTTCACCAATAACCTTTGTTTGTGCAGGGACAGTCATATCAATGATCACAACATTTTCTTGCGAAGCAGAACGAAGACTAATATCGTGTGCTGGAAAACGGTCACTCATCCAATGCCACTTATCACTCGTTTTAAAAACAACGCCTTCCTCCGCTAAATATTCCAGTAACTCCTGAATCTCATATTCACCATACGTATCATGCTTGGTAAATGGTAGCTCAAACGCCGCACATTTCAAATGATCCATTAAAATCAACATGTTTTCAGGATAAATACGCGCTTCCTCAGGTGCACTACCTAGTAAAAAGAGTGGATGGTTTACTACATATTGGTCAAGTGCTGCTGATTGTGCTACATAAATGATTAGCGCCTCGTCCTGACGACGGCCAGCACGACCTGCTTGCTGCCAAGCACTTGCGATATTTCCCGGATACCCTGTCATGATACATGCTTGTAATTGGCCAATATCGACGCCTAATTCTAACGCATTTGTACTCACTACTGTTTGAATAGTACCGTCACGAAGCCCTCGTTCAATAACACGTCGCTCAGAGGGTAAATAACCGCCACGATAACCTCGCACCGATTCATCTAAAAGCTTATTGCGTGTTAGCTCTTTTAAATACGTCACAATCATTTCTACTCGCACACGACTTTTGGCAAAAATAATGGTTTGAATACCTGCTGTATATAATCTTTTCGCGAGGTCACTCACCTCTAAAACAGCGCTGCGACGTACTCCAAATGTTTTATGGACGATAGGTGGGTTATAAAAAAGAAATGTCTTTTTCCCAACAGGCGCTCCAGAATCACTAATTAAGGCATGACTTTCATTCGTTAAAGCTTCCGCTAGCTCTTTTGGATTTTTAATGGTTGCTGATGTACAAATGAAAATCGGCTTACTACCATAAAACTCACAAATTCGCTTCAACCTTCGAATAACATGCGCAACATGTGAGCCAAACACACCTTTATATGTATGTAACTCATCAATGACGATATACTGCAAATTTTCAAATAGTGAAACCCATTTCGTATGGTGTGGCAAAATTCCCGAATGAAGCATATCCGGATTTGTCATCACAATATGCCCTGCCTTACGTACCTTTTGGCGAATGCCAGGCGCAGTATCCCCATCGTACGTATAGCTTAAAATTTCTTCACCGCTTTGCTCGATTAATTCATTTAAATCATTTTTTTGATCCTGCGCTAAAGCTTTCGTTGGAAATAAATAAATAGCGCGTGAATTTTTATCTTCTAATATTTTTTGAAGTACCGGTAAATGGTAGCAATATGATTTTCCAGACGCTGTTGGTGTAACGGCAGTAAATGAAACACCCTCCATTGCGTAATCAAATGCCTGACGTTGATGAGTATACAGTTGTTCTATCCCTCTTGTTCGAAGTGCCTTTACAAGTGAAGGATGTAAGTTTGCAGGGAAAGGTGCATACTTAGCCTCACGCCCTTCAAGCGTTTGCCAGTGTAAAATGCGTTCCTTCAGTTCTTCATCATATCTCCACTCGTTTAACAGTTCACTAATGGTCCTTTTTTTCGATAACATCTGTTTGTGTCTCCTTCACTACCCGTTCTAAAATTTCCAACGTATAAGAGGTTGAATGAGTCGCATCTAAAAAACGCTTTTTACTTGTTTCTTTATAAAAGGATTGCACAACAAATTGCTCCATCGATTCTGCCGCTGAAGCAATTTGTTGTGTATGCATATATTTTGGTCGGTTTTTTTGAATCCACATATTCGCCTCTTGTTGCCATTCCTTTAAAAGTTGGTGAATGATATCTGCGTGTGGCTTAACCTCCTCAAAAAAGTCGGGCGTACGATTCTCCTCACGCATTTGCCAGAAGCGTGAAACACATTTTTCACATTCATCTATTAATTTGGAAGTTTGCTGTAGTAATAACAAATTTCGCACCTCTTCTTATTAATTAAGGCTCATCACCAGAATCGGTTGATTTCCGTTCCGATTGGCACTTTCCTAGGACATCTGATAAGCCGTTTAGGTATTAATCACACTTTGTTCCTCTATCGGCGCTCCAATCCCTATAACACGGCATACGTTTTAAAAAATGTCTCCCCTAAACCTTTGGTGATGAGCGTTAAAATATTCTTATAATTAGGTTGGTACTACATAAAATACAGATTGATCTACATTAATGTAAACGCATAATCTCATTATAAGCTAGTTCCGAACCTGCTATTTAAAAATTCGTCTACAAAATTATTTATGCTATATGGGTAATTTCTCCCCAATGATGGATAGGAGCCCTTATCTATGGCTCATCACTTCGTTCCGACAGTGCGAATACGTAATGCTAGATCCAAAGTCTTTATCACAAAACGTGATGCTTTAGCCTTCGTCCCACTACTAGCTCGCATCTTTGACCAAAGAGTCCCTATTTCTGTAAATGACATATCCTTCAATGTAATAATATCTCTAACTTTTAGTGCTAATGCTTAAAGTACATCAATCATGGTGGCAAATAATGTATGAAAAATGCTCATATTGAGTTATTTAACTTGCATATGAGATAAGTGTACCAAAGTCTATCATTTTTCACTACTAATAGGCGAACAAGCATTCTTTACTTGCCAGTTCTTTTCTGCTAAGCTTACTTTCTGGCTAACAGATTTGAGCTGCTCAAAAAAATGCATACTCTGTGCATTGTTTTCCAAAGACACTCTTGTTAACAGTAATTGATTAACCAGATCCAACTGCGCAACTAATTGTTTTAACTTGTTCATAAAAACGCCTCCTTTGCTTTAATTTATGTATTCCTCGCATGTATAAAATTACCTTCATGCGTGACAAAATAAGCGTAAGTTAGCTGAAAGAAGAAGTATTTCGATAAAATCAAATCGAACTAGTCTATTAAATTTTCTTCTTGAAACGCGGAATCATGTAGAGAAGTTAACGTGGAGTACCGTTTTTTAAAAAAACCACTTGAAAATTTCATCAGTTATTTTGACGATTCGCGTGAAAGAGCTAGCTATATTACATGCTATTTTTCGACTTTAAGAGGCGAAAGTTGCCCAAAGATCGGTCATCCGCGGGTAAATTTAACTATAAAAAATCTAGCGTCAATCATACTATTAATGGAAGTAGAGAACTGCTACTTAATCATGGTAAACTATTGTATAATAGCAGTATTATAGAGGGTGAACTAAATGACAATTCGTTATCCGAATGGGAAATTGTATTCCCCTAATCCTGCTGTTCAAAAAACGGTGAAAAAGGGGAATGAAAAAGATTTTTCTTTTAGTAATCGAGGGAAAACACTAGAAGATGAAATTGATGAAGCAAACGATTATTATGTAAAAAGACGACTTGCTATCATTCATAAGAAACCTGTTCCCGTGCAAATCGTCAAAGTAGAGTACCCCTCACGAAGTGCTGCAGTTATTCGTGAGGCTTATTTTCGAACGCCATCAACAACAGATTACAACGGTGTTTGGAACGGGCGTTATATTGATTTTGATGCAAAGGAAACAGCTTCAAAGACTAGTTTTCCCTTAAAGAATATTCACTTACATCAAATGACACATATGCAGCAAGTGACGGAACAAAATGGTGTGGCTTTTATTATCGTTCGTTTCTCGGCTTTTGAACGATATTTTATCGTGCCATACGATGTTTTACAAAAGGCCTGGCTAGCGATGGACAACGGTGAACGTAAATCGATCCCCTTTTCAACTATAGAAAAGGAAGCTTTAGAAATTCCTATAAGCTATTATCCACGTATCGATTATTTACCGATTATCCAACAGCTCATTGAAGCACAAAGTCATGGTTCTGAAAGTGAGGAGATAGTAGAATGACTGAACGTCGTCCAACACGCGGTGAGCATCAAAAAGCTCTCGCTCAAAAAAATAAAAAAGGCGCTCCGGAACCATCGAAGAAAAAATGGTTTAAGCGCATTACGCTAACACTAGTAGCAATTATGGCTGCATGTTTTATTGGTGGTGCTGGGTTATTCGCCTATTACGCAAGTACCGCACCTGAATTAGATGAAAGCTTACTGAAGGACCCCGTTTCTTCTGAGTTCTATGATAAAAACGGTGAATTATTTGCCACAATTGGTGCAGAAAACCGTAAATATGTAAAATATGAAGATATACCTAAGGATATGGTTAACGCAATCCTTGCAACGGAAGATGTACGCTTTTTCGAGCACGGTGGTATGGATTTTTATCGCCTTGGTGGGGCAATACTCGCTAACTTCCGTGATGGCTTTGGGGCACAAGGGGCCTCTACATTAACACAGCAAGTTGTTAAAAACTCATTTTTACAAAATGAGAAAAAATTAAAACGTAAAGCACAGGAAGCTTGGCTTGCCTTCCAATTAGAACGTAAATATTCAAAAGAAGAAATTTTTGAAATGTACTTTAACAAAATGCTGATGTCAGGTCGTGTTTATGGCTTCGGAACAGCAGCCCAATATTTCTACGGGAAAGAACTAAAAGATTTAGATTTAGCTGAAGAAGCATTACTTGCAGGTTTAGTCCAACGCCCAAATGCTTACAATCCATTAAAAAATCCTGAACTTGCAGAAAAACGCCGCAATACCGTTCTAGGATTAATGTATCAACATAAAAAAATTACAAAAGCCGAGATGGAGGAAGCAAAGAAAGTAAACATCCAAGCTGGTTTAGCTGACGATGCGACACGTCAAAAATTTGCTGGCTCTAAGTATGATGCCTTCCTTGATGTCGTTATTAATGAACTAGAGGATAACGGTGATGGTAGTGCAATGGCGGAAGGAATTAAAGTTTACACAACACTTGATCCGAATGCTCAGCAAATTGTTGAAAATATTATGAATGATGACAGTAACTTCCCAACAGAAAAAATCCAATCGGGTGTGTCTGTCATTGATACGAAAACTGGTCAAATTCAAGCAATCGGCGGCGGACGTAATTACGGGGCTGAACGCGGTTGGAACTATGCATATGACTTACATCATCAACCAGGTTCAACATTGAAACCATTAATAGATTATGGACCAGCAATCGAAAATTTAAAATGGTCAACAGGTCAAACACTTGTGGACGAACCAATGAACTACACTAATTCGAAACAAACCATTACGAACTGGGATAATAAATATATGGGTGCCATAACAGCACGTAAAGCTTTATATGCTTCACGTAACGTTCCAGCTGTTAAAGCATTACAAGAAGTTGGTATTGATAAAGCTAAAGAATTTATTGGTCGTTTAGGTATTAAATCTAAAAATGTGTATGAATCTGATGCGATCGGTGGTGGGGATATTACGATGTCTCCTACGCAAATGGCTGCTTCCTTTGCAGCATTTGGGAATAATGGTGTTTACACTGATCCTTATGCAATTACAAAAATCGTTTATCGTGACGGTAAAACAACAAAAGACTACACACCAGAGACTAATGTAGCAATGAGCGATTATACAGCTTATATGGTGACAGATATGTTACGTGATGTTGTCGGCAATAAGCCAGATGCATCAGGTACTGCAGCAAATGTACCTGGCTTAGATATCGCAGGTAAAACAGGTACAACAAACTACGCAGCTGCTGATTTCAACAAACATAATTTACCGGATACAAGTGTACCGGATTCATGGTTTGCTGGGTACACTTCAAACTATTCAATCGCTATTTGGAGTGGTTATGAAGAACACTTTGATCCAATTACAACTTGGGATGAGCGTCGTTTACCACAACATTTATTTAAACAAATTATGCAAGATATTTCGCAGAACGTTGAAACACCACGTTTCAAAAAGCCAAACTCAGTTGTGGAAGCTACAATTGAAGTAGGATCAAAACCACTTAAATTAGCAAGTAGTTTTACTCCGAATGAGAAACGTCGAACAGAGCTTTTTGTACGTGGTTCAGAGCCTAATGAAGTTTCAAATGAATACGCTGCACCAGAGCTTACTACACCTTACAATGTAAGTGCAAGCCTAGATTTAGAAGGTCAATCTATCAATATTTCTTGGGAGCATGATGCAATGCTTAATCCGGATTCAAATGAACCGCTACCAACAACCTTCGAAGTATCCGCTAAAAAAGAAGGTGGAGAGACTATTTCTCTTGGTACTACGGAAAGCAAAGGTTTAACAGTTAGCAACAAATTGGAAGATGGCAACTACACGATTTCTGTCGTAGCAGTTGTAGATGGTACACGCAGTAAACCAGGTACAACTACTTTCCAAGTAACAGGTACGGCTGAAGAAGATAAAGAGCCAGATACTCCTGAGGAACCTGATGTTGAGGAACCAACGAAACCGGACGAAAATGGCAATACCGAGGACAACGGTAACCACAATGGTAACGGAAATGATAACGATGGCAATACCGGCAACAATGGCAACGGTAATGCTAATGGAAATGGAAATGGGAATGGGAATGGCAGTGGGAATGGTAACAGCGGCAATGCAGGAAATGGCGGTACCCCCCCAGGAAACAATGGCAACAATAATGGTAGCCAGCCACCAACAACACCAACTGAACCTACCGTACCGGATGATGGTACCGGTAGTACTGAATAAAAAAAGCAGAGTAGCTTAACTGAACTGCCCCGTAAAAGTTAGACATCAATCTAACTTTTACGGGGGTTTTTTTATGACAAAAGTATATGCTGAACAACGAATTCAAGCAGTCTTGCGATACTTAAATGGAAATGAATCTATGATTGAAATCGCGAAAGACATCGGAGTGACAGATCCGATTGTTAGTGATTGGGTTCGCCGTTATCAAAAAGTGGTGTAGAGGCTTTCTTAAAATCCAATACAATATATTCAGCTGACTATAAAATGAATGTACTTAATTATATGAACGAGACAGGTACACCTTCGATTGACACAGCAGCACTATTACGCAAAGTATGTCTCCTAAGGGCAATTGTTTGGACAACGTAGTCATCGAAAATTTCTTTGGCTTATTAAAATCTGAACTCCTGTATCTACAAGAATTTGAATCCATGACACATTTTGAACAGGAACTCCAAGACTATATTCACTATTACAATCACAAACGAATGAAGGCAAAATTAAAAGACCTAAGCCCGGTGGAATACCGAACTCAGGTCTTATAAGTCGCTTAACTAAATATGACTAACTTTTTTTGGTCAGATCATAACGCTACTCTGCTTTTTTATCTCTTTCAATTTGCTGAGTCTATCCGTCTGTTTACCTTTTGGCAGCTTGCAAGCGTAGTCGTGCTGCTCGTTTTTTTGTTTCCTTAAATAATTCATCAAGCTGACGATAACAAGCATATTGGCCAGGCTTTGCTTTTATAAAGATTAGTCGTTCGACACCATTGATGGGCAATACTTCATCGCCTGCTTCTTGCACTAAACGCTCAAACAATAAAATGGCCTCTTCCATCAATCCTTTTGCTTCACCGTTCCTTGCATCATGAGCTGCATGAATTTTGGCTTCTAGTTCCGACCATTCTGCAAACCAAGCATCCATTTTTTCCTTTGCGATTGCCTCTACATTCACGATTCCTTCACCAGCCCTTTTTTCAAACGCTTTTGCCCTTCTCTACAATCATCAAGTAAAGGGCATGTGCGACAGTTAGGGTTTTGAGCTTTACAATGATAACGACCGAAGAAAATTAGCTGATGATGTGTTTTCGACCACTTGTCCATCGGTGTCTTTTTCATAATTGTTTCCTCGACTTCTAATACTGAATCCTTCCAGCGACAAAGCCCTAATCGTTTAGACACGCGCTCTACATGTGTATCCACTGCAAGTGCAGGAATATCAAATGCTACAGACAATACGACATTAGCCGTCTTACGACCAACACCGGGCAACGTAACTAGCGCTTCTCGACTTGCTGGTATTTCGCCCCCGTATTCCTCTAATAGTCGTTGACATAATGCTTGAATGTTCTTCGCCTTATTTCGATACAAGCCGATGGAGCGAATATCCTGTTGCAGCTCCTCTAAGGATACAGCTAAATAATCTTCAGGCTTTTTATATTTTTGAAACAATGTTTTCGTTACTTTGTTTACAAGTACATCCGTACACTGTGCAGATAATAGCGTGGCAATAGTTAGTTCAAACGGATTGTCATGCACTAGCTCACAATGTGCATCAGGGAACATACGATCCATTTCCGCTAGACAATGCTCCCATTGTTTTTTTGTTAACATGTCGGAAGCCCCCTATTCTCTTTCTTCTAACCAATTATAAAATGGTACTTTATTTGTTGACTGCGATTCTTGCTGCATTGTACGAACTGACGGTCTGTTAAATGTTTGCTTTTCACGGAACTGCTCGCTTTGCTTCTGTGCAGCCTGTGGTGTCGTAATATTTTTCTTTTTCCACTCCAGTAATATTCGATCAATATAACGAATACTTAGCTTACCAGCAAACACAGCCTCCTTCAGCGCCTCCTTAATAAGCGCCGGACTGTGCTTATCCTCATCTAACCAAAATCCGATTTTTTCTAGCTCTAAAGGAGATAAAAGACGCCCCATTTCCTCTTCAAATAATCGGAAAATCTCTCCCTCTTCTTGTCGGAGTGATACTGCTGATTTTTGCTGTTCCTTCATTTCAATAATCTGCATAATACGCTCCCAAAGTGGGTAAACCGAGTATTTTTCATATAGTTTGCCATTTGCGTCGACGTCGCTTGTTATTTCAAGGAAACCTTTTTGCATTAATCGCTGTAGATGTGAAGTAATGTCATTGCTAGGCATTGTTAGACGATTCATTAGATCATTAGGCGTTGGAAAATCATTATTCTCCAAATTGAATGCAAGTAGATGCATAACAATAAGTGCCTCATCATCCTCAATATTTAACTCCTTATAAAACTGAAAAAAAAGCTGAGGAATTTGAATCATTCTCTGCTCAGTCCATGTACGGAGTCGATTATTATTTGCGCTCATATTATACTTGACTCCTTTTCCATCGTAAGTAGAAAAGCCGCGTAGACATATCACTACGCGACTTTTTTAATTTTACACTTTCAAAACCAAACTAGCTTATGGATATAAGCGGTTTAGTAAACGTGGGAATGGGATTGTTTCACGAATGTGCTCCGTGCCAGAAATCCATGCCACTGTACGTTCTAATCCTAGACCAAAGCCTGAATGTGGTACAGAGCCTTGTTTACGTAACTCTAAATACCATGCATAAGCATCTAAAGATAAATGATGTTCTTCAAGACGAGATTTTAATAAATCAAAGTCATGAATACGCTCAGAACCACCAATTATTTCACCATAACCTTCTGGTGCAATTAAATCTGCACATAATACTACATCATCGCGGTCAGGATGTGGTTGCATGTAGAATGGTTTAATGCCTACTGGGTAGCAAGTGATGAATACAGGTTTATCAAATGAATTAGCAATCGCTGTTTCATGTGGTGCACCGAAATCATCGCCCCATTTAATATCGTCAAATCCTTGTTCATGCAATAATTTTATAGCATCGTCATAAGAAATACGAGGGAATGGTGCTTTAATATTTTCAAGCTTAGATGTATCACGACCAAGTCGCTCTAAATCTAATTTGCAATTTGCCAGAACTGATTGCACGATATGCTCCACGTATTGTTCTTGTACTTCTAAGTTTTCTTCAAATTCAGCAAATGCCATTTCCAGCTCAATCATCCAAAACTCGATTAAGTGACGGCGTGTTTTTGATTTTTCAGCGCGGAATGTTGGACCGAATGAGAATACTTTACCTAAAGCCATCGCAGCCGCTTCCAAGTAAAGCTGACCAGATTGAGAAAGGAATGCATCTTCATCAAAATATTTTGTATGGAATAGCTCAGAAGTACCTTCAGGAGCTGAACCAGTTAAAATTGGTGGATCCATTTTTGTAAAGCCATTGTTGTTAAGGAACTCATAAGTTGCACGAATAATTTCGTTACGGATTTTCATGATCGCATGTTGCTTACGAGAACGTAGCCATAAGTGACGGTTATCCATTAAAAACTCAGGACCGTGCTCTTTTGGCGTAATCGGAAAATCAGTTGCAGCATGAAGCACTTCAATACCCGTTACAACAAGCTCACAACCAAAGCTTGAACGCTCATCTGCTTTAACTTCTCCTGTAATATACATAGAAGTTTCTTGGGACATACCTTTTGCAATTGCAAAAATTTCTTCGCCTACTTCTTCTTTTACTACAACGCCCTGTACAAAGCCAGAACCATCACGTAGTTGTAAAAAAGCAATTTTACCACTTGAACGTTTGTTAGATAACCAAGCACCTAGCTTGATTGTTTCGCCGATATGCTTTGGCATATCTTGAATCATAATTTTTTTCATATAAATCCTCCAAAGTTGGTTAAAAGGATTAGTCTTGCCATTTTGATTTTACAAATGTATCAATTCGACGGACTGCCTCTTCTAATAAGTCTAAAGATGTAGCATAAGATAATCGCATTGTAGTTGGTGCACCAAAGCCAGAGCCTGGGATCACTGCTACGTTTGCTTCTGTTAAAATATCCGCAGCGAATGCATCTACAGAATCATAGCCAGTATGAGCCATAGCTTCTGCTACATCTGGTAATAAGTAGAATGCACCCTGTGGTTTTAATACGTTGAAGCCAGGAATTGCACTTACCTGTGGATAAATTTTTTCAAGACGAGATTCGAATGCTTGACGCATTTCTTCTACCGCGTCTTGTGGTCCATTATAAGCTTCCACTGTTGCATATTGTGCAGTTGTTGTTGCGTTCGATGTAGAGTGTGATGCAAGGTCAGTCATAGGTCTAATAATGTCCGCATCCCCTGCAGCATACCCGATACGCCAGCCTGTCATAGAGTGAGATTTTGCAACACCATTGACAACGATTGTACGTGCTTTCACTGCATCAGATAGCTGTGCAATTGAAAAATGCTCAATACCATTGTATACAAGCTTCTCATAAATTTCATCTGACACGATTAAAATATCTTTTTCTTCTGCAACAGCAGCAATTTCAGCTAGCTCTTCGCGGGAATAAATCATACCTGATGGGTTGCTAGGAGAGTTAATGATAACTGCTTTTGTTTTATCTGTCACAGCAGCTCTTAATTGATCTGCAGTAATTTTATAGCCTTGCTCACGTGTGCCTTCCACATAAACAGGTACACCTCCCGCTAATTTTACTTGCTCCGGATAAGATACCCAATAAGGAATTGGAATAATAACTTCATCGCCCTCGTTTAAAATAACTTGGAATAAAGTGTATAGAATATGTTTTGCTCCAACACCTACAATTACTTCATTCGGCTTGTATGTAAGATTGTTGTCGCGTTGAAGTTTATCGATAATAGCTTTCTTAAGTACCGGAAGACCGCCAGCAGGTGTATATTTTGTTAAGCCTTTTTCCATCGAATCAATGGCAGCATTTAAAATATTTTGTGGCGTGTTGAAGTCTGGTTCACCAGCGCCTAGGCCAATAACATCAATACCTTGCTCTTTTAACTCCTTCGCTTTCGCAGTAATGGCTAACGTTGAAGATGGTGTTAAAGTTTTTACACGGTTTGCTAATAAATTTTTCATACGGGATCTACTCCTCTTATAAATTCGTAATGCGCTTCCACCAGTCGCCGTCCTTAAACATAATATAGACATAGTTGAGCTTATCGTGATCGTTTAGATATGATATTTCCCAAACAGCACCTGGCTCCTCATAGCCTAATTTCACATTGAGGACTTTTTGTACATTTCCTTCCTTTTTTAAAACCGATAATGCTTCCTTTTCCGTAATACCATCTTTTAAAAATACATCCTTTATTGAATCAGCTTTTAGATTCGTCGGAACAAAGACAGCTTTTTTATCACCATATTCATCTACCCCGAACACAGTGACATACGGATTTTTGCCATTATATGTGTAGGACTCCGAGACAATTGCGAGGGCTTTGGCATCAAGTGCCAACTGTTCAGCCTTCTCTTCAATTGAATGGAATGGAGCCTCGGCTTTCCAGAGTACTAAAATACTAATGACAAGTGACAACGAAACCATAAAGACAGAAATGAAAATCAACCAGTTTTTCATATATTCACCTTATGTTTCACATCTAGCTTATTCATAAACACGAATGCTTGATGCTTTTGCATGTTTATAACTGCGTATACATTCATTTTGCTTTCCATTTTTGTCAACCTGCTTTCTTTCCTCATACCACAACATTATACAACAATTTAGTGCTGTCGTGTTTCTTAATTTCATATATTGTACGTTGATAATATAACGTTTTCAAATGATTCGGGTAGTAATTTTTCTCTTTTTCGTTCAGCCCTAAAAAATGATAACCCTTACAATATAAAAATTCCTATTCACCATTGCAAATAGAAAGTAAAATTTTCGCTAAAAACCAACGCTAATTCACATATAACACAGTTCGCACGGCCGTCCTACTTGCTCAACTGGATTTTTTATTGAGATGTATTGTTGTCGCTCAAACACCCTTGCTTTGCTTGGAATATCAAACTCCTGCAGCGGATTAAATATCCGTATTTTATTATTCGCACAATTATCTCCATTATTGTCCTTGTTGCCCATGATTTTTACCCATATGATGAGGTAATGAGCAATTTTAAGAATTGAAAAAGGGACGTGATGTTTTGACTAAAGAAGTTAATCCTACAGATCCAGCAACAATACCAAAATTTGTGGATGAGCTGCCAAAACCGGTTACCGTTAAACCAAAATACTATAAGGGGCAACAGAGAAAAGATTATTATGAGCTTAAAATGATGCAAGCAGAGCATTGTTTCCATAAAGATTTCCCAAGATCTATTATATGGGGCTATAACGGGCTTTATCCCGGTCCAACTATTGAAGCTAAAAAAGACAAAAGCATTTATGTTCGCTATCAAAACCAATTGCCCTCAGAACACTTTTTACCAATTGATTTTACACTTCATACAGCAAACGATTCACCGGAAGTAAGAACTGTTACACATTTACATGGCGCAAATGTAGATTGGGAGAGTGACGGTCATCCCGAGGCATGGTATACACGAGATTATGCACAAACAGGTCCAAAATTCAGTAAAGAAATACATGAATATACCAATCATCAACCTGGTACAACACTGTGGTATCATGATCATGCAATGGCGCTAACTCGTTTAAATGTGTATGCGGGATTAGCGGGTTTTTATTTACTTCGGGATACACTTGAAGAGCGTTCTAACCTACCTTGTGGTGACTATGAGTACCCCATTTTAATTCAAGATAAATCGTTTAATGAAGACGGCTCTCTTTTCTATCCTGATGAACCACCTTTCCCCGTTCCCGTACATCCATCTATTACACCTGGCTTTGTCGGCAATACAATCGTCGTAAACGGTAAGGTCTGGCCTTATTTAAATGTCGAACCTCGAAAATATAGATTTCGTTTTCTCAATGGTTCCAATAGAAGAGGCTATATCATTAGCCTTTCAAATGATGAGCCAATGATACAAATCGGAACAGACGGAGGCTTTTTAACAGCTCCTCAAGAAATTCAATCTGTTGAGTTATTGCCGGCAGAACGAGCAGATGTCATTGTAGATTTTTCAAAATTTGAGGGTCAGGATATAACATTAATCAATTCTGATGAAGATTTCCTCGATGAACACACAAGAATCATCATGCAATTTAAAGTGTGTCTTCCTCTAAAGTGTGAGGATACTAGTGAAATACCCGAAAGACTCGCAGTATCAATGGATCTACATCCCCACGATGCACATATCGAGAGACACTTATCATTATCTGCTACGACAGATGATTTTGGTCGTCCAATGTTATTATTAAATAATCGAATGTATCATGACCCTGCTACTGAAAAGCCTGCACTTGATAGTATAGAGATATGGAATTTCATTAATGCGTCACCGTTTGATCACCCTATCCATCTTCATTTAATTCAATTTAAAATATTAGAACGACGCCCTTTTGATATGGAGCTATATCAAAACGAAGGTAGACTGGAATTTACAGGCCCCCCTGAAAAACCACATGTCTATGAGCAAGGTTGGAAGGATACTGTTAGAGCGGAAGCTGGGAAGGTTACGAAAATTATTATGCATTGGAAAGATCATGTCGGTCATTATATTTGGCATTGCCATTTCCTAGAACACGAAGATCATGACATGATGCGACCAATACTCGTCATGAAGGACGTTCACCCTGTGCAAGAGCAACATGCTGAAATACAGCACCATGAAAAAGAACATTCGCCAGAACAGAATCATGGCGACTCTACTATTGTAAAAAGCAATAATGAATACACTGTTCCGCTCCTTAATACTGTTCAATACATCACTCCGACAGAAGAAATAGTAGAAAACTCACATGCCTCTGTGCAAACAACTTATGTAGAAGAGGAAATAGAATATAATCCGCAAACTATTCCTCTCTTAACTAGTACCCAAAACATTGCTCGCCCTATTGAAACAGCCTATTTAGAAAATAATGTGGAATATAATCAGTTATCCAAACCACTCTTGAACAATACTCAAAATATCCCCCTTTCAAAAGTAGAACTCTCAGAACAACATATAGTTACTGATATTGAAAATATTCCTCAGCCAATCTTCTCGTCTACTGAGTTTCAACCTCGACAAAGGATATCATCTAGACGTCGGAGAAGATGGTACTAATGTTGCAATTATAAGGCTGGGACATTCGTCGAAAACTAATTGTTTTTTAATACGAATTGTAGAAAATAAAACCGCATGAAATCAACGTTTATAAATTTGATTTCATGCGGTTTATTAATTTTTATAGAGTTTTGTCTAAAGTTCTATGATTGTTTAATTCTTTTTAAATCAATTTCGCCTTAGCGTAATTGCGTCCGGATTTTGAATTGTGCTCAGGCCTGCACGAGGGCCGACACGATGTCGGTCATTTCGGTAATGCCACAGGACGTGGCGTTTTTTCCGATGCAGGTCAGTTAGCCGTTTTCGCAGGATGCAAAGGTTTTAGGCTAACATCCTTTATTCATTCCTTTCAAAATCCGTGACATCCGCCGGAGGCTTTGGGCCAACGTGATGTTGGTCACTCAGTCGTGTGTTGTTGCTGTCGCTTCGCTTTCGCACAGTTAAAACCGTGTTGCTGTCGCTTCGCTTTCGCACAGTTAAAACCGTGTTGCTGTCGCTTCGCTTTCGCACAGATAAATTGCCACAGGACGTGGCGTTCTTAGACTGAGTTCCTCTATTTCAGCGGTTGTTTGTACTCTCGCTGAAAAGCAACTTAAACCGCATTCATCTCACCATTTATAGAGGTGGGATTCTTCTACTGAATGAAGATAAACTATAAAGAATAGGTACGATAAATAATGTTAAAAAAGTAGAAGTAGATAGTCCACCTATAACTACAACAGAAAGAGACTTTGATATCATCCCAGTTTCATTCGAAATAGCCATTGGGATTAATGCACCCATTGTTGCAATAGCAGTCATCAAAATTGGGCGAATACGTATGACCCCTGCTTCAATTAAAGCTTTTTGATTGGTCATCCCACATCTTTCAAATTGCTTCACCTTATCAACTAGAACGATAGCATTCGTTACGACAATTCCATTTAGCATGAGTAAACCGATCATTGCTGGCATACCGATTGGTTCCTTCATAATATAAAGTCCAATTAATGCGCCAATAACAGAAAATGGAATAGCGAACAAGATAACAAACGGTGCTTTCCCTTCTTTGAAGGTAAAAACCATAACCAAATAAACTAAGAAAATACTTATTGCTATGGCAATCGACAAATCTTTGAAACCATCATCCATCGATGCAGATACACCTTCCTTATAATAGCTAATATTTTCAGGAAGCCGTAAGTTATTAATTACCTTATCTGCTTGGGCAATTACATCTCCTACTTTTTCATCCATAATAGTTCCATACACCATGATATATTCATGGCCATTTAGATGAGTAATTGAAGTTATATTATTAACCCTCTTCAGTTCTCCTATTTCATGAAGAAAGACAGGCATTCCCATTGCAATACTGATTTGGAGCTGTCCTAAATCTTTAAGAGATGTAACCTCATCCATTTTCAATCCTAGGTTCACTTCTCTTGTTTCCTCTTCAACCCTCATGGTCGTTACTACATCCCCACTAATGAGTGTTCGAAGGCTTTGTGCAACTATAGCTGGAGTGATTCCTTTTTCAGCAAGTTTTTTATCATCCAAATCGAAAACGATTTCTGGTACTTCTCCTTCTAAAGATGTTGTCACGTCCTCCATTCCTTGTACTTCTTTTAAAGCAGTTGTAATCTGCTCACTTGCTTTTTTAATATCTTCAAAATCCGTCCCATTTACAACTAGTGTGTATCTGCTTTCTGCCCCTCCTATAATTCCACCAATACCTGTGACGGTCATTTCCTCTGGTTCAGTTATCGTTGTTAATTGTAGTCGTACGTCATTTACATAGTCAGTCAAATTTCCAACAGAATCATTGACGACGAATGAAATCGTCGCACTTTCAGATTGACCGCCAATATTGGTATTTATAAGGTTGATGTCCTTTCGATCTAATAATATATTCTCTACTCTACTTACGACATCAGCTGTTTTCATGAAAGAAGTTCCTTTTGCCATTGTCATTTCGATTTTGAAATCATTCATTTTCTCTTGTGGCAGGAAGGTTGTCCCTAGCCTCGGTGCAATAGTGAAAATAGAGCCTATCAAAATTAATAAGGCCACGGTTAAAGTAACTAAACGATGGTGTAAAACCCATGTCAAACTGTTTCGATACCAAGTTTGAAGTCTATTTTCATGTGATTCTTTAGTAGTAATTTTTAATAAAAAGACCTTTGACAATATTGGAACAACCGTTACAGCTACAATTAATGAAATCAACAATGAAATAACAATAGTCCATGCAAGTGGCTTAAAAAAACCTCCTACAATTCCTGGCACAAAGGCAAGTGGTAAAAAAACAGCAACTGTTGTGATCGTTGAGGAAGTAATCGCAGTTGCTACTTCACTTGTAGCTTGCTCTATTAATTCTTCATTTCTTTCTTTAGAAGCTCTTACTCTTCTAAATATATTTTCAATGACGACAATTGAATCATCTACAACTCGTCCAACTGCTACAGCGATACCAGCAAGTGTCATAATATTTAATGTATATCCCATTGCCTTCAACAAAAGAAAAGATGCAAAAATTGAGACAGGGATGGAAATGACTGCAATAATAGTCGAACGAATATTTTTTAAAAATAATAAGGTGATGATGATTGTCATTAACGCCCCTAAAAATACTTCACGTAACATAGAATGGACCGATTGATTAATTTCGATGGATTGATCACGTAAAATTTCGACTTTATAATCTTCCGGAATAGCTAAATTGTTTATTACATTTTTCACTTGATCAACGATGGCTACTGCATTAGCACCACCTTCAGGAATAATGCTGAAACTTACGCCCTCTTTTCCATTAATGCGTGTCATATTGTTCGTATATTCACTTTCATATGAAACTTCAGCTATTTCGCCTAAATTCGTAGTTGTAATGTTTTGCGAATTTATTTCTTTAGTAAAAACCTTTATGTCTCTTATTTCCTCAATAGATTTTAGCTCGCTATTTATTCGCACTGGTAATACTTCATTTGATATAGAGATGTCTCCAGTCGGTATTGATAGATTATTTGCCAAAATAGCTTCTCGAACATCGTCTAAAGTAATACCATTTGACATCAATTTTTGTGGCAGAAGTCGAATAAAAATAAACTTTTCCGTTGTTCCATTGATTTCTATATCACTTATACCTTCTATTACAGTAAGTTGTGGAATTATAGTATTCTTGACAAAGGTTTGAACTTCGTCAATTTTTTCTGTAGCATATATTCCCATCGAGAAAATAATTGGATTTCCACCAGGTTTAGTTAATTCGAACCTCGGTTCCCCTGCAAATTTAGGCAACTGTAATTTATCTACACTTCTCCTTACGAGCTGCTCTGCTTCTTTCATATCCGTTGTCATTTCAAATTCAATCGTTGAAAAGACGGCATTAGCAACACCGTTCGTATAAACATTTTTTCTCCCTTCGAGTTTCATCAATTCCCTTTCCATTTGCTCCCCTATATCATTCATCGCTTGTTTAGGTGAAGCTCCTTGATAAGGGATAACTACTGTTAAATATGGAATATCAATATTCGGATATTTTTCAATATGTAAAGTTTGTAATGAATAAATTCCTCCCACAATAATAAGTGGTATTACTAATATCATTGTTAAAGCATTTTTCATACTAAAGCGGATGAACCGTTTCATATTGCACCTTCCTCAAACTATCCCTAGTAGTATTTTCTTTTCATCCCTGCTCCATTTGTATAACAGGCAACAATAAATCTAATTGAGTAAAGTCATCACCTCGATACCACTCAAGAATGGAGCGTGTCGGCACCCATTTATGTTGAAGCGCATATTGAAGTAATTTTATGTATCCATCCTTGATCGTTGTCATTTGTTCTTTAAATGGTAATGCCAGACATATACAAGAAGGCATATGTTCAATAAAATCACTTTCAGCTAGATCATGTATTTTTGTATCTGCTGGAACACCAAAGCCGATTTGAGCTTTGATTACATCTTGACCTGATAAATAATTTAAATAATAACTTTTAATACTTATATTTAATTGTTTTAATTCGTTTGCTCTTTTTTCAAAGTGCGCGCCAAATTTACCCGTTGTTGATTGAGCTGTATACCAAATGATTTTTTCATCATTTTTATCAATCAAATAGATACCATCTCGAATCGAATTACTTTCCAAGTAACGTAAGCTAATATCCAATAGGTCTCGTTTTTGTTTCATATTTTGAATCCATGTTTTCATCATTTCCTGGCGAGTCGTTTCATCCTGCTCGTGTAAATAATTTTGAATTTCCTGAATAGATACATCTGCTAATCGCAAAGTGGATATTAACTTTACTGTCGCAATTTGACTATCTGCATACACTCGATAGCCATTTGAACTTCTTTCCTCCGGTAACAGTAATTTTTTAGTTTCATAAAAGCGTAATGTGCTTTTGGCTATACCTGTTCTTTCAGAGAATTCTTGAATGGTCATAAATTTCTTCAAATCATCACACCTCTCTTAATTCCAATGTAAACCTTCAACTAACTTGAAGGTCAAGTATTATTTACCATTTTATGTAGTGAAACGGAATTATTTATCTACAAAAAAAGCCCCTTGTAAGGAGCATTTTAGGGGCTTAAAATTAAACATAATAAACGGGGATCATTATTTATTTGTATTGTATTCCCAACAATAAAAGTGAATCATTGTGCTGCCTCGCTCTTTTCAAATCGTAAAATCCTCTTTGTTACTATTGCCATCACTACCATGGCAATACTAATCATTAAAATAGGAACATAGACTTTAACACTAAATGCTTCAAATAATAAGCCATACACTATTTGCCCAATTGGTGCCATACATTGTGAAACGGCAATGATAATAGCCATGACCTTCCCTAAGTTTTCATTAGGTGTTTCTTTTTGTACAAGTGTAATAACATAAATGGAGATGATTGTCATAATATCATAGCGATTAAAAGTGCGCTCAAAACAAATAAAGTATAGGATGGATAATAGCCAATATTCAGCAGCAGAGGCGTAACCGCTATAGCCATTGGAACAATCAATAAAGCAGTAATGAAAATCCAAATATACAAATTAGTGATACCCATTTTTTTTGCAAAGTACCCCATTGATAAAGCCCCTAAAATTGTGGCAAAATCGATTAACCCCATCCCTACTCCATATAGTGTATCACTACTTAGCAATGTAACACGGAGAATAATCGGTACACCTACGACAAACAGCGGTGTTAATAATAAATTTAATAATGCCGCTAAAATCATACATTTGAAGATAAAAGATTGCTTCACAACATAGCGAAAGCCCTCTTTCAAATCATTGACAAGCGTCGGAATAATATGACCGTTCCGCTCTCGCTGTATAAATGGGATATGAATAAACATCTCTAATATGGCCGATAAGAAAAAGAACACACCGCTCACCACGACAAGTACTTTTAAGCCAATCAAACCGTACAGTATTCCTCCTAATACAGGAGCAGCTACATTAGACAATGCTTGAATACCATTAACAATTCCATTAGCTTGCTCAAGCTTTTCCTCTTCTACAAGTACTGGAATACTGGCCATCACTGCAGGTGCATACATAGCACTAACGAGGGAAAGCAATACCATCACTACACCAATAAGAAAAATCGAACTATTACCAATTGCTAGCATTGCGAAGAAAATAAACACAATTATGCTACTCATAAAATCGAAAATCACCATTAAATTGCGTCGATTAAACCTATCAGCAATGGCTCCTCCGAACGGTGCTAGTAAAATTGGAACGCTCGATATCGCAAATAGTACTGCAAAAAGATCGGCACGTCCTGTAATATCTAGTACATAAAGTGATAAGGCGAACCTTAAAAGCGCAGAACCTAAAATAGAAATAATTTGCCCAATCACCATCAGGTTAAAATCTTTTGAAAAGCCTTTTCTTTTAATCTGTGATTCCATCATTAGACCCCTTTCTTTTAGAACTATTAAAGTAACTATCATCCACGCCTATCTTGAACCAATTAGAAGGCTCTGATTTCCGCTACGGGCTACTCGCTTTCCCGCGGGAGTCGAGTAGTCCTACGCTACAATCAGTTAAAACGGGAATATATTGGCAAAATAGCAACAAAAATCCTATTATCGCTCAATAATAAGCCTATTTTTTTCTAATCAACACGCCTGAAATAAATCATTTTTTCGAATCGTAAGAAGAAGAACATTACTGAAAATACTCATAGTACTTAACCATATGAGCCACTCAATTTGCGTACTCCAAGACATCATTAGCAGCAATAGTCCCACGATAATAGATACATAATTTCCAGTGCGACTAATTTTTGATTTCCGACGAAATTTTTCCTTAACGTCATAGGCAGATTTCTTTATTTTATGTTTCATTAGATATACTTTTTCTTTTAACTTCTGTTCAGTCTCTTTTGCCTTTTGATGATAAAAAAACGATTTATCCCCTTTAATCATGACGTTATTCATCTCCATATCGTCGTTTTAATAACTCCGTTAAAACTCTCTCTTGGAAGCCTGAAATCTGTTCTGGTTTCTCTACCTCTATATTTACCGTCTCTTCATACCCATCTAGTTCCTCACCGTCAAAACGATAGAGTTTTTGCAATAGCGTCCACAATGTTTCAATTTCCTCTGTTGTAAAGTCTTTAAAGATGTCTGCTAAAAAGTAAGTTGACTTCTCCGAACAAGCAATTAAAGCTATTTTTCCCTCTGAAGTAATCTCGACATTGATCGATCTTTTGTCTAATTTACTTGGTATCGTTTGGACATATCCTTTTTTCACAAGACTCGTTATTAACTTATTCGCAGTTTGCTTAGTCGTACCAAGCTTTTTAGCTATATTTACAAGTGTTGTATTTTCTTCTGGTAAATGGGCAATAGCAATTAGAGCCATATGCTGTCTAGAAGTTAATACCTCTAAATATTCATCTCCTCTTATTTGAACCTTATTTACAACTGAAAACAAAGTCGCATAACTTTGCTACATAAAATGCAATTCCTTCAATAAAAGATTAAAATCCATATGTAGCACCTCTCTATTTAGTCACCATGTTTACCAAATGAAACATAACGATTTTTAAAAAGTCAACATGGTGACTTTTCTATTTTATAAATAGAATGAGATACAGCACTCTATAGACCGACTGTCGATTTATAGCATTAAATGCTATCCCTCCAAAAAAAGGAACTTATTTTAAACTTCTTCTTTAAAAGCTAGAACATTCCCCATAGGAATAAATACCTATTCATTTAATCATTTTATATTAAATTATGTAAAAATTAATTTTTATCATTGAAGGTACTACCAATATTACTTTTTTTAGTATATTATATTCGTTGTTTCCTTTTATTGAAAAACTTGATTAAATAGGTGATTTCGTGAATCGATATTTTCAATTTTTGTTCCTTTGCCATAGATTACCAAGCCGATCTTTTTTTTACAGAGGTGTTCAATTTCCGATTTGCGCACGTTGCACAGGAATTTGTATTGGATATGTGATTGGCATTATATTGGCGTTATTTAAAGTTTTACCTTTTTTTTATGCTCTTATTTTAACAATTCCTATGATTATAGACGGATCGGGACAATTATTTAATAAATGGCTTAGTACAAACTATCGGCGATTAGTAACAGGAATACTAGGTGGAATAGGCATTGTTTTTATGTTTTTATACGCCGCTCTCTTATTTTGGAGTTTAACTATTTATCTCTATAAAAAAGGGGAATATATTGGTTCATTAATTTTTAACTAAGGAGACTAAAATGTTTTGTACATACTGTGCATCCAATCTATTAGAGAATGCAGAAATTTGCCCAAATTGCGGCGTTAGAAAATTCAAAGTACTTAATTACTGCCATAATTGCGGCTATGAAATAAATCCTTTTCAAGATATGTGTACTTCATGCGGTATTATTTTAAGAAAATCTCCAAAGGGTACTCATCCACTAGCTCCTGCATTACTTACATTTCTAATACCCGGTGTAGGCCAAATCATTAATAATCAAGTGGGTAAGGGATTTCTTTGCTTATTTATATTTATAATGATTTCTGTTTATATTTTAAATAATTTAATAATTGGATTCATAATTGTTGGTTTACCTATTTTAATTGATGCTTATTTAATCGGGAAAAAATGCTATGAAAGAAAAGCAGTAGGAAAATGGGAATTTTTTTAATTTTAGGAGGTTTTATTTAATATGTTTTGTCCACACTGTAGTGAAGAAATTGCGGCACAAGCAGAAATTTGTCCAAAATGTGGTGTTCGTGTACATAATACATACCAAGAGGATAAACCTAATATAGCTATTAATATCCTTTCCTTTTGTTGTATACCGCTCTTAGGGATTATTATGTACTTTGTATGGAAAGATGATAAGCCTAAAGCCGCTAAATCCGCTTTAATATGGGCGCTGATTTCAGTCGGTATATATGTAGTATTGATGTTCTTATTTGGAGTACTAGGGTTTGTACTTGGTTCTATCGACGAGTATAATTAAAAAAGAGGCTGGGACTTAGCAAGTCGAAACTTTTAAAAGCGCGGGAAATCAATTTTAAACATTGATTTCTCGCGTTTTTCTGATGTGGAGTTTATGTTCCTGCTACCTATCCTCATTACCTCCTCATTTCATATTCAGTTCATAATGTCATGTTATAGTAAGAAACATAAAGGATTCATATTTTAGTTGAAGAAAATGAAGGGAGATTTTAACGTTGCAAGAGACTTTAAAAGATACTACTAAAACGAAGGATTGGCGACGTTTTATTCGCTTAGTCAAACAGGCTGAGCCACCGATGTGGCTTTTAATTATTTCATTAATTATGAGTTTAGCGACTACAGGCGTTGGCTTTATCGTTCCATTATTTACAAAAAAATTAGTCGATGGCTTTTCATTAGAATCACTTGATTATTGGCAAATTATTATATTAGGTATTGCTTTTATCGTGCAAGCTATCGCGAGTGGACTTTCCATCTATTATTTAAATCGTGTCGGACATCATGTTGTCGCGAAATTACGAGATCAGCTTTGGAGAAAGCTACTTCATTTACCTATCCCTTATTATGATGAGAACGATACAGGTGAAACATTAAGTCGTGTTACGAATGACACAGCTGTCGTTAAGGAGCTCATTACAGAACACCTTGCAAACTGTGTATCTGGTGTTATTTCCATTATTGGCTCCATCATCATTCTACTAATCTTAGATTGGAAAATGACATTAGTGATGCTAATTGCTGTTCCGCTTGCTATGGTTATTTTAATGCTTCTAGGAAGACGTATGTTTGTCATTTCGAAAGGAATGCAAGATGAGACAGCCAAATTTACATCTGTGCTCAATCAAGTTTTACCTGAAACACGATTAGTAAAAGCTTCAAATGCTGAGAATATTGAATATGAGCGTGGCAAGAAAGGAATTACCAACCTCTTTACGTTTGGCTTAAGAGAAGCTAAAATCCATGCTCTTATTTCGCCACTCATTTCGTTTGTCTTAATGTCAGTCCTTGTGGCCATTATTGGTTATGGAGGTGTTAGAGTTTCTTCAGGAGAGCTTACAGCTGGCGACATGGTGGCATTTATTTTATATTTAATCCAAATCATCATGCCGATGACCCAATTAACGATGTTCTTTACACAGCTTCAAAAAGCAATGGGTGCTACAGAGCGAATCAGTGCATTACTTGAACATGAGGAAGAAGATATTTTCGAAGGAAAAACATTAGAAAAAGTGAATCAGCCGATTCATGTAAAAAACGTTTACTTTGCTTATGGTGAAGAACCGATTTTATCGAATATTAATTTTACCATTGAACCTGGTCAAGTTACGGCTATCGTAGGACCTAGTGGCGGAGGAAAAACAACTACCTTTTCTCTATTAGAAAGATACTATCAGCCTACTAACGGAAGTATCACACTCGGAGACACGCCTATCGACACGTACTCCCTACATTCTTGGAGAAGCCAAATCGGCTATGTTGCCCAGGAAAGTGCACTGCTGTCTGGTTCGATTCGTGAAAATATTTGCTACGGCATTGACAGAGAAGTGCAGGATGAAGAGCTTGAAAGAGTTGCCAAAATGGCCTATGCCGATCAATTTATTAATGAACTACCTGAGCAATTTGATACAGAAGTTGGAGAACGTGGCATTAAGCTTTCTGGCGGTCAGCGACAAAGAATCTCCATCGCCAGAGCACTTTTACGCGACCCTCAAATATTAATGCTAGATGAAGCAACATCTAGTCTAGATAGTAACTCGGAAATTTATGTTCAAAAAGCATTGGATAATTTAATGCAAGGTAGAACAACGCTTGTCATTGCACACCGCCTTTCAACAGTAGTAGATGCAGATCAAATCCTTTTTGTAGAGAAAGGACATATTACAGGCAGTGGCACACATGATACTTTATTTGAGACGCATGATATGTACCGAGAATTTGCCAAACAACAATTACGTATAAAAAAGGAATAACGAAGGGATTTGTTAGCATAACAAAACTATTAGTTGTAGATGATGATGCGCATATTCGAGAATTAATTAAGGTATTTTTACAAAATGAAGGTTTAGAGGTAATTGAAGCTACGGACGGTGTAGATGCACTGTCCAAATTGGATTCTGATAAGGTGGATATGATTATTATGGATATCATGATGCCAAATATGGATGGCTGGGAACTATGCGAAGAAATACGTTCATTTAATGATAATCTACCCATCTTAATGTTAACCGCAAAGGGAGAAACTTCACAAAAGGTAAAGGGCTTTCATCTTGGAACAGATGATTATCTTGTTAAACCATTTGAGCCAGCAGAGCTGATCGTTCGTGTGAAATCAATTCTTAAAAGATACCGTATTTCCCTATCTCAGCTTGTGGAAGCTGGCACTATTAAGTTAAATCGAAATACACATGAAGTCTTGTATAATGGCAAATCTTTAACACTTCGTTTAAAGGAATTTGAACTATTATTTACATTAGCAAGCTATGCTGGAAAAACTTTTTCACGTGAACAGTTAATCGAAGAAATTTGGGGGTACGACTATGAAGGTGATGAACGTACAGTCGATGTTCATATTAAAAGACTTCGTCAACGTTTCCCTCAAGAAACAAGTGGATTTGTTATTCGTACAATTCGCGGCCTAGGCTATCGACTGGAACTTGTTTCATGAGAAGATTAAAAAATAGTTTAAAACTTTTTTTAATTTTAATGCTTCTTCTTACCATTAGCATCGTATTTACTTTTATCTCCTACCACATAACGTCCTGGCTTTATGATTGGTTAGGCAAACATCCACAAGGTTTCTGGCTTCAATTCTGGACCGTAGTTGGTGTTTTTATTCTCTTTGCATGCACTGTTATTATCACCTTTTTAATTGGGCTAAAAAAACAACGGAACTATTGGAATACGATTGTAGATGCATTAAGTCGTATTGCTAAAGGTGATTTTACTGTCAAGTTAGATCTTAAAGCAGATGATGAAGATCAATTTGGTCAATTAATACATGGCATCAACCATATGGCAGTCGAATTAGGTGAAATAGAAAGAATGCGCCAAGAATTTATCTCGAATGTATCGCATGAAATTCAGTCACCTCTAACCTCTATTAACGGCTTTGCTAAAGCATTGAAAAACATAGACCTCCCAGAGGATAAGCGACAGCATTATTTAGCAATCATTGAGATGGAAAGTAATCGACTATCAAAAATTAGTGACAATTTACTAAAGCTTACGTCGTTAGAATCACAACATCACCCCTTCGAGCCAAGGCATTACCGGCTCGATAAGCAATTGCGCAATGTAGTGCTAGCACTTGAACCAAATTGGCTAGCTAAAAATATTGAGATGGATCTTCAATTAGAAAACATTTCAGTAAATGCTGATGAGGACTTAATGAATCAAGTATGGATGAATTTACTAAGCAACAGTATTAAATTCTCGCCAGCTTCTGGCATTATTACAATATCTATGACGAAACAAATAGATACGATCACTATAGCTATTCATGATAATGGTATTGGTTTAACGACGGAACAACAAAATCATGTATTCGAACGATTTTATAAGGCAGACCAATCGAGGACAGCTGAGAATGGCGGAAGTGGCTTAGGACTATCTATTGTGAAGAAAATCGTCGATATGCATAAAGGCACAATTACTGTTGAAAGCAAGCTTGCTGAATTCACAACGTTTTTTTTAACATTGCCACTAGAAACCAATATGACTCGTGCAAACGAATAGGAGATTCTTTCTTCGTCTGCACGAGTATATTAGGCAGATGAACTAGTAAGCTACTTTTCTAAAATATTGATAAACTTTTTCGAGTTTTTTGCTTTGTCTCCCCTTCTTACTTTCCATATTGCCAAATTCAAAAAACTTCACTTGTTTAATGCCAACAAAATTAAATAACGCTCTTTTCATTAATATTTTATGCGCATTATTCAGCCATAAGAGTGGATATTTTGTTGGCCCCTTCATTGTCGAAATACACACTACTGATTTTCCCTTTAAAAGCCCCTCAGGAAATAGCCCCTTTTTATCTTTATAAGCAAAATTGGCCGCAAACAATTGATCAATATACCCTAAAAGCATAGCTGGTGGTCTTCCCCACCATATCGGATAAACAAATACGATTTTATCAGCCCACTTAATTTGTTCACGATATTTCTCAAGCTTTGGATCACGAAACATATCACGACGACGTTTATGTTCATGAAATACTAAAATCGGGTTAAATTGTTCCTCGTATAAATCTAAAACTTGAGTCTCCTTTATGGAAGGATTGTCATGACAGCCCTTAATAGCCTCCTGTAAAAAAGCATAATTCAAACTTTTATGATTGGGATATGTATAAATAATTAATGTATTCATCATGCATCCTCCATTACTTATCATTTGATAACAAAATAGTAAACTATCTATTTTTAGTTGTCAAATGATAATTGTTTTAAGATAAGTTTTTTGTTATCTTGTCAGTAAGAGGTGAACCCATTTGGACAAAAAACAATTATTTCATCAGTTCGTAGCATTTACAGCAGCGGTACACCAAGTAACGCACGAACTAACTCAAAACGTTAAAATCGATAATATTACACCTGTACAATATAAAATTTTAGAATATATAAAGGTAAGCCAGCCAGTTACACCTACTGAAATTAGTGATTGCCAGCATATGTCCTTACCTAATACAAGCCGTGAATTACGAAAACTACAGGAACGAAAGTTTATTGAAAAAATTAGCGATACTGAGGATCGAAGAAAGCACTATGTTTGCCTTACAGAGGATGGAGAAAAAATAATGGAGGAAGCATTCGCCTGTATAGAAGATCGCTTTCAACAGCTTATCCAACATGCATCTAAAAATGATTTAGAGGACATTCATCATGCATTAAACATTCTTGACGAAAAGGTCTTTAATCCAAAATTATAAAAAGAACCTGCATTGCTTTTCATTAGGAAAAGCAATACAGGTTTTTTCACTGTTTAGTATATTGACATAGAAAGCGTTCCACACCCGGGTATTTCTCTCCAAGGCTAGTTATGAAAAAACCATAGCGTCCATAAAAATCAACAGCCTCATTATCCGTTTCAGCAACAATTGATGGGTACTTACTTGCTATATAATTAATCATTTTACTGCCAATACCTTTTCCTCTTTGATCAGCTAATACAGCGATATGTTTAATCTCACACTCTAATCAATTACGCCAAGGCGTAATTACGTCCGGATTTTGAATTGTGCCCAGGCCTGCACGATGCAGGTCAGTTAGCCGTTTTCGCAGGATGCGAAGGTTTTAGGCTAACATCTTTTTTTCATTCCTTTAAAAATCCGTGACATCCGCCGGAGGTTTTATCTTCATTCAGTAGGTGTTGGGCTGAAAAGGAACTACCCCCTCATTCATCTCGCCATCTTCAGAGGTGGAAGTCTTCTGCTGAATGAAGATAAACTGATTTGTTCTATACCAATACAACCGACTATTTCACCCTCAACTACGAAGCTATATAATGTCCTATCCGATAAAAATATATATTTTTCATACTCTTGTTGAACTTTTTTATCCGAAGTTGCAAATGAAAGTAGTTTTCTAATAGCTGGAGAAATAGTGTTTGCTTGAACTATATTCATCTCTTATCTCCTTAACAGTTGGTAGCAGGAATGACCACAGCATGACAAGCTTGTTCATAAAACTCGATTGGACCCGCTCCTCCGATAATTGCATATTCATACCCCATCTCATGCATATCTTTTAAACAATGATGGAGGAGGGAATATCCTATCCCCTTCACACGATTAGATTTCGCTACACCCATTGGGCCAAAATAACATTTTTTATTTTGATAAATGTCAAATCCAGCAAATCCGACAAGATCTCCCTTATTATCAAAAGCTACATATATGGAAGGTGTAGTACTTAAAAATGCACTCTTTATCGTTTCTGACCACTCTTGAGAAAAATGACTTTCTACAAAATGAATGAGCTTGTTCTTATCATCACGATTGACTCTACGAATATTATTAGAAATCGCATCTGGGAAATTGTAATTGCGAAAATGAGTAACCATATCCCGCGAAGTTGTACCAAGCTTTAAAATCAGTTTCATATCTTCTTCTGAAACGAATTTCTCAAGCATATTCGTCTTTATTAGTGCTTTAAGAAAGTGACCTTCATTTAAATAAACCTGGTTATAGTTTTGCATATAGCAAATTGCTTGTTCCAATACTGTTAAAACATCATTTGATACTGGAACAGAAAATAAATTATGGCTTGTAACTTTCTTTTCTGATTTTTGATCAAATTCATTAACCAAGTTTCTTAAAGAAGCTTCATTCATAGTACATTTTAATACTAATTCACCAAGTGCCCCCTCTTTTTCTTTAAAACAAGCAAGCAGGAAATGAATTGGCAGTAACAATTTTTGTTGTGAAGAGGAAGCTTCATCTTCTGCATTCTTTATGATCCTTAACATACGATTTGTTAATTTTATAGTAGTTGAATTCAAATGCCTGACCATCCTTTCATTGATTCTTTTCAACTTCTAAATTTTTAACACTTAATAAATAATCTTTATATTAAATAATTGAAATATTAGGACTTTATCATATCATTAATCATGTTTTCTATTATAAATAAAATCGAAACTATTCATTTGCTTTTCACAAAAAATTAGGAATGACATTTGTTAAAACGAATGTTGATTGGAGTGGAGGCTGGGCGACTCCTTGGGAATCAGCGATAGAGGAACGAAGGCTAAAAGCATCACATCCTGTGATAACGCCTTCGTGATCAACATCCTGTTAGCCCGAGACCCTGGAGCGTAGCGAAGCGGCTCATCGGACGCCCCTTGGAAGCTTTGCTCTGCGTGAAAGCAAAGCGTCAGCGACAAAGCGGAAATCAACCACACGTTATGGTAATGAGCCATATAAATGATTTCTAATAAATTGATCCAACATCGGAATTTAGGGATGACATTTTGCTAAAACGTATGTCATGCATATAAGTTGATTGGAGTGGAGACTGGGCGACTCCTTGGGGATTAGCGATAGAGGAACGAAGGCTAAAACCATCACATCCTGTGATAACGCCTTCGTGACCAACATCATGTTGGCCCGAGACCCTGCAGCGAAGCGAAGCGGCTCATCGGACGCCCCCAGGAAGCTCTGCTCTGCGTGAAAGCAAAGCGTCAGCGACAAAGCGGAATTCAACCACACGTTATGGTAATGAGCCATATAAATGATTTCTAATAAATTGATCCAACATTGGAATTTAGGGATGACATTTTGCTAAAACGTATGTCATGCATATAAGTTGATTGGAGTGGAGACTGGGCGACTCCTCGGGGATTAGCGTCACAGATAAGACCCTGCAGCGAAGCGAAGCGGCTCATCTGACGCCCCCAGGAAAGCGCCCAGTCGGAACGGAAATCAACCACACGTTATGGTAATGATCCTAGTTAGAAAACGTTATGCCAATACATCGTCACTCATCTGCACTTTTTTTAATAATATAAAGATGTATAGAAGGAGGAGACATAAGTGGAAGTAGCAGTGTTAGACAAGAAGTGGATAGAAGAACATTTTGAAACACTTCCATTATGGCAACAGTCAGCATATACCGACTTCGCTGCCATGGTTGCAGATGAAGAAAATACGTTCCCCTGTATTCCAGCTAGAAAAGGTTTTTTATCGAACCATTTACGCTATAGTTTTATCGGAGATCCTCGAGAGGAACATTCGATAAAGACGTTAGCACTATGCTTAAAGGAATACGATAAGCACTGTCAAACATTCGGCAACTATACAACACATACCATTTTCTTCAAAACCCCTAATGATATGCATAAAAACTTCGATGTAGCGGATTATAGTAATTTATTTTGGTCAGTTTTAAACAATTTAACTAAATTTGATGATATCGATTGGCCAAAGGAAATTCCAACCGATCCATCGCACCATGAATGGGAATTTTGTTTTAACGGTGAGCCTTATTTTGTGTCTTGTGCAACGCCCGCACACAAATTAAGAAAGAGTCGTCATTTCTCAACTTTATTAATGGCATTCCAGCCACGCTGGATATTTGAAGAAATGAACGACTCAACTGTATTTGGTCGAAAATTAAAGAAGCTTATTCATCAACGCATTACAGAATACGATGCTATTCCCGCTCATACTGATTTAAAATGGTACGGGCAAGAAGGTAGTTATGAATGGAAGCAGTATTTTTTAAGCGATGATGATCGTAGTCCATCGAAATGTCCTTTTTTACGTATGCAAAATTCTTTGATCTTTCCACAGAACAAAGGACATTAAGCTTTCTTACCTTGTTTTTGCCTTTTCATGACAATCCAAGTCGCAATTCCTATTAAGATGATAAAAAGCAGGCTCACGAAAAAACCGAGTCTGCTTGTTTTTTCCCCTAACGTTCCAGACACTGTCACCACAATGAGCAACATCCCTATTCCACTCTTCACATACCCCCACTTCGACAGCTTCATTAGCTTCATATAGGTCACTAAAATAAAGAGCCAATTATAAATCAGCATTAAACCTGCAGCTGTAATCAAATATTCAAAAATCTTTTCTGGCATGAGGAAGCCTATTACAATCGTTATGATTAGACCACAAGCTAAAAAAAGAAATGCAGGAAATGGAATCTTCATTTTCCCCTTCTTCGCTAGAGAAGTTGGGGCATCATGATCCTCTGCCAATGTAATCAGAATTGTTATGACCGCGTATAAAGAGCCTACCATTGTTGAAAAACCTGCAATAATTAAAACGCCATTAAAAATATCTGCAACAAAAGGTATATGAAAACCATTAAGCACTGTAATAAATGGACTTTCCTCTATAGTAAAGTCCTTCCAAGAAACAAGCGCCAAGGCAAGCATAATAGCTATTACAAAAATGACAGTAATCGTAATAATCATCACTTTTCCAGCTTTCGGCGCTTCTTTAGGGTTTTTTAAATCAATGACCATTAAACCCATAACCTCAATTCCTCCAAATGCATAAAAGGCATATAGCAGTCCAAGCCAAATTCCTTTCACACCTTGCGAGAAAAATTCTTCATAATTTACATGCATTGCATCAAGTGCAGCTGAATCCGTGTTAAACCCTTTTATAATTAACACAACCGCTATTATAATAAACATGACAACCGCTGCAGCCTTTAACGCACCAAAAATATTTTGAAATTTTTCAAAGCCCTTCATGCCCATAAGGATAACGGCTAATCCAAGTGCAGCATAAATAGATGCAGCAACCCATAAAGGAAGCATTGGAAACCAAAGCTTTGTAAAAATACCAAGCGCCGTCAATTGGCTCCCCATAATAAGCATCTCAGAAATCAAGTAAATCCAGCCATTACTAAATCCTGCCCAATTTCCAAAAGCTTGCTTTGCATACGTACGGAATGAACCCTTATCTAGATTGTCAACTGACATCTTAACAAGAGCATCATAGACGATATACGTAGCTATCGCCGCTAACAAAAAAGGAATTAAAACAGCAGGACCACTTTTATGTATGGCCATACTTGTCCCAAGAAAAAATCCTGTTCCTAGTGTACAACCTATACCGAGAAGCGAAAGCTGCCACCAAGACAACCTCCCTTTCCTTGTTTTTGATGTCATTTGATCAACCCTCCTGCCTTTTGCTTACTTTCTTACTAGTGGCAATGTCATGCAACGAATGCCACCGCCGCCTTTTTCAAGCTCTGTGACTTCAATTTCTATTAAATTCTTTTTTTGCAATAGTGGATGCTTCGTCCATTGTTGCTTCGTTGCTTGCTTACTAATCAACAGTGTTTCGGGATTAAGATTGATAAAATTGATATCAGGGATTGTATTATATTTTTCAAGCCAGTAAACATCCAAGCCATGATGATTTAAAAATTGCTCGGTCATTTCGAAACGACTTGTTTGAGGTGTGAACACATGTACAGGAAAATAACGCATAAAGTTTTTAGCTATTACTAGATCTGCGTTTGCCACATTACAATTCATATCTAAATGAAGTGTATCGGAGCGTCTTGGCAAATCAATGATTGCGATTTCAGAAAATCCTTCCTGAAAGATGCTATCCTTAATACTTTCTACAGCCTCTAGCGTTGTTCTCATGCCAATATTAATAAGCACTGCATCCCTATTTAAAATCATTACATCTCCACATTCTAAAGCGGCCGATGGTTGTTTAACGTTTAAGATTTTTTCTGGAAACCACTTTTCTAATAATGAGTGTGCATGTGTATACTCCGGACGCCTTAAAGAGCTACCCGCCTCTCCAAGAAACATACTATTTCCTAAAACACAGGCTAGATCGCGTACAAAGTACCTATTTATAAGCTGCTCACTTACGATGTTCTCCTCATTTGTTAGCTCTTTCGAATAGTCAATCACCTTGACACCCGCATTTTCTAGCGTCGTCTTTAATTCCATGAAATTCTCCATTGCTTTTACGTGATTAACAGTAGCACTCCACCCTACATTTTCAGCTATTGTTGAATCTGTTACATCTAATTTTGATGGCTCACAAAGCATAACGACCTCCAACTCTTCATGCTCCGACCAACAATTCAGTTGAAATGAATCCAAATACATTCTCCCCTTTTTGAATGATTATCTCAGCTTAGCGTTACCATCAAAACTGGGATTATACAGATAATATGTAAATGGAGATTAGCATGATTAGAATCTAAAGGAGGAAATCTCTGGAATTTGTGTAATTAAAACAAGGACAGATAAATTTATTCAATTAGAAATGAGTGAAACGATGGAATACTATAAATTTTTACGACAATATGTTGGTCACCAACCCATTATTTTGCCAGGTGCTGTTGTATTAATCTTAAATAATGAGAATGATGTATTGTTACAAAAGAGATATGGTGGAGGTTGGGGGCTTCCAGGTGGCTTGATGGAATTAGGAGAAAGCTTAGAAGATACCGCAAAAAGAGAAGTGTTAGAGGAAACAGGTTTGATGATAGAGGACCTAAAGTTATTAGATATTTTTTCTGGTCCAGATTATTACCTTAAAGTTTCTAATGGAGATGAATTCTACTCCGTTACAGCCGTCTATTATACGAGAAATGTTAAAGGTGATTTAGTAATTGATTATAAAGAATCAGAGACAATGCAATATTTCTCACTATTAAAATTACCAGATGG
The DNA here is from genome assembly GCF_050280145.1 of Lysinibacillus sp. NPDC093688. Taxonomy (NCBI): domain Bacteria; kingdom Bacillati; phylum Bacillota; class Bacilli; order Caryophanales; family Bacillaceae; genus Lysinibacillus; species Lysinibacillus sp. NPDC093688. The sequence goes on from NZ_JBNNUX010000005.1 coordinate 150,891, forward strand.
AATCGATGGTAGATATATTGAACCGTATGTATCACAGTTAGTTATGAAATAAGCTTTAGAGAGAAAACTTATTAAACAAGTATAATTTGTTTTCTCTCATTAACGTGTTGAAAAGCAGTTGAATATAAGCTTCATCAATGAAAATACTGATGATAAGCTTGCTCAGCATCCATTTCGCTTGTAAACATTAGAATATCATTTGTTATTGGGTAATAATTCTCAAATAGAAAAAGCGCCAGTTCATTTGGATGATCCGGATTATTCACAACTGCCGCTTCCTGTATGTTCGCTACATCCTGAATATATGGATGGCGATAAAAAATATAAACAATATCCCCTACACTATATTGCTGCTCCATCCCATCACCTTCCTCTGATTTTCCATTAGTTTGGTGTTAGAAGCAGTAAATTATAATTAATTTTTGATTTTCGTGTAGATATTCATTAAAAATATTCCCCACCTACCAACGCTCCTATCATAAAACGTCTCAATTAGAATATATATTAATTTATGTGATAAATTTCACTAGATTTGATCCTAATGTATTAACACTGAACATTCCGATTATTTGGTACACTTAAGAAAAGGAGGAGGAAATATGATTAAACAATCAGTTATTGAAAATGTACTTGAAGCTGCCCTTTCAACAGGTGGCGATTTTTCCGAAGTTTTCATCGAGGATAAGTTTGTCAATGAATGTACATTGCAAAGTGGAAAAATTGAACAAAGTATTTCTGGACGTGATTTTGGCATTGGTATACGTATTTTTTCTGGTCTTCAGAGCATCTACACTTACACAAACGATTTTTCAGAGGAAGGCTTACTAGCAGCAGCAAAACGAGCAGCACTTGCCATTAAAGGAGGTGCTACCGGAACGATTCAACCACTAAAAAAAGAAATTATTACGCCTATTCATAACATTATCATTCTACCAAACAGTGTGGAACATGCTAGAAAAGCAACAATCATGCGACAGGCTAATGACATTGCTAGAAATTATGATGAACGCATCAGTCAAGTTAAAGTTCGGTATTTTGACGAAGAGCAGCATGTTTTAATCGCCAACTCAGAAGGAAAATTTGTAGAAGATACGCGTATTCATAGTCGACTTGCCATCCAGGCAACTGCCTCCGAGGGCAAAGAAATGCAAACTGGCTTCTACGGTCCTGGCGCACATGCTGGCTTTGAATTTATCGGAAATCTAGATTTAGAGCACTATGCTGGTGAAGCTGCACGTATTGCGGTCACAATGCTTCATGCCGATGAATGTCCTAGCGGAAAATTACCAGTCATCATTGATAATGAATTCGGCGGTGTTATATTTCACGAAGCTTGTGGTCATGGACTTGAGGCTACAGCAGTCGCGAAAAACAATTCCGTTTTTGCAAATCGTCTTGGTGAAAAAGTTGCCCCTGATATTGTTACATATATTGATGATGGCACACTTCCAAACGAATGGGGTTCCCTTAACATTGATGATGAAGGGGAAAAAACACGAAAAAACATCTTAATTGAAAATGGAATTTTAAAAGGCTACATGATTGATAAATTTAATGCGCGCCGTATGAATGCTGAGCCAACTGGATCTTCACGACGCCAATCCTATCGTTTCAATCCAACATCCCGAATGACGAACACATATATCGCTCCAGGCACATCTAAACCTGAGGAAATTATTGCATCTACCGAATATGGAATTTATGCAAAATATATGGGTGGCGGTCAAGTAAATCCATCGACTGGTGACTATAACTTCGCGGTTATGGAAGCTTATATTGTGAAGGATGGAAAAATCGATCGTCCTGTACGTGGTGCAACACTAATAGGTAACGGAGCAAAAACATTGCAGCTAGTTGATCGCGTTGGGAATAATCTTGCACATGGTGCCGGCATGTGCGGAGCCATTAGTGGTAGTCTTCCTGTCAATGTTGGTCAGCCGATGATTCGTGTTAGCGAAATGACAGTTGGAGGAACAAAGGGGGAATAATTGATGAATATTGCTGAATATCAAGAAAAACTACTAGATCAGGCGATAGAAGCCGGTTTTACAGAGGCTGAAGTTTATTATGAACGGAAAAATACGTTTAAGTGTATGCTTTACGAAGGACAGATTGATAGCTATGAAACGTCTGAGGATGGGGGCCTAAGTCTACGTGGGCTGCATAACGGAAAAATGGGCTACGCCTATACAGAAAAACTAGACGATGATTCGATGTCCTTTTTAATCAACCGTGTAAAAGCAAATGCAGACGTTCTAGATGAAGATGAGGGCATAGATATTTTTGAAGGCAGTAATAAATACACGCCACATGAATTTTACAATGAAGAATTAGAGACAATCGGAATTCCTGAAAAAATTGAACTGCTCCGTTTAATTGAACAAAAAATCCGTGCCTACGATTCGCGCATTGTAACACTTGATTACTGTTTCCTTCAAGAATATACTACTGAACGTTCATTAACGAATAGTAAAAACCTTGCCCTATCACATAAGGAGAATGGCTTAGTTATTTTCCTCTCTACGGTTGTAAAAGAAGGTGAGGAACTGAAAACAGGTAGTTATTTGAAAATGACACGTGATTTTCATTCTCTTAATGCTGATGATATTGCAAAAGAAGCGGCTGAGGAAGCTCTTACGAATTTAGGTGAAAAATCGATTCCAGCTGGCAAATATCCAATTGTCCTACGCTCAGACGCGGCAGCATCATTATTAAGTACCTTTATGCCGATACTCTCAGCTGAAAATGCTCAAAAAGGCCAATCCTTATTAAATGGAAAGGTTGGACAAAAAGTGGCGTCAGAGGTTATTACATTGCTGAATGCTCCATTCCATCCCGCTGCTTTGTCTGGAGCAAGTTTTGATGGAGAGGGTGTTGCAACAAAAGAGCAGGCAATTATTTTAGATGGCACACTCCAAACATTATTGCATAATAGAAAAACGGCAAAAAAGGACGGCTGTAAAACAACTGGGCATGCACATAAAGACTCCTACAAAGGTACTTTATCTATTGCGCCCCAAAATTTATATATTTCGACTGGTAAGAAATCTCAAGATGAGTTAATTAACTCGGTTACTGACGGAGTACTTATTACAGATTTATCAGGGCTTCATTCTGGTACGAATACAGTTTCTGGTGATTTTTCGGTTGCAGCTTCAGGATTCCATATTCAAGATGGCAAAATTGTCTCCCCTGTCAAGCAAATGACAATAGCCGGAAACTTCTTTGAGTTCTTAAATGATATCGAAGAAACTAGTTCAGAGCTTTACTTCCTACCAGATGGGTACGGCTCCCCTTCTCTCCTTGTGAAGGAGCTATCAGTGACGGTGGAATAAAACAAAAAACGCGTCACATTTTATAGATTAAACTAGACTATATGGTACTTCTCGGCAAAGCTTGTCGCTAATCATCGCGACAAGCTTTTTGATTGCAGCTAATTAGCCTCGATAAGTGGGTCACAGTTCCTCTGTTTGGCACTGTTTTTGTTCTGGTCGTCTGCTTCACCGAGACAATAGCAAGCTGCGGCGGCAGTCTGTCCTCGTATACCTGTTCCCCATGTAATGAAGAAAATCATCGTCCCTACATTACGATTCGTTTACTAATCTTTGAAATGTAAACCTCTCCATTCGTACTATGAATAATACGTCGCTTAAGCGAGGTTACAATTATTATTTCATATAGGAAAACGCCCAATAAAGCTGATGGCATCACCTTCTCGGTTAAATTTTCTTATGGAGGTAAAAATATGAAACTTTTTTACCTATTGATACGTACTAATTATGCAATGATGTTTATCATGCCAGATTAATAGGAGGGGTGGAATTTATGAAGAAAATTTGGACTTTGTTTCTTGCAGCGATACTTATTGTACCGATATTGCTGCAGCCAGCGACCGCTCAAGCGGCAAGGGCCATCACAATTTATGTGGACGGGGTTCAATTAAAGACCGACCAGCCACCAGTGATGATTCAAGGGCGCGTTATGCTGCCGCTTAGAGCAATCTTCGAGGCATTGGATGCAAGCGTGGATTGGGATCGAAAGAATCAAACCGTTACTGGGAATAAAGGAGGTACAACGGTAGTTCTCAAGATTAAATCGAAGGTAGCTACTATCAATGCCGAGAGAGTTACGCTTGATGTACCAGCACAGATAATAAATGGCAGAACAATGGTGCCAGTACGCTTTGTTAGTGAAGCGCTTGGTCAGGATGTTGACTGGAACTCGTATAATCAGATTGTATCTATTAACTCTGACACTCCGAGCAATATTAGTATTTCTCCAGTGAACTATGTATCGGTTAAAGATGTTGGTAATCAAGGAGATGGGCGTGACCTGGAGGTTAGCTTCTCCAAATCGTCCACTGAATCACTTGTGGATCATTACCGGGTTCTCGTTGTGAAAGCTTCAAAAAGCTTCAATCAGGCGTCGGCCCTGAAGGTCTCCGCTTCAAATTATACGAAAGTATCACCTACCGGCTCAGATCGTTCCATCACATTATCCCAGAGTTCACGGGATGTGGACGGAGACTTTATTAGAAATGACCAGCCTTATGTAGCGTATGTACTTGCAGTTGGAAAAGGTTCTTATTCCAGCGTATTATCGAAGTCTTCTCCGAAGATTACCCTAACGAACATGTCTTCGGTTGCAGAGGTAACAAATGTGAAAATTAGCGATATTAGCGATTTCGGCGACGGACGCGATATCTCGGTTAGCTTCACTCGTCCGCAGAATGACAACAATATTTCGAATTACCGTGTGTTTATCGTAAAGACTAAGGACGCTAACAATTTCAGTCTTACTACTGCGAATAATTTATCCAGTAGCTACTATACGACAATGTATAAATCGGGGAGCAACGGCGGTACGATGACAGGAACTCTGTCTTCCTCAGCACGTGATACTGCCGGTGATTCCATTAAGAACGGCGTACCTTATACAGCATTCGTCTTGTCAGTTAGCAGCGCTGATTCAGCTGTTAATAAGCTGTCATCTGCTTCTTCATCAGTAACACTTAGTCCAAATACAGTGGCTACTCCTGTTATTACTCAAGTTGATGATGTCAACGACTATGGAGATGGACGCGATCTGCGAGTTAGCTTCAACAAAATATCCAATGAGTCTAACATCAGCTCTTATCGGATCTTTGTTGTAAGAGCTAGCAACTATTCGAACTTCACATTGACGAAGGCGAACAGTCTATCCAGCTCTTATTACACGCAGGTGAATAAGTCAGGCTACAATATTACTCAGGTTCTCTCTTCAGGTGCACGAGATACAGACGGTTATGCCATTCAGAATGGGGTCAGTTATCGTATATTCGTAATGGCTGTAGCTACGAACTCTGGGAATAACGTGTTATCGTCTGCTTCCAATGCGATTACACTATATAGCAGCAATGTAGGAGCAGTATCGAATCTCTATGCCAACGATGTGAATGATTATGGCGACGGCCGTGATCTCTCTGTCTCTTTCACTAAAGCGGCGGATGAGTCCAATATTAGTCATTATCGTATTATGGTTGTACCAACATCGTATTACAGTAACTTCAGTCTGGCGGATGCTAATAATGTATCCAGCAGTAATTATACGACTTTGAACAAGTCAGGAAAAAACAATTACGAGCTGACGCTCTCGGGAAATGCTCGGGATGTGCGTGGCAATTATATCACGGATAGAACTAGCTACCGTGTCTATGTTCTCTCGGTAGGCAATGGCAATTATTCCGGCAGCAATGCGCTGTCCGCGCCAACGTCAACGATTACGCTCGGTAAGAACATCAATGTGCAGGCTGTAACCAATCTAACTGTTGCTGATGTAAATGATTATGGAGATGGCCGTGATTTACAGGTATCGTTCACGAAGCCTTCCGATGAAACAAATGTCAATCAATATCGGATTTTTGTCGTACCGACAGCTTATTACAGCAGCTTCAGCCTATCACAAGCCAATAGTAGCTCTTATTACATCACAGAAAGCAAAGGCGGAAATAAATCGGTAACTAGAACGTTAGATGGGGCTCGAGATGTTCGCGGTTATTCCATTACGGAAGGCACAAGCTACCGTGTTTATGTACTGACTGTAGCGAATGGAAATTCTTCAAGCGTCAATGCTCTATCTTCTGATTCATCGGTGATTACACTTACTAAGAACAAAACCGTTCAAGCGGTCAGCAATGTTAAGGCAAGCGATGTAAATGATTTTGGAGATGGTCGAGATTTACAGGTATCGTTCAATCATGCATCTGATGCATCGAATATAAGCGAATATCGAATTATGGTAGTACCTAAAAATAAACCATTCAATACTTCAATAGCAAGCAACGTCCAATTTCCAAACTTTACTGCCGTAAGTACTTCTGGCAGCAGTACTGACCAGGTTCTTAACGTTAAGGCAACGGATATAGATGGCAACTCTATCACTAACGGTACGCCGTATAACGTCTACGTATTGTCAGTTGGAAAAGGCAGTTCAGCCGGCACAGTTACATTGTCTGGCGCTTCGAATGATATTACGTTAACCAATTCTGCCGCAGTAGAAGCAGTAACTAATGTAAGTCTTTCTACCGCTGGGAATACTGGGACCTATGAAGACATACGGATTAGCTTTGATAAAGTAAGCAATGAAAACAACGTAACAGAATATCGAGTATTCTTGATTCAATCAAAAGATGTAGCAAATTTCAAGTTATCGGATGCGAATAATGTCAATCCACAGAATTACACATCATTCAAGTCGAACGAAAATACCAAAGGTGCATCTATAAATATGTTTGATGCATTTGGAACTAAAATCAATACTGATACTACTTATCAAGCTGTAGTAATGACCGTAGCCAAATCGGGAAATGGAAGTTTAAATGTATTATCTTTACTGTCTACTCAGTTCATACTTCAGCCTAAACAAGTTGATCCCCCGTCAGAAGGGGTAAAGTCTGCCCCATCTGACACTAAACTTTAAGAGATAAGTAATACTTCTTCACAAAAGGGACCCCTCTTATGGTACTTCATGTACCATAAGAGGGGTCCCTTCTTGTTGTGCGCAGCACAGCTCATTTGTCCTCCGACTGTTTCTATAAGAGCTTAATGAAATTATTTCGATAAATCAATTTTTTTATTTAATAAATAAATAGTCATACCACCAACAGTCATTGACAATAGCTCCCCAACGCCAACCGTAAACCATGTAGCCCAAAACGGAAGATCGTAGAGAATTGTTAATTGCCCTGCAACAGTGAACATTGATATAGCAAAAATCAATGCAGTTATAACCATTTTCACAAGATCATTTGTTATATTTTTCGTTACTCTTCGACAAAGAATCAAAACGAGAAATGTCGCAATTCCACCAATCGGTACATCTAATATCCACGTTGGTGACATGAAGTTTGCAAGTACTACTCCTAAAGTCACGGCAAGTACATAGCGTTTGTTGTATAGGGCTAGGTAGTTAAACATCTCCGATAAACGTAGTTGAACTGCCCCAAAACTTATGACTGACAATAATACAGTTACAGCCACATATAAAGCTGCAACAAGTGCCGTCTTTGTAAGCTCGGTTACAGAAGTACGGCTTGAATCTTTTACAATAGATGTATTCAATTTTATTCTCCTTTGTAAAATAGCACATCCGCTATTTTAGTAATAACTACGGCCAAAGGAAGAGAGCTTGTCGCCCTATCTGAAGTGCCGCAGTGCAAGCTGAATTTTGCTTACTTGCATATTATATAGAAGAATTTACGATTGAACAATACTATTTAGTAAGCCAGCCGCCATCAATCGGCATGATTGCACCGTGTATATAATCAGCTGATTGACTAGCCAAATAAAGTGTTAAACTCGCCACTTCACTTGGTTGTGCCCAGCGTCCAGCAGGCGTTTCTTTAGCGACCCATTTTGCGATTTCTCCATCACCTTCAAAATCAGCCTTGTTCATCGGTGTTTGAATGGCTCCAGGTGCAATGGCATTGGCGCGAATTCCTTCACGACAATAATCTAAATCTAGCTGTTTGGTATAGCCGACAATCGCATGTTTAGATGCTGTATACGCCGCACCACCACCGCCTGCAACAAGCCCTGCAATAGACGTCATATTAACGATGACGCCCGATTTTCGTTTTACCATATGGGGTAATATCGTATTCGTCACAAAAAAAGTACCCTTTACATTGGTATTCATAATTTTATCCCAAAGCGCCTCATCTGTATCAAGCGTTTTTGCAAAGCCATCTAAAACCCCTGCAGTATTTAATAAAATATCTACTTGCATAAAGATTGAAATTGCAGCTTTAAATGCTTGCTCTACATCGTCCTTATTGCATACACTACCTACTTTATAGGCAAATTGTTCAGGGTATTGGTGAAATAGATTTCCTAACCCTTGCTCCTCTATATCAAACCCGAATACGTTTGCTCCATTTTCTAAAAATGCAATAGCTTGGGCATGACCAATACCTGAAGCAGCCCCCGTTACAAATACCGTTTTGCCCTTATATTCTTCAAACGTCATTGATCTCTCTCCTCTAAAAACAAAGAAACCACCTCATTTGAGATGGCTCTTCCGTTTAATTAACAATTATCCAATCTTCCGCTAATAAATCACAGACTGTCGGTGTGAACATTGTATAGCCCTCACCACGTACATTAATTAAAAAATAAGGATTCAAAGTCTCACCATCATGTTCGCTTTGTCCAACTAGCTTCACATATAATTCGGCACCGCCCCAACCTTTACGAATTACTTTTTCTCCCGCCTTTAAGCGTGGTAAAATCTCTTCAAACGTCATTTAAATTCATCCTTTATTTACATTCTTTATCGGATTAGTATACTGGAATTCTCAATTGTTTACAACCTAGCCCTCAAGCAAAACAGTATAAAGTATATGTTGCCCATTTATTTCCGCAATGATTGTATAAGTATTATTTTCATTTGTAGAGAAAATCTTTGTTCCACTTTCCAGTTTAGTAGCATAAAAATCCTTAAAATTTTTAGAGGAATTTGTAGTTTTAATAATTTCCCCTATCTTCTCACACTTCGTATATTCAAATTGTTGCATTGATTCCAAACTTGTAGCATTAATATAAATCAAATTATTATACTGAAGAATATCCACCTGAGAATGTTCTTTAAGGATAGATTTCGCAGTGGGATTAGTATTTATAGCTGGTGTACAACCTACCAATAATAATATTAGTAAATTACATATGAGCATTTTCCTCATAACAAAACACCTTCTTTTTTTAACTATCTGGAACAACTGCGGCTCAATTTAAACTCGTCGACATTGGCCGTCTATATCTCCCGAAATTTAAGTAACATAATTTTGCCTAGCTTAACGTTGAAGCCTTCAGAAATTCTCTCTTCTCTTCTCACCTCGCAAACTATTAATCTATTTTCTTCTTCATTTGCACTTGCTCCGTCTTCACTTCAAGCCCATTCTCCGTCAAATAGCTCGTTGCTGGATTACTTGCTAAAAAGTTAACTGTTGCCAGTTTTACTTTGTGTTTTGTAATGCTTGCGATAAAGTGTGGAATAAGTTCAACATTGCCATTCCCTAATAACTCTAATTGATAAAGCACTATGCTGTCGATGGCACCATCCCTATCCCATACTGTTCTATACAGCATATAGCCAATCGCTTCATTATTCTCGTTATAAAAAATTTTAGCTTCTCCTTGTTTATTGCTTTGCCAGCTACATTGCCAAGGGACATCTTCCTGATAAAAAGATAAATGCGATAGCTCTTCTGGCCGAATAGTTTCCACATGAATTACGACTGGCTGCTCTACTTTTGCTTCATATTCGCCACTTAAAAAAAACAATTGATTTGTTATTGTATAGCCATACTTTTCATATAACGCAATTGCTACTTTATTCTCTTTTATAGCTTCAAGCGTTGCAACTTCCACCTTCTCTCTTTCATAGAGGGCGATGGTTTCTTCCATTAAAACACGCGAAACACCTTTACCGCGATAGTCTGGAGAGATGCCAGTTCCACCATTCCAAGAGATTTTCTTACCATCCATTAGTCTAAATCCATTTAATACAATGCCAACAGGATTATTATGATCAAATGCGACGATTGATAGCTCTAGGGATAGTCCTTCTCCAACGAGTCGGTTTAAAAACACCTCTGCATTCATTTCTATTTGTACAAAATACCCCTCAAAACCTTTATTCCAAGCTTTTAAAGTTTCATTTAACGTGCACTGTGAGACTGTTTTTATTTCCATGATTTCACCCATCCCTACGTTAATTTAGTGATAAATCTTCTAAAGATAATTTTTTTATGATTTCATAACCATTCCCAGGACCATTTGGCTTTACAATAACCATTCCCATATTCGAAATCTCCCCTAATCCAACATCTTCAGGAAAGCTATGGGCAATAATCACTTGATTCGTTCCCTGCGGTGGCTTTCTTTCTAACACTGATTGCAAACTTGATAATATATTTGTCTTTTCAACAAAAGGAATATTCCCACCCAATTTATAAATTTCATAACCAATTGGGTCAATTTGGATATAAGAATACGGAAATGCGAGCTGTGCCGTTTCAATTGTACGACAAAAAGGACTTACGACTATTGGGGAACTAATCGGAATTTGTAAATGACGTAGCAGTTGTCCAAAGTAAACGGCCTGCCTTCGTCCAAATTCAGACAAATTTCTTTGCGTAACACAATCTTGAAAATTTAAATATGGCTGATCTACCCCGACAGTCGCTTGACCATGCCTTGCATACAAAACAAATCCACCCTTTTTCAATAAATCAAGGATTGATTTATCCAAATATTTCAACTCCCCCTAATAGAATACCATCGATTAGTAGTACTATATGAAATGAATTACTCAAATAATGTAAAAGTGAAAGTTGAAACTGCTTTTCGCATATAAAGGGCGCTATTCCACTAGCAAATATTTCACTTTGCAGGTAGCAGCGGACTTAGATCAAAAAAAATTGAAAAAGCTTCCTTAAATTTTCTGTTGAAAGCCCCGTGTTGAACAAAATTCTCGTTACAATATCCGTTAATATTATATTGTAACGCTTTAAATGAAGGTGATTTCCGTTCCAAGTTTCTCGCTTTCGCACAGACATCCCCCTTTGCAGAAGTTTCCTTTTTTCACTATAAATCAAAGTAACATGCCATAAAATAATTACTATGAGGGATAGTTGATTGGAGTGAAGGCTGGGCGACTCCTTGGGGATTAGCGATAGAGGAACGAAGGCTAAGAGCATCACATCCTGTGATAACACCTTCGTGACCAACATCCTGTTGGCCTGAGACCCTGGAGCGAGCAACGCGAGTGAAGCGGGTAGAGGAACGAAGGCTAAAAGCATCACGTCCTGTGATAACGCCTTCGTGACCAACATAGTGTTGGCCCGACGCCCCCAGGAAGCTTTGCTCTGTGCGAAAGCGAAGCGTCAGCAAATGTTTTATCTGTGCGAAAGCATAGCGACAGCAACAACAAAGCGCCCAGCCGGAACGGAAATCAACCACACGTTTTGCCGAAGAGTCATACTTTAATTTCATTAACATAATAGTTTATCAACCAAAAATAAAACTTCCTACAATTTTCTGTAGGAAGTTTCGAAATTTACTTTATTGGAATGGTTACTATTGCGGTTGTCTCTAAATGTTTTGAGGAATCGATAGAAATTTGACCGTCGTACTTATTGACTATTTCATTCACAATAAACAAGCCTTGCCCTCTTGTTTTACCATTCTCCGGTTTCTTTGTGGAAAATCCTCGCTTGAATATTTGCCCTGCTTCTACTATATTTGGTCCGGTATTTGTAACCTTAAATTTATATTGCGTGTCATCAGCTTTACAGCAAATTGTTATTTTACGTTGTTCTTCCGGTAATTCATTTGCAGCATCAATCGCATTATCTATTAAATTTGATAAGATTTTGATTAAATCCGTAGTTCTAATTTTATTAAATGCATCCGCAGAGACTGTGAAATCCATATCAATATTATGATTTTGTGCCGTTAGTTTTTTCGTTTGCAATAAAATCGCCAAGCCAGGATGATCAATATTTAATTTAAGAGACTTAATAGCATGAACTTCTTTAGACAGTGAAGATAAATATTGTTTTGCCTGATCAGGTTCGTCTAATTGTAGAAATCCATGCAATACTTGTATATGATTTGTGAAATCATGTCTTAAAGAGGACACGGAAGTGATTAAAGTTTTAATTTCCGCTTGATATGTATTTTCTGTTGCTCCAACTTCTTCTGCCACTTCTTTTTGATACCATCTCTGTAAAAAGAAAACAGAGCCGATCACGATTAAAATGAGTACACCATTAAAAATAAAGATAAAAAGATTGTCTTCGATCACTTTTCCCTTAATGTCATTTAATGTGTCTGCACTAATATCAATGCCTAAGTATGCAATAACCTCCCCTGTTTCATCCTTAATCGGTGCACCAACAGTTAAGTAGGAGCCATAAATAGAATCTAGTATTACATCAGTTGCAAATGTTTCTCCATAATAAGCTTTTTGCAATTGTGTCTCGGGTACTGTACAGTCCATTCCGATATCAAAGCCTTCAACTTCACTTGGTAAACCCATGATCATTGCTTTGGATACCTTTGGATTTTCAATATCTAATGTATAAACAAATAATGCACCTATTTTTACTCTTGCATCGTTTAAGTAGCTTCTTAATTGCCAATAATATTCGTTTTTCTCGGGGTTATCTAAAAATTGTTTGTACGCCTCTACATCAATAGAAGATGCGATAGAAATAGCCGATTCCAGACTTTGGTTCGCTATTGACTCTTCTACTGTCTTTTTCATTTTTATATAGGATGTAAAGATGTTTAAACTTGTAAACAATACTAATAAGAGCGTTGATAATATTAAAATTAGTTTTATTTTTCGTGTTTTCATACAAACTGGTACTTCCTCATCTTAGACATGAATTATGTCTTAATTTAATTGAGCTTGGCTTTCACATTACATAAAAAAATCGTTAGTCGTAGTTGACATCATGTCATATTTTCAACCAAGGAAACAATTTCATATCTTACCTATTATACTACAATATACTTCTTTTTTTACGGTTGTTTTAAAATCTTATTTGCGTAGTGAATCACTCTTCCTGCTGAAAATCATATGCAGAGAAGTAAGAAATTTAGAAGTTTGAAACGACAATGGCTATTTATCCCTTTACATGAATCTTAAACACACTGTTCCAAATACGTTTTCAGGATTCTTCGCTTCTCTAAATAAGAATATTCGTTCTTAGTTTATCATCACAAGCAAGTTTTTCCTATCACCTATCTACATTTATCGCACCCTACTTTTCGTGCTATTTCCTCCCCCTTTTTGAAATTGGAGTCGTCTGTCGGAAAATGATAAAAAGATCAGGCCATTAAAAGACCTGATCTCTTCATTCTAAGTATTTATTTTTTCCTACTCGATGTCTTTGTCTCATCCTGTACATTTAAAAATTTCGGTCGCTTACGATAACCTGAAGGAGATAGGCGAACTAAAGATTTTTTAATGTCTTGCCAATCTAAATCTGCTCCCATATTTAAGTACGGAACGCCTAATACTCGTAAATTTGCAATATAAAGAAGTATGAAAAACACTGAAATAAAGAATCCAAATAACCCCAAAAAGCCAGATGCTAAAACAATGATTATCCTGAGAATACTCATTGCTGAAACCATGGATTGATTGACAAGTGTAAAAGCTGCAATACTTGACGTAGCTATAACGACAATCATGGAAGGACTCGTAACACCCGATTTAATGGCTGCATCTCCAATAATTAATCCCCCGACAACGCTTATGGAACCACTGATAACATTGGGAAGATGTATATTTGCCTCCCGAAATATTTCAAACATAAAAAGCATCAATAGTATTTCAAGGATAGTTGGAAACGGGAGCCCCGTTCTTGATTCAACAACTGTTGCCAATAGGATGGATGGCAATTGCTCTTGATGGTGGGTTGAAAGTGCAAGCCAAAAACCTGGTAAAAGTACACTTATTAAAATAGCCACTATTCGTAGTAAACGCTCCATAGAGCTTACAAGAATCGGATACTCATTATCCTCACCTGATTTAAAAAGTAACATTACATTAGTAGGTGTAATAATGGCATATGATACCCCATCGACTATGATGATAATACGCCCTCTACTTAAGGCTTGTACAGCAAAATCCGGGCGTCCAGTATAATCATGTTTAGGTAGAATTTTATCGCTCTGCTCAATTCTTTCCATCAATATATCCCCACTAAATATAACATCCGCATCAACTCCCTTGAGCTGTAATTTTATTTTCTCAAGCATCGTTTTATTTACGACATCTTCTAAATAAAGTACAGCTACGGTTGTTTTGGATCGTGTGCCAAGCTCATATGTCTCAACACTTAATGAATTAGTCGGTAATCGTTTTCGTATTAAAGCAATATTAATTAATACATCCTCAGTAAAATCATCTCTCGGACCTTTGACAACTAATTCAACAGTTGTTTCTTTAGGCTCTCGATTTGGTTTTTTAGCGATATAACTTGAATACAGCAAATCCATATCTTCGAAATATAGTAAAACATGTCCTTTATAGACTCTTGTGATGGCCTCATCTTTACTTGTTATTCTCTGAAGATGGGGAATGTGTAAATGATTTTGTATATGTTCTGCTAACAATTCATCCGATGTTGCAGTAAATAAGGATTGAACTCGTTGCACAATAACGGTCTGCAGTAACCGCTCATTAATCATCGCTTCACATTTTATCAAATGTACTTTATGTTGCTGAAAGCAATACTCTTGAAATACCACATCAGCAGAGCGTTGAAATAATGACTTCAAAGATTTCAAATTTAACGCTTGTTCCATTGAAGAAATATCCATCATCTCCTACTGAGCCAGCTCCAAATTAGTACATTTATGAAATTAACATAAATACACTTACTGATATTTTCTCCATGCTTTTAAAAAATATTCAGGAATATATGCTGTTTATTATGCTTTGTCAGAATAATTTAGCGGTAAAATTCCAACCTATTATTAGCAAAGATTTATCCAATCATCTTCTTTAAATTTGCCATTTCAATTGCAGACATTGCTGCGTCATAGCCTTTATTTCCTGATTTAGTCCCTGCGCGTTCAATCGCTTGTTCAATATTTTCAGTAGTAACAATGCCAAAAATTACAGGTACATTTGTAGTTAGTGACACATTGGCAATTCCTTTTGCTGATTCATTACATACATAATCATAATGTGTTGTAGAGCCACGAATTACCGTACCTAATCCAATAATTGCATCATATTTCTTTGTTTCTGCTAACTGTTTCGCGATGAATGGAACTTCAAATGCTCCTGGAACCCATGCTACGTCGATAGAATTCTCATCCACTCCATGACGCTTTAAACCATCTAATGCACCGTCTAATAATTTACTTGTAATAAATTCGTTGAAACGACCTACTACTACTGCTATTTTTAAATCCGTACCAATTAATTGTGCTTCAAATGTTTTAACCATTTTAATCTCTCCTCTTTTATGTTGTATAATCACATCACCATAACGTGGGGCTGATTTCCGTTCCGGCTGGGCGCTTTCCTGGGTGCAGTTCACTATCCCCAAGGAGTCGCCCAGCCTCCACTCCAATCAACTTATATACATGGCATACGTTTTAACAAAAATCCTCCACAACTTTAGGTGATAGGTCTTTTTATATAGTCATTGTGTTTTTTTCCATTATTTGTCGATGGCGATATGTTGCCAGTGCTTCTATGGAAATCATTTTTAAACTATGTTGTGCTGCATATTTAACGAGATCATTAAAGCGTAGCATTTCGCCATTGTCGCCCATAATTTCACATATAACTCCTGCAGGAACGCTATTACAAAGCTTTGCCAAATCTATTGTAGCTTCCGTATGTCCTCTACGTTCTAATACACCATTGTCCTTTGCTATTAATGGGAAGACATGACCTGGTCTACGAAAA
Organism: Lysinibacillus sp. NPDC093688; assembly: GCF_050280145.1. Classification (NCBI taxonomy): domain Bacteria; kingdom Bacillati; phylum Bacillota; class Bacilli; order Caryophanales; family Bacillaceae; genus Lysinibacillus; species Lysinibacillus sp. NPDC093688. Next base: position 166,869 of record NZ_JBNNUX010000005.1, read on the forward strand.
TCTGCAGCTTTCGCTTGTGGCTCTAGCATTTTTTGTATTGTCATTGCCCGTTCAAAGGCGCTAATTCCAGTTGTTGTGTCTATGTGATCTATGCTAACGGTAAATGCGGTTTGATGATTATCTGTATTAATACTAACCATAGGCTTTAATGCTAATTTTTGTGCAAGCTGCTGTGATATCGGCGTACAAATAAGACCCCTTCCATAGGTCGCCATAAAGTTAATCGTTTCAGGCGTCATAAATTCCGCAATCGCTAATAAGTCCCCTTCGTTTTCTCGGTCCTCATCATCAACTACAATAATCATCTTCCCTTGTTTTAAATCCTCAACTGCTTCTTCAATCGAATGTAGCAATATCGCCACCTCCTGTTCAATAATGTTGATTAAAATCCGTTTTCAGTTAAGTAGTCTCTTGTAATGGTCGGCGGTTCCTGTCCACACTTAAGTTGATGCAAAATGTATTTTCCTACTAAATCGGTTTCTATATTGACAAGATCCCCCATCTTCTTCAACCCTAAAATTGTTTCTTTGTATGTGTGGGGTATCAGTGATACTGTGACACTATTTTTCTCGACATGAAAGAGTGTTAAGCTCGTTCCGTCAATTGTGATGGAGCCCTTTGGAATACAGAAGTTCGTTAACTCCTTTGATAGCTCTATATCAATATAAACTGCATTTGCTAACGGCCGCTTTCGTATCACTTTCCCTACTCCGTCTACATGTCCGGATACAAAATGACCACCGAATCGCCCATTCGCTGACATAGCGCGCTCTAAATTTACCGGATCTCCAATTGCAAGCTGCTGTAAATTTGTTGCTCTCACCGTTTCAGGCATTACATCCATCGTAAGCTCTTGTTCATTAAAAGATATCACTGTTAAACAAGCACCATTGACCGCTATACTGTCCCCGAGCTTTACATCCTCTACCATTTTCTTTGAAATAACGGTGATTTTCATACTTTGTCTATCGCTTTGCAAGGTTTTTACGGTGCCAATATCCTCAATAATTCCTGTAAACATTTTTTCACCCGCTTTCATTCATTGGTCCAAGCTTTTCTCTTCCGCTTTCGGAGTCCTATGTACCTCCTCCCTTAATCAAAAATTTCTGTTCAAACAAAAAACCCCTTTGATTAAAGGGGTTTGGGAGTTCATATAAATAAGACGTCAACAAATAAACCTTAAGGATACGAAATTTTTCCATAGGCTATCATCTCATCGTTCTTCTCCCATCCAGACTCTCACTGTCGGTTTTGGATTTGCACCAAATCAGCTTGCGCTCACGGACTTTGAATTACTTCATCACCGCCGATTGGGAATTTCACCCTACCCCGAAGAACTACTGCTATTCAATTCGTTAGCTAAATAAAACAAAAAACTTCCCAACTTAAACGATGGGAAGTAGTTTACATAAAAGCATAATCAAATAAACCTTATAAACTCAAGCGAATTTAAAAAGCTCTTACTTTTACCCTTCTCCCATCCAGACTATAACTGTCGGTTTTGGATTTGCACCAAATCAGCTTGCGCTCACGGACTTTGAATTGCTTCATCACCGCCGATTGGGAATTTCACCCTACCCTGAAGGATATTTTTTATTTAGCTATTTCTTACGATAACACTATTTTATTTTATTATCCAGATAATTCTTAATAAAAATTTTTCCTCTAACTAATGTCGCTTTTGCAAGTCTCAATGTCAGATAAAAACAGCCACCACCTTTGGTCATTATTAAAGACCAAAGGCGTGGCTGTTTAAAAAGACAAATCGATTATGCCTCGGCATAATTGCGTCCGGAATCGACTTTGTTCTTGAACAAAGTTAGAAGTAAAATTTATACAGTCAAACTACCGTCAACAGAGACAACAGCACCAGCCATGAAGCTTGCTTTATCTGAAGCTAAGAATAGGACTGCTTCTGCTACTTCTTCTGGTTCACCATGGCGTCCCATGCGTACACGTGACATTTCTTCTGGTACGTATCCTGTTTTTTCAAGTGTTTCACCAACACTATGGAATAATGGAGTAACAATACCACCTGGACACACAGCATTCACACGAATACCTTTATTTGCATACTCGATTGCTACACCTTTTGTTAAACCGATTACTGCATGTTTACTCGCTGAGTATACAGCAATACTGTGCTCTGGACGAATACCTGCAGATGAAGCAGTATTTATAATCGACCCTTTGCCCTGTTTTTCCATTACTGGAATGACATATTTCATACCTAGGAAAATACCTTTTACATTGATATCCATAAGACGATCGTATTCTTCCAATTCAACCGTTGTAAAAGGTGCAAACTTTTGAATGATGCCAGCGTTATTGAATAATACATCGATACGGCCATATGTGTTTATAGCTTGCTGTACATAATTCTGAACATCCTCTACTTTAGAAACATCCGCTTTAACGAATATCCCTTCACCGCCATTTTGTTGAACTAGTTTAAGAGTCTCTTCTCCAGTTTTCTCGTTAAAATCAACTAACGCGACTTTATAGCCATTTTCAGCAAATTTAATACTAGTTGCTCTACCAATTCCACTACCTGATCCTGTAATAACTGCAATTCGATTTTCATTTGTCATATTAACTTCCTCTTTTCACTTTTTATATTTTTTTACGTAATCATAAATATTTTCTCAATCGGTGGTCCTCTTTGCTTTTCCATGTTTATGATCTTAGTTTAATTTCATTTTCATATGATCTTCGTAATTACCTTTAAAAATACTCATGCCTGTTGGGGAAAGCTCCACCATTTTGTGTGCTAGCTTATTAAGAAAATATCGATCATGTGAAATAAAGAAAAGTGTTCCCTCAAAATTCAAAAGAGCCTGTTCCAATACTTCTTTACTATATAAATCAAGATGATTAGTTGGTTCATCCATAATAAGCACGTTAGCTTTTTGCAATACGAGTTTCGATAATGCTACTCGCGCCCTCTCACCTCCACTGAGGGCAGATATCTTTTTAAACACATCTTCACCAGTAAATAAAAAATTCCCTAAAACAGTACGAACTCTCGCTTCTTCCATGTGCGGGAACATACTCCAAACCTCATGTAAAATAGTGTTATTTGGATGTAAGTTCGACTGCTCTTGATCGTAATAACCTATCGTTATACCGTTACCCCAAGCGATAACACCTGTATCTGGACTAATCTCCTTTAACAGAGTCTTTAATAGCGTTGATTTTCCAACACCATTTGGACCAATTAATGCAACCTTTTCACCACGATGTAGCTGAAAACTAATATTTTTTAATAGCGGTTGTTGTTCGCGTTCTACGGTAAAAGAAATTGATAAGTCTCTTACATTTAACACTTCCTTATGAGAGTTTTTTTCTATTGAAAATGCCATCTGTGTATGTTTTAAATCCTTCAGAGGCTTCTCAATTCGTTCTATTCTCTCAAGCTGTTTTCTTTTGTTTTTTGCACTTTTAGAAGAAGTGGCCATAGTAATATTGCGTTGTATATAGTCTTCCATTTTCGAAATTTCTTGCTGTTGCAAGACATATTTTTTTCAAGCAATTCGCGATTTTTGTCTTTATTTTCTACATACTTAGAGTAATTGCCGACATATTTCCTGACTTCTGTTCGCTCAAGCTCATAGATACCGTTAACAAGTGCATCTAAAAAATATCGATCATGCGAAATAACAAGAATGGAACCTTGATATGAGCTTAAATACGTTTCAAGCCAATTTAAAGTTGTAACATCCAAATGATTCGTCGGTTCATCTAGCATTAATAAATCTGGCTGTTCTAGTAAAATTTTCGCCAGTGCAAGGCGAGTTTTTTGTCCTCCACTTAGCTGATGAATAGGGGTATTTTTAGACATACTTTCAAAGCCCATGCCATTAAGAATAGTGTTAATTTTAGCTTCTATTTCATAGCCACCATGCTGCATAAACCATTCTGATTTTATTGCATATCGATCCATAATTTTTTCAAGTTTTATAGGATTGTCTATGAACAACGGATCGCTCATCTTCTTTTCAAGCTCTCGAAGTTCTTTTTCAGCCTCAAGAAGGTCAGGTAACGCTTCTAACATTTCAGCCCAAATTGTATTGTCTTGCTTCAAGCCACTGTCTTGCCGCAAGTACCCAATTTTAATACCTTTCCCGATGTAAATCTCTCCTTTATCATAGGGAAGGTCTCCAGCAATTACCTTTAATAATGTTGATTTACCAGCCCCATTAACACCAATGAGGCCAATTTTATCTCCACGCTCAATTTTCATTGTTATATTTGAGAGAATTGGATCTCCCAAATAGCTTTTACTAATTCCATTTAATTGAAGTATCATTTATATAATCTCCTTATAGATTTTGACCATCTCTTTTGCAAAGCTAAAGACGCTTAACAAATGAATGGACAGATAAGGTTACTCATCTTTTTTCACTCCTATCAATTATGCCTCGGCATAATTGCGTCCGGAATCGGCTTTGTGCTTGCACAAAGAACTCCTTTCCGATTCCGTGACATCCGCCGGAGGCTTTAACTTCTTTCAGCAGGTGTTTGGACACCTGCTGAAAGAAGTTAAAACACAAAAAAGGCGCCGAAAGAACGGCGCCTTAAAAGTGCGAAAAAACCCTACAGCATAGGAAAGGTTTCTTATATTTCACAATGGAACGTAAAAAAGCGCCGTACAGAACCGGCGCCACAATGCGTAAATATATTTATTCAAGTTCATCAAAAATTATTGACTACAATTGTTAAAATAAGAAGGCAAAAGCTTCCGGAATCTGTTTTCGATATGAAATTTGCTTAAAAAAGGGCAGACTTCTCCCTTTGACAGCAAATCTCCAAGCAATCTGTAAGATTTTACCTCTTTTTCTGTTAAGCCTTTTGCGAATACAGTTTCCATCACTTTTACCTCCTTTCGAATTCAATAGTTCTTACTAATCTATCACAATATTATAAAGAACACAAATTCCTTAATCAAATTTTCATCCATTACCAAGCATAATAAAACTCACATCAATGAATAACACGAGTTTAATAATGCTATAACTAACTTAGGTTGCTAACAGGCATATTAGCCGTATTATTTAATTAAGGAACCTCTTTTCGATAAGCACGTTCTTTATACATGGCACTTTTTAATCTGCTTGACATAAAAAAAATCATAGTAAAATTGTGAGTCATTGTTCGTGTCAACTCCAACAATGAACACAACGTATATGATTAAATTCTATTCCCTCATTGGAGGTTTTTTTATTGCAAAACATCTTGAAAAAAAAATCTTATAACAAAGTTATATTTTATACCTTTATTGCTATTTGCTTTATCGCTTCTGTTTTTTTCGTTTATCACAACGAAGCATTTTATGAGCGTCCAATTGCGGAAGTTATAAAAACCGAATTAACAGAATCAACCCCTGTAATGGATATGTATGAAAATAATGATCATTTATATACTCAGTTTATTACAGCTGTATTAAAAAATGGTGAAGAAAAGGGTAAGCTGATTCATTTTACAAATGAGTATTCAGCATCTGGAGCCTTCGATCAAGAGTATCAAGTTGGAAATAAATTATTTGTTTCCATTAAAGCCAAGACAGACAAAAATGGAGATTTAACTGGGACTATTTTAGACGTGAAACGTGATCAGTTCGTCTTAATAGTAGCGTGGATTTTTATTTTTGCTTTGCTGATTGTTGGTAAAAGACAAGGTTTATTTTCAATCATTAGTTTAATTGTAAACTCCCTTGTATTATCTTTTGCCTTGGATTTATATGTGCATTCAAATATAAATTTGATATTTATAAGTGGGGTATGTGTTCTTTTATTTACGCTCATTTCTTTAATTCTCATTAACGGCTTGAATGAAAAAACATATGCAGCGATTGTTGCAACACTTTTAGGAACATTTATTTCGTTATTAATTAGCTCTTTAGTCCTATGGGTTACATCCGAGAATGGTCTTCGGTATGAAGAAATGCAATTTTTAACACGACCTTATCGAGTGATTTTTATGGCTGGGTTATTTATTGGGGCACTAGGGGCTGTAATGGATGTCTCCATCACAATGGCTTCTTCTATGTTCGCATTATTTGAGCAAAACCAAGATATTTCTGACCAAGCTTTAAGAACTTCTGGAATGGATATCGGGAAAGACGTTATGGGAACGATTACAAGTATTTTGTTCTTCGTTTATATTTCTGGCTCATTTCCAATGTTAATTTTATATTTAAAAAATTCTTATCCATTAGGGCAAACACTTTCCATGAACCTTTCGTTAGAATTAGCTCGTGCCCTAGCAGGTGGAATTGGTGTTGTCTTAACGATCCCCATTAGTCTTTACACTTCTATTTTTTTCATTAAACGAAAGAGGGCAAAATAATGAATGTATTAGTATGGTTAACGGCCATTTTATTTATATTGATGATCGTTATTGGTGGAAAAAAAGGAGTAAGATCATTTCTATCTTTATTTTTAAACTTTGGGGTACTCTTTATTACTATTTTTTTAATGACCAATCCAAAGAATAGTCCGGTTTTATTAACGTTTATTGCCTGTACCGTTATAAGTTGGATTAGCTTATTTTTTATAAATGAAATGAGTAGTAAAACGATGACTGCTTTCATTTCTACGATGATGACGATTGTAGTTTTATTACTTTTTATTGTTTTTGTAACGGAGAAATCAATGATTCGAGGATTTGGGGAAGAATCCGCAGAAGAAATCAGCATATTTTCACTTAATATCGGCGTCAATTTTGTACAAATCGGAGCTTCTGTTATTATTATGAGTACAATTGGTGCAATTTTGGATGTTGCCATTTCCATCGCTACTTCCATGCATGAGATTCTTCATCATAATCCGTTAATAAGCAGAAAAAAATTATTTACATCAGGTTTAAGCATTGGAAAGGACATTTTAGGTACAGATACAAATACATTATTTTTCGCTTTCTTTGGTGGATATTTAAGCTTGCTCATATGGTTTAAAGATTTATCTTATTCAATTGGCGAAATTATAAATTCTAAAGTATTCGCCACTGAACTGATTATGATTTTTTGTGCAGGTATTGGAATCGCACTTATCATTCCTATTACCTCCTCAGTAAATGCCTATTATTTAATAAAAAAACGAGAAAAAACTGAAAATGCTTCATCATAGACCGTACCTGTCACCCTGCTTTAATATCGACCGGTGACAGGTACTTTTATGCCACCCCACTCAAAATTAATAGATATTCATTTAAGTTATATCGAAATATTTTACGGGATTTTACATAATATCGATTTGAAAATTGCGTAATCGAACAACTTTACATAAAAAATATGGCTTAAAACCAAAAGTTGTGGAAGACATTCGTTAAAACGTATGCCATGTATATAGTTGATCTTCGTTACGACTGGGCGACTCCTTGGGGATCAGCGATAGAGGAACGAAGGCTAAAAGCATCACGTCCTGTGATAACGCCTTCGTGACCAACATCGTGTTGGCCCGACGCGCCCAGTCGGAACGGAAATCAACCACACGTTTTAGTGATGATCCAAAAATATTTATTTATTAATGAAAAATTTGCTCATCTAGAGTTATTTGTACGATTCTTTTTCATATCCTGTATAATCATGTCATTTTTTTAAGTATAGGCAGTAACATTTTCAAGAAAAAAACGTCTTTACAATTAGATTATAAAGGAGAAAATTTGTAATGAAATATATTATCTTTGATTTTGATGGAACATTGGCAGATTCTACGGCAGTGTTTGCAGCAGCTTGGAATACAATTGCGCAAAAATATAAATTTAAAGGGATTGAGTTAAAGGAAATTGAATCATTGAAAAAATTATCTATAGCGGAACGAAGTAAATTATTCGACTTCCCTATGTATAAATTGCCCATGATTTTACCTCAGTTTTATCGCTTGTATCGTCAGTCATTAAATGATGTTCATCTTTATGATGGTATGAAGGAAGTCCTGATGGAAATTGATAAAAGGGGCTATAAAATCCTTATCATTTCCTCCAATTCACAGGAGAACATTTTAGAATTTCTAAAAATGAACGGTATTCATTGTGTATCAGACGTTCTTTGTTCAAACCGTATTTTTGGAAAGGATAAAGTGATAAAGAAATTTTTAAAGGACTCAAGCATTACACCATCAGAAGTTTTATACATTGGTGATGAACAAAGAGATATCGCAGCCTGCAAAAAAGCGGGGGTCCCTATAATTTGGGTTGGTTGGGGATATGACGCTATTGAAGTTGTACAACAAGAGGAACCCGAGTACAAAGTTTCTACACCACAAGAAATTTTAAATATTATATAGACGAAGAGGATAATAGCGATTAATTTGCTATTATCCTCTTTGTCTATGTATTAGTTAAGCCTTTGCTTCGCTAATATGCATTAATTTTTCTGCTGCGCTGTTAATTCCTTTATAAGCATCGGTTAATTCATGCATACTCACCGAAAATTGCTGGGTAAACGTTGCGATTTGATTTGCTGATTCATTGACTTGATCAATAGATTGTTTAATGCTTTCTAATTGATTTGTAATGCTATCGGCACTTTCCGTACTACTTTGCGACATTTTCTGTATTTCAGATGCTACTACAGCAAAGCCCCGTCCATGCTCCCCTGAGCGAGCAGCTTCGATGGAAGCATTTAATCCAAGAATTTTAGATTTCATAGCTAAATCTTTTACTAAATGAACAATCGTATTGATTTGTTGAATATCGCCAGTCATTGATTCCGAAAATTTGGATAGCTCTCCCAAGCGATTTGATACATCTACACTTGCTACTGCTAACTCTTCATTCGTTGCTGTCATTTCTTCAACAGCACTCGAAAGCTCAGTTGCTAATAAACGCATACCATCCATTTTTTCATTCGAAATAATGGCACTTAACACACCGATTACTTTCCCACCATCAAAAATAGGCTGTGCAGATGCAATATACGCCAGTCCAAATTCCTCCGAACCTCGCTCTTCCCTAATAAACTTTCCTTGGCTTAGAGACTTTTCAGTTGTTGTTCCACGATACTTGGCTACAGGATCTCCAACTTTAATCTTTAAGTCCACTTGTTTACCTGGCTTGTAGGCAATGACCTTCTCAGTATCAGCAACTATAATACAAGCATCATCTGGATATGTAACCTTGTAAAAATCGATAGAATCTATTGCTGCCTGTAGTTTTGGATGCATTATTTTTCCCCTTCTTCCATAACACGATTATACTGAAATTTCTCAATTTAACTATAGCATGACACCTAAAAAAAGACACCTTAAGCTAAAGTGCCTTTGAAAAAACTACTACAACTTTTTCAAGATTTCTACATATTTTTCTGCTGTTCTTACCTCAACTGTAAGAGAGTTTTTACTATAGTTAGCTTTTATCAAAAATGGTACATCACTGGTATTGTGGAATCTAAAATCTAAGCCACCATAGGAAACTGTAGCGTCTCTTCCTTTTGGAACATACCCCACATCTAAAGAATGGTGATGACGTTCTACAAATTTTATTGGTATTTGATCAACTGCGTTAAATAAGGTCGAGGACGTTTGACAAATACCTCCCCCAATGCCCATCACAACCTTTTTGTTAATGATTTCTGGTGCGGGCTGATATCCATTCGCTTCGTCTCTAGGTCCAACGACTGTATTAAACGAGAAATAATCTCCACTTCCAACGATAACATTATTAATTGCCTTCGCAGAAAGCTCAATATTTTTATTTCTTCCTACATCATGGGTATTGAAGTAAGTTGTATAGGATGCAACAACTACGTTTTCTAATAAAGGAATATCTTCTAAATAATATCCGCTTTCTGTAATATAAAGAGGCATCTCCACTTTACCACCGGTAGCTGATGCTTCTAATATTCTCTCTACTAATTCACTTTCTTTTAAAACAATTAAAGGACTACCTTTCATTATTTTTCCTTGATCGTCCAGCTTATCGAGGATCATACGCTTATCATAGCCTGCCGTTTTTTCATTCCCTCTCGCCAACTCTTTTGCTAATTGCTCAATTTGTTTTGTATACGATTGTTTATCATTTTCATAGCCCATTTCTTTCGGTGAAATTGTTTGTATGATGGTTTTCGTAGAAGGATCCACAATTTTAACAACGACAGGCTCTGTTTGTGGTTGTTCTAAGGTTACAGGCCTTTTTAAATCATCCGCTTTTTGCTCTGACTCTTGAATTTGTTGTACTTGCTTATTCTCATCCTCAGATTTCCCCTGACAGCCAACTAGCCCAATTGTACAAATAATACATAATGTGGTCATCCACTTCTTTTTCAAATAAAACACCTACCCTATCGTCATACTACAGAGACATCTTATTCGTGTATTGCTGATAGTGTGTTTCATTTCATCATTTTTATTTGTTTATAAAATGAAAACACTCTACAAAGTTACATGACTTTGTAGAATGCAGATGAAGGACACGTTACATCTTTATTTAGCATATTTCACATAAAACCTATAGATTAATACGATATAAATCCAATCATAAATAAAGATTGCAAGCGAAATAATAGTAATCAATGGTGTTCTAAAATACATATAGAAGCCCACTGCTGCAAACACAGTACCGACCATTTTACAAACGGCTATGCCCATTGATTGGCCACTTAAGTTCCCTCTTTGTATGAATAAGGCAATAAAAAGCCCTGACATCATTAGATTTTGGAAAAATGCGGCATATATGCCTGCTGTATCTTTGAATTCATGCATCAGCGCTAAAATCGTGAAAAAGCTTACTACGAGTGTTATGAAAAAAGATGAATAGAATACCTTTCTCGGAATAACTTTTTTATACTCCTTATACCCATAAAGTAAAAATTGTATCAGAATGAAGATATCCAAAAGAAACCACAGGAAAGTAAGGATTCTTTGCAAGTCATTTAGCGGATACATAAATGAAAAAATAAACTCCCATGAAATATTGGCACAAATTGCGGCCATGGGCATCCCATATCTCTTATCCTGTATTCCTTGTTTGATAATTAATATATATGTAATAATCCAAAAGAGCCACATGGCAAAATGGCAGATCAGTAGGAATTTTTCTTGAGTCATTTACCCATACACCTTCCCTCATTAATGATTCTTCGATACTATATGTGAAGAAATCTATTCTTTATGTCTAAAAAATTTGTAGAAGGATATGTAAATACTCAAAGCTCTTAAAATCTTAAAAGTAAGCGCCTATACATTCATGAACCAATCATATATAGTAAGACGAGGTGATGATATGAAAACTAAAATTTTTTTTGATAATGACCAATTTATCGCAGGTACTACCTTAAAGGATGATATCGAGCTAGAACTAAACAATATGGCACTTCATACATGTGTGAACGAAGCAGATGTGCTGGAAAACCGGAAAAAATTGGCATATACTTTAAATTGTGACCTAAATAATTTTATTTGCACGCAACAAACACATAGTGCTAATTTCCATAAAGTTATCATTTCTGATAAAGGACGCGGCGCTGAGCAAATGGACACTGCCATTAGTAATACCGATGCACTTTATACAGTAGAGCCAAATTTACTTTTATGTAGTTTTACAGCGGATTGCGTTCCTGTCATTTTTTATAATGAAGTCAAGGGCCTTATCGGCGTGGTTCATTCAGGCTGGCAAGGGACTGTCAAGGAAGTAACATCAAAGCTTTTCCAACATTTGATGGAACATGAGCATTGTAATCCACAAGATTTTCATGTACAAATCGGTATGGCACTTAGTCAGCAAAAATTTGAGGTGGATACAGATGTTTATGAAAAATTCCACAATCTAGGCTATGCTGAGGACTTTATGTATTACAATGCAGAAACAAATAAATATCATATCGACAATCAACAAACTGTCAAAAAGCAATGTGAGCTTGCAGGTATTCCTTCTAAGCAAATTTTGATTGATTCAACGTGCACATATCTTAGCCCAGATGGTTTTTCCTACCGCCAAGATAAACACGCTGGCAGACATTTAAGCTTTATTATGAGAAAAGAACAGTAGAAGAAAGGGACAATCCAATTATTAATGGAGTGTCCCTTTTGTAGTGCGGTACAACAAAATTCGGCGCTTTAAATAGGATAATTTCCGTTCCAAGCAACTCTCTTTCCTGTAGGCAAGCGCCGAGCCAATTTCTCTGCTTACGTTGGTGCTGTCGCTTTGCTTTATCACTATTAACCAGAGTGGCATGCAAGAAGATACATACTTGTACTTTCGCGCAAAAAACATTTGTTGGTCCGACACCCCTAGGAAAGCACCAAGTCGGTACGGAAATCAACTTTGCTGAAGGACAATACCTCTATCACAAAAATAAAAAGGATGTATCTCATAGTAGAAATACACCCTTTTATCATTATTTATTAACAGGACGATCTTTTCCAATCCTAAAAACATAATAGCTCATGATCACAAGAACTAAGAAAACAATTCCCACAATAAGAGAAACTCTAGTATCATCATTAATCCACATACCGATTAGCACCATTATTAAAAAGGCAATCGTTAAATAGTTTGTAAATGGTGTTAAGGGCATTTTGAATGGGTGCTTGGAAAGTTGTTCACCTTTTATTTTTCTAAATCGGATTTGACTGATTAAAATAATAAACCACGGAACCATTCCTGGTAATACACTAGCACTGTATACATATACAAATAAATTTCCTGGTGCAATATAACTTAGAATAACGCCGATGACCAAACCAACTAGCACGCCTGCTGTACCGAATATTGGAACACCATTTCTAGAAAGCTTCGCAAAAAATTTAGGTGCTTGTCCATTCATGGCAAGCGTATATAACATGCGTCCAGCACTATAAATTCCACTATTACAGCCTGACATTGCTGCTGTAATGACCACAAAATTTATAATACCTGCCGCAGCAGTAATTCCAACCTTTGCAAAAGTTGCAACAAACGGGCTACCAATCGTACCTAATTCATCCCACGGATAAACTGTTACAATGACAAAGATTGCACCGATATAAAATATTAAAATACGCCAAATAATACTTTGAATCGCATTCGTTATAGTTTTTTGAGGATTTTTCGCTTCTCCTGCTGTAATCCCAATGAGCTCAACACCTTGATAGGCTGCAACTACTAATGATAACGCAAAGAAGAAACCTGTCCAGCCGCCAGTAAAGAAACCTCCATGATCCCAAAGGTTCGATAATCCGATTGCCACGCCTCCATTACCAATCCCAAAGAAAATAAGACCGAAGCCTGCAATAATCATTAAAACAATCGTTACAATTTTAATCATGGCAAACCAAAACTCAAATTCTCCAAAAGTTTTAACAGAAATAAAGTTGGCAACACCTAAAATAACCATTGCTATTAATCCAGGAATCCATGCTGGTAAATCAGGATACCAGTATTGCATATAAGTTCCTACAGCTATGATTTCTGACATCCCAACAATAACCCACTGAAACCAGTTACTCCACGCAGTTAAATAACCGGCTAATGGGTGAATATATTTATAGCCAAACGTTGCAAAGGAACCTGTACTTGGCTCCATATAAAGCATTTCTCCCATTGCTCGCATAATGAAAAAAATAAATATACCTGCTATACCATATGCAAGGAGCACGGAAGGCCCTGTCCACTGAATGGCATTAGCAGACCCCATGAACAAGCCTACGCCAATAGTACCTCCAAGAGCTATCATTTGGATATGACGTGCATCTAATCCCCTGTTTAATTCTTTATTTGCCACAAATTACGCCTCTTTCTGAAGTTCTTTCTACGATGAATTATCTTATAATAATAATAAATTCTTTTGAAAAATACAATTGTATTTTTAGGAAAAACACGAATTATGGCAAGATGACAAGGGTTCTGAGCATTTTGGGGTTCTTTCCGTCGCTTTGAAGGTTCTATCCACGATTTTGACGGTTCTATCCACGTCTTTGGCTGTTCTATCCACGTTTTTGACGGTTCTATCCACGTTTTTGACGGTTCTATCCACGTCTTTGGCTGTTCTATCCACGTTTTTGACGGTTCTATCCGTCACTTTGGCTGTTCTATCCGTCACTTTGGCTGTTCTATCCGTCGCTTTGATGGTTCTATCCGTCACTTTGAAGGTTCTTTCCGTCACTTTGACGAGGCTATCCACGATTTTAACGGTTCTATCCACGTTTTTGGCTGTTCTATCCGTTACTTTGACTGTTCTTTCCGTCACTTTGATGGTTCTTTCCGTCACTTTGACGAGGCTATCCACGATTTTAACGGTTCTATCCACGTTTTTGGCTGTTCTATCCGTCGCTTTGACAAGGCTATCCACGACTTTGGCTGTTCTATCCACGATTTTGATGGTTCTATCCACGTCTTTGGCTGTTCTATCCGTCGCTTTGATTTCTATCCGTCACTTCGAAGGTTCTTTCCGTCACTTTGATGGTTCTATCCGTCACTTTGGCTGTTCTATCCGTCACTTTGACTGTTCTTTCCGTCACTTTGATGGTTCTATCCGTCGCTTTGGCTGTTCTATCCGTCGCTTTGATTTCTATCCGTCACTTTGACGGTTCTATCCGTCACTTTGGCTGTTCTTTCCGTCACTTTGAAGGTTCTTTCCGTCACTTTGATGGTTCTATCCGTCGCTTCGGCTGTTCTATCCGTCGCTTTGATTTCTATCCGTCACTTCGAAGGTTCTTTCCGTCACTTTGATGGTTCTATCCGTCACTTTGGCTGTTCTATCCGTC
>NZ_JBNNUX010000005.1:181643-195737 GCF_050280145.1 Lysinibacillus sp. NPDC093688
TCCGTCACTTTGACTGTTCTTTCCGTCACTTTGATGGTTCTATCCGTCGCTTTGGCTGTTCTATCCGTCACTTTGACTGTTCTTTCCGTCGCTTTGATGATTCTATCCGTCGCTTTGACAAGGCTATCCACGACTTTGGCTGTTCTATCCACGTCTTTGGCTGTTCTATCCACGTTTTTGGCTGTTCTATCCACGTCTTTGGCTGTTCTATCCACTACTTTGGCTGTCATTACAGTTGGATGGCCGTTATTAGCAACACTTTCATCTTGCTGTAGCCATAAACGAATCACAACTTAGAGTAAGAACCTATTTTATTACGTAAAAAAACTCTATTCCTTCATGAAACACGATGAATGGAATAGAGTTTATTTTTTTATTGCAATAACGTCTGTTCTTGGAGCTTTGCAGAGAAGTATTTGCGTGCATCTGCTGTTAGAATTTGCATCAGAATAACTTCTTCTTGACGCTCAAATTCTACAAACATTCCACTTAGGTTTTCATAAACATATTTGATTTTAAAGCCATTATCTAAATGCTGATCTACTTTTTTTATTTCCTCTGTGCTTTGTTGATGTTCTGACATGCAATCACCTCACCTTTTTTGTGAATATCTTGGTGTTTAATTTTTATTCAGCACCTTTTATATCTAACAGCGGTTCTGGTTGTTCGACGATGTCATTCTCATCTGGAACAACAGTTGGAGTAGGCATTTGTTGCTGCCCAAATAGTTCATCCAAATTGTGACCGGCTGTAATTCCTAAATATTTTGCATCATTTGGATCTTCTAGCTCGGCTTGAGGGTATTTTTTGAACCACCAATACTTCGCTAGTACATAATATACAAGTGCCCCTACAAAGAACCCAACTAATGAAGAATAAGTGGAGAATATATTTGCTACTGCACCACCGATAATCCAAGCGATTAAACCAGCTAAGTTAAAGCCATTCCAATATTTAAATTGACCATCTAATTCATACAGTCCTTTTACATGCACGCGGCGCTTACGGATTAAATAATAATCTGCATATAAAATACCAACGATGGCCGTTAGAATTCCTCCGATTATTAAAAGTGCATTGACTAACACATCAAATAGACTCCATGGCTGTGCTAGAATACCAATGATTCCTGCAATAACAACCCCAACCCAAAACGGCACTTTTGGACCACCAATGTTTGAGAAGATTGTTGCCGCTGGGATAACATTTGCAGAGGTGTTAGTTGACCATTGAGCTAACACAATCATTAACAGTAAAATGCCTAAAATAAAGCCACTTGCACTTTGCTGTAATGCATTGATAGGATCAGCTGAGGCAACAGCCATATAGCAAACAGCACCGATTGTCACAATGAACGTATTTGTAATCGGCATGACGATTAAGGAACCAACCAGCTGTGTTTTATTGCGTTTGAACCAGTTGCGTTCATTTTTAGGTGCTTTAAAGAAGCGTGAAAGGGAAGGCATGTCGGCTGCTAGCGTCGACCAAAAGCCCATATTTGCCATAATCACTACCATAAATGCAGTGAAGGCCGTGAACCCTGTTGTTGGCGCTTCCACCCACGTCCAAATATTTTTCCCTTGAGCTACTGCATTATCTGCCAGTGTATAATACATCCAGCAAGAAATTAAAATAATGACTGGTGCTGCCAAATCTGCAAAGCGTTCAATAGATTTAATACCTAGTGATGTATTAAATAACTGAAGTGCTGCAAAGACCATGAAACAAATAAACCAATTATCATAATTAAAAAGTAAATTTAAAATACCGTTTATAGCTAATGCACCGAAATAAGTGTTTAAACCGAACCAACATGCAGCCGTTACACCGCGGACAAGTGACGGAATATGTGTACCAAATGTACCGAACGGAGCACGCATATATACTGGGAATGATAAGCCATGTTCAATGCCTATATCACCAATTAACGTCATAAATACACCAATTAGACAAGAGCCAATCAACGTTGCTAAAATCACCATTGGCAATGGCAAGTTTATGATTGCCGAGCCACCAATTGCAAAAGCCGCTAATACAATTGCCATCCCTATCCAAATTACTGCAAAACCAAATGTTCCAATATTTCTTTGCTGATGTGTCACTGGAAGTAAATCTGGGGATTTTAAATAATTCCCTTCACGTTCCATATAATCTCTCCTTCTTAAATTAAATTTCCGTGACAACTTACATGGGGTTATTCCTTCCTTCAACTATTGCTAAAGGAAGGTGGAATTTCAGTTTATCTTCATTCGGCAAAGTACACCCACCTTAGAAGGTAGTGAGAATGAATACATCTATGGTTTCATTTAGTTAGTGTCCCAGCACATACGAATGAAGATTAAGTCTCCGAACGCATTGCTTATCTGTAGCTAAAGCAAAGCGACAGCTACAATTGTTTTCTGTTGCGAAAGTAAAGCGACAGCTACAATTACGCCAAGGCGAAATTGATTTTAGAAGTTTACTTAGATAGACTACTAATCAAAGATTGACGTTCATTCCAAGTCATAGGTGGAACTGTAGATGGACGTTCAACCATTGTAATCGCACCATCTGCAGGACAAACAATTGAGCATAAATTACAGCCTACACAGTCCTCTTCTCGAACTTTCAGCATTGGGCGACCATTTTCTGTATATAAATCGATACATTGATGCGATGTATCCTCACATGCAATATGGCACTTGTTACAGTTAATGCAAACATCGTTATTAATTTCAGCTACGATTTTATAATTTAAATCTAAGTCACCCCAATTAGAATATCTGGCAACTGAGCGACCTACTAAATCCATAACAGAGGCAATCCCTTTATCATCTAAATAGTTATTGAGTCCATCAATCATATCCTCAACAATACTAAAGCCGTGATGCATCGCTGCAGTACAAACTTGTACGCCCGTAGCCCCCATTAATATAAACTCGGCGGCATCTTGCCAGTTGGAAATACCACCAATGCCCGAGATTGGAACATTGATTAATGGATTACGGGCACACTCTGCAACCATATTGAGTGCAATTGGTTTAACGGCAGGACCACAATAGCCACCATGCGCACCCTTTCCTGCTACATGAGGCACTGTATTCCATGTATCTAAATCAACACCCGCCAAGCTGTTAATCGTATTAATCATACTAACGGCATCTGCTCCACCTCTTGTGGCTGCTTCTGCCGTTACCGTAATGTCGGTAATATTTGGCGTTAGCTTCACAATTACTGGTGTTTTCGCTGCCTCTTTCACCCAGTACGTTTGCTTTTCCACCAATTCAGGTACTTGACCAGAGGCAGAGCCCATTCCTCGTTCTGCCATCCCATGCGGGCAACCAAAGTTAAGCTCAAGACCGTCAACCCCCACATCTTCGACTCGTTTAACAATCTCATGCCACTTTTCTTGCTTTGGCTCCACCATTAAAGAAGCGATAATTGCGTGATGTGGAAAGCGTTTTTTCGTTTCATAAATTTCTTGTAAATTTACCTCTAACGGACGATCCGTAATCAGTTCAATATTATTGAAGCCTGATACTCTTTGTCCGTTAAAGCTAACAGCTGCAAAGCGTGAAGAAACGTTTAGAATCGGATCCCCCAACGTTTTCCAAACAGCACCACCCCACCCCGCTTCAAATGCACGTTGTACTTGATAGCCTGAATTCGTCGGTGGTGCTGACGCAAGCCAAAATGGATTCGGCGATTTGATGCCCGCTAAGTCAATGCGTAAGTCTGCCATATTAATTCCTCCCTTATGCAATCTCACTTGGTTTTATCAATTATGCCTCGGCATAATTGTGTCTGGAATCGGCTTTGTGCTTGCACAAAGAACTCCTTTCCGATTCCATGACATCCGCCGGAGGCTTTAACTTTTTTCAGCGGGTGTTTGGACACCTGTTGAAAAGTGGCTTAAATCTGCATTCATCTCACCACCTATAGAGATGGGAGACTTCCGCTGAAAGAAGTTAAACGTTCATGGATCTTGTATGCTGCGTCTTTTCCTTGCTGTACAGCTGTTACAACCATCGCCTCGCCCTGGCCATTTCCGAAGACGACATCTCCACATGCAAATACTTTGTCATTCGAAGTTTGCATTGTCGATTCATCAATATCGACAACGCCATACGTATGCTGTAAGCCAAAAGCTTCAATCAATGACACAAAACGTGTTTGCCCAATTGCCTTAATAACAGTATCCACTTCAATAATAAAATTGGAGCCCTCCACCTCTTCAGGTCTTTGTCGACCATCAGCACCCGCTTTACCGAGCTTCATTTTCACACATTCAATACCTACGACCACACCTGACTCATTACCAACAATTTTTTTCGGTGCCGTTAGCCACTTAAACTCCACACCATCCTGCTTGGCAAATTCATATTCAAATTTGTACGCAGTCATTTCTTTTTGTGTTCTTCTATAAAGAATTTGAACATTGTCAGCACCTAAACGGACAGCACATGTAGCACCGTCAATCGCGGTATTTCCAGCACCAATGACAGCCACTCGCTTCCCAACATTATCTTTTGTAAGCGGTCCCATTTTTGTCTTTCTGACAAACTCTATCGCATCATGCACACCGTCTAAGTCTTCTCCTTCAATGCCTAGATTCGGCACAGCCCCCATACCAACTGCTAAAATAACACTGTCATATTGCTCCAAGATCTCTTCAGCAGAAATATCAACACCAACAGTTGTGTTTGTTTTGATTTCTACACCAAGCTTTTCAATTTGTTCAATTTCCCAATCAACGACTTCATTAGGTAAACGGAACGACACAATACCATAGCTACCTAATCCACCAGCTTTTGCTTCAGCTTCATAGATTGTGACATGATAGCCAAAACGACTAAGTTCACGAGCAGCCGATAAACCAGCGGGACCCGCACCAATAATCGCTACCTTCTGCCCATTACTTTGCCCCTGCTTAAATAGCTGAGCATTCGTTTTCATTGCCCAATCTGTTGCATAGCGCTGTAGCTCGCCGATTTTAATTGGCTTTGTTGAGGAATTTAACACACACGCCCCTTCACATAGTTCCTCCGTTGGACAAACCCTTGCACAGCTTGCACCAATTGGATTTGCTTCTAATATAGTCGTAGCAGAGCCCTTCATATTACCAGAAGCAATTTTTTTTATGAAATTCGGGATTTGAATACTCGTTGGACAGGCTTTAATACATGGTGCATCGTAGCAATAAAGGCAGCGATTAGATTCCTCAATTGCCTCATTCTTTGTCATCCCGTTAGTCAATTCCATAAAATTACGTTTTAACTGTTGGGACATTGCATTTTCTTGATTCTGAGCCATTTCCACATCCCCCTCGTGTGTTCATTTTTTCCTTCTTATAATGGCTTGTCACCATCACGTGTGGTTGATTTCCGTTCCGGCTGGGCGCTTTCCTGGGGGCGTCCGATGAGCCGCTTTTGTTGTTGCTGTCGCTACGCTTTCGCACAGATAAAACATTTGCTGCCGCTACGTTAGCACTACGCTTTCGCACAGAAAACATCCGCTGCGCTGCAGGGTCTCGGGCCAACAGGATGTTGGTCACGAAGGCGTTATCACAGGACGTGATGCTTTTAGCCTTCGTTCCTCTATATCGCTGATCCCCAAGGAGTCGCCAGCCTCCACTCCAATCAACCTATATGCATGGCGTACGTTTGAACATATATCATCCACAACTTTTGGTGATGAGCCTTATTAATTACACATTGAAAAAGAGCTACATTCAACTTTCATCTCACCATCAATAAAGGTAGATAGTCTTCTGTAGCTAAATGAAGATATTACTAGACCGATTGCTCTGTTCTCCACCAAAGCAATCGGTCATAAAGTGAAACTTTAATCAGTGGGGGTTTTCTTCATCCCCCTTAGGTAAACGAATGGGGCTTTTACGGGCAGTCTAACTCCCACCAAACTTCTTTGCTTTGGCTAAAAATTTTAATGCGGGATAAAGCTAAATATTAAGTGCTTCTGCAGCTGTTGTTTTTAATGGACGTTTTATATATTGTCCACTACCTAGTACTCCAACAAATTCTTTATTTTTAATGACATATTCTCCACGCACTAGTACACTTACTGGTTCGCCTGTTACTTCCCATCCCTCATATGGGTTATAATCTACGTTCATATGATGGGTTTTAGCCGAGATTTCTCGTTTAACCTCTGGATCAAAAATAACGATATCGGCATCAGAACCAATTGCAATCGTTCCTTTTTGTGGGAACAAACCAAATATTTTTGCTGCACTTGTGGAAATCATATCGACAAACTCATTGATAGAAATTTTTCCTTTTGCTACACCTTCTGAATATAAAATACTGAAACGGTCTTCGATAAAAGGCCCACCGTTAGGAATTTTAGAAAAATCATTTAATCCTAACTGTTTTTTACCCTTGAAACTAAACGAGCACTGATCAGAGCCAATTGTTTGTAGTTGTTTTGCTTTCAGAGCATTCCATAAATGATCCTGATGGTATTTCGGGCGAAGTGGTGGGGACCAAACATATTTTGCCCCCTCAAAACCAGGTTGTGCTAAAGCAGATTGATCCAAAGTTAAATATGGTGGACATGTTTCACCATAAACGTTATAGCCTTTTTCACGTGCAGCAATGATCTCATCTACTGCCTCTTTACATGTTACATGCACTACATACAGGGTAGCGCCAGCAATATGGGCTAACTCGATCGCACGTTTTGTCGCTTCGCCTTCCAATTCAGCTGGACGAGTGAGCGCATGATAAATCGGCTCCTTATGACCTGCACGTCGTGCCTCTTCTACAAGCTCATCAATAACAGAACCATTTTCACAGTGCACCATAACAACAGCACCGAGGTCTTTCGCTATTTTAAAAGCCTTAAAAAGGGTACGATCGGTTGCTTGAAATTCTTTCGCATAAGCCATAAATACCTTTACAGAAGTAATGCCCTCCTGCTCTAAGATTTGCGGCAATTCGGCTTCTGTTTCAGGAGTTAAATCACCAATCATTAAGTGGAATCCATAATCAATAGCTGATTTCCCCTTCGCCTTGTTATGCCACTTTTCAACTGCAGTTGAAAGTTTTTCTTCGCCAGCCGTTAAGCAGAAGTCCAAAATAGTAGTCGTCCCACCAAAAGCCGCTGCAATCGTACCAGATTTCCAATCATCATCAGTCACAGTATTGTTAAATGGCATATCTAAATGAGTATGCGGATCAATCCCACCTGGCATCACGATCTTACCAGTAGCATCAATAATTTCTGCGCCCGCGTTGGATAAATCTTTACCTAATTGAACAATTTTTCCGTTTTCAATTAAGATATCTGCCTCAAAAACATCTGCAGCTGTTGCTACTCGTCCACCTTTAATAATTTTTTTCATTCTGCCCCTCACCCTTCGTAAAATAATGGAGAATGCTCAATTATGACAATGTTAGGAAAGACAATTCATAAAACCCATGTTAATGTAACGTGAAAGTCTCCCCCATACTGAACTTTGTTTGCAGCGTCAATACTGTTTCAAGTAATACATCTGCTCCTTTCGCACAATCCTCAAATGTTGTTTCCTCTTCCTCACAATGACTCTTACCATGAATACTAGGTACGAAAATCATCGCTGACGGAACAATACTTGCTATATATTGCGCATCATGTCCCGCCCCGCTAAACATTCGATGAGCAGTATAGCCGAAGCTCTGACAAGCCTTTGCCACTTCATTACAAATATGAGTATCAAAATAAACTGTATCTCTCCCCCATAGCTTAACCGCCTTAATGTTACAGCCCATATCCTCTGTAGGAAGGTGATTCAATATATCCTCAACTTTTTGCATGATCTCTGGTTTTTGATGACGTGAATCGATCGTAAACGTCACATTGTTCGGTATAACGGTATGGATATTTGGAGATACATTCATTCGGCCAAAGGTAAATACTAACTGCTCATCAATTTTTCCGAGCTCTTCATGTAAATACGTAATGATTTTTGAAGTTACGATCATCGGATCTTGACGCATTGTCATCGGCGTCGTTCCAGCATGATTGGATTGCCCTGTAACCGTAATTTCATAGCAAACCATCCCTAATACACCTTCAACAACTCCTATTTCCAGTTGCTTCGCCTCTAGAACAGGTCCTTGCTCGATATGCAGTTCGATATAAGCAAGAGCTTCCTTTAAACGATTTTCTTGATCTCCCTCATACCCACTCGCTTGAAGCGCTTCTTTGAAACTAGTGCCATTTTTGTCGACAGATTGCAGCATTTTTTCTTTTTCAAATTTAGCTGAAATGACACCAGAGCTCATCATTGCCGGATCAAAACGAGCACCTTCTTCATTCGTAAAATTAACAATCATGATAGGAATATCTAGCTCAATCTCGTTTTCCTTTAATGTCCTAATGGCTTCTATGGCCGTTAAAACGCCTAGTACACCATCAAATTTCCCACCCTTTTCAACGGAATCTAAATGTGACCCCATAACAATTGGAGGGACATCCTTTTTCCCAGGGAGAATAGCATAAATATTACCCATATCATCGACTTTGATGTCCATTCCTAATTCATCACAACACTCACAAAAATAGTTTCTTGCTAATACATCTTCATTCGAAAGAGACAAACGAGTTACGCCACCATTTTCGGTAGCTCCAAATTGACTATATTGTTCAATTAACTCTTGCAATCGTCTACTATTACACTTATACATATGCAATTCCTCTCTTTCACAGTAGTTATACACATTCTATAAAAGATAAAAATTATGAGATATAGCTAGCACACTAAAAAAATATGTGCATCTGCACATAATATATGGTAAGTTATGTTCATAATAAGGGGGGGGAAAATGGGGACAATTCGCAAAATTGTAGAGGGAGTTCAATTCCCAATGCTAACATTAGTAGCTGGACATAACGGAACGTATCGAAGAGTTACAGGGATTAACGTAGTAGAAAGCATCGATTTAATTATGTTTTGTAGACCTAATGAATTAGTCGTGACTACAGGTATTAATTTATCTTCTGGAGATTCCTTAGAGCAGCTTGTAAAACTAGCTTTCGCTAAAAAGGTAGCAGGTTTTATTATTAATACCGGTCCATATATTCCAAACATACCAGAATCAGTAACCTCTTTTGCCAACGAACATGATTTCCCTATTTTTCACATGCCATGGAATTATCGAATAGCCGATCTATTAAAAACAACATTTCAATTTATCGCTAATCACCATCAAGAGCTGTCTATCGAAGAAAAGGTTCTTTATAACTTACTTTTTCACTATAAACAAAACTTCCACTATATTAAGGATCAATTAGCACTACTAGGATTTCCACAAGGTAGGGAGCTAGCCATTATTTCATGTACAACAAATAGTGTACAAACTAATATTGACCGTTACGAAGTCATGATCCAATTTGCATTTCAAAATAGATATAAACGCTTCTTAAAACTAAAGCATAAAAATCACCTCATCTTTTTAATCGACAAAACACAAATCAATACACCTAATACTCCCTTCTCAAAGATTGTTGAAGAAATTTACGACAAAATTACACAAAAAAATGGTTACTTAGATATTATCATTGGTAAAGGAAATTATCATAAAGAGCTTGAAAATGTTCGCAAAAGCTATGATGAGTCATTAACAGTAATCCAATTAGCAAAGCTTCATAACAACCGCTTCCTATACAAATATAAAGAAATTGGTGCCTATAAAATTATTATGGCTGTGCAAAATCAAAAGTTGATCAAATCATATAGCCAAGACATCTTAGGTCAACTTTATCGCTATGATGAATTGCATAACACAGATTATGTACAATTTTTACGCATTTTTCTCGAGGAGAATGGTAGTACTCGCAGGATTAGTGAACGTCAATTTATTCATCGCAACACAGTACTTTATAAAATAAAAAAAATAGAGACACTTTTAGATATGGACTTAAGTAACCCATTTACAAAAACAAATCTCTATATCGCATTTTTGATTGAAGACGTATTGGCACACCAATAAATTGTTTTATCACCATAAAACTTTCGTTTTGAGCGTTTTCTAGAGCTGGTCTATCCGAAATCCAAGTCGGAATTACATGTTCCAATTCTTGTTTTATAAATCTGCCTAATCCTTCGCCTTTCTAAGTAATATCAGCTCATGTAAGAGCTTCTAGTAAATATCCGCTTCGTTATCTTAGGGCGAATCCCTTGTATCTTTGCGGATTTTCCCTTATTCCTTATTTTTCTTAATCACGAACACAAAAACTGACGAACCAATGTTCATCAGTTTTTGTGTGGTACTATCATTTAGCTTGGAGTTATTTTCTGTTTTTGTGTTTATTTTTGATATGTGAATCCTTTTTTTCTTCTTTTAGCACATTAGTTGTGTTTAATGCAGTAAAATCTGCCTCATCACCAACCTCCATGCCATAGCTTGGATTCCTGTCTATGCGCGTATGAGGATCAAGGTCTTCATCCTCATCAAATCGCATAATAAGAATCGGTATAGATATTAGCCCTGCTAACCCAACAAAAGCATAAATCCATCGTGACAATACTGCTGTTTGTCCACCGAATAAATAGGCAACTAAATCAATTCTAAAGAATCCTATAAGTCCCCAGTTGATGGCTCCAATAATGACTAACACTAAAGCGATTCTATAAACTACACTCACGTTAACACCTCCTTTATTTGTAAATACGAAGCCAATTTACACATGAAGTTTATTCTTCACATGTATAAAAGCGTCGATATTGCAAAAAAACTGTCATAACAAGCGAGAAAACAACAAATACTTATTGTAATTAAATCGCTCATTTTGACGGTCTTATTTTTAGCAATAACCGTTGTTTTATACAAAATGCATAGCAGGCTATAAGCAAAGAGAATGTTAGTAAATCACAGATAATAAATCGCTTTTTAATGGCTTAGCACCCTAACGTGAAGACCCTTTTTTCGATTTCCTTTAAATCATGTTTTTGATTTTTCATGCTGAAGTAGCCATTCCTTTCTCCACATCCCGCCTGCACACCCAAGAGAAGTGGCAATCCCCCAGCTGGTTGTACCAATTGCTTTGAAGCCCGCTTTTTCTAAAGTTAACGCAGATAATAAATCCCACACATTACCTATAAATAATAGCTCTTTAGCTGAATGTAGTTCATTGAATTCCTGAATTTTTAACATCATGATGCCTCCATATTGTTTATTAGCCATCATATTATTAAGTAATAGATATTCATTTCGTCCTCATTCTTGCTCTTATGGTCTTTGATAATCAATCTGTCTTCTTTTGCTGCTAATCATTGTAACTTTTTATTTTAATCTTTTATTTAGCACGCAAACCCTAAATATAGAATAAAGTGTGATATATTTACATAACACTCTATTTTTACAGCACCTAAGTAACCTTTTATCAGTATACTTACTAATGACTGAAGAAACTGGATTGAGATAGGAGAAAGATTGAATGATGAAAAATAAAATTATGAAAACCAACCTGTTATTTTATTTTTTTTTCGTACTTATATTTACTTTCACACAATTCAGCTTACAATGTCATGCTGAAGAACTATCAGAACCTATTATATTAGGAAAGCATTATGATATTTTTCGTGACCCTTCAAAAAAAATTACAATAGAAGATTTATTAAGTGGTACATATGACAAATCATTTGTCGCTAGTAAAGACAATTATGTATTCTTTTGGCATACGAATGATACAATTTGGCTACGATTGGATACTGATAAAATATTAAAAGATAAGCAGGAGTCTTACTGGTTAGAGGTAACAGACAAACTAGATAGCATTGAAATGTATTTAGTGAAAGAAGATGGCTCCTATCGTGTTCAAAAAAGAGGAATTTCCAATGTGGACGATCAAAACATTCATTATCGCTCGAATTTATTTCAAATCCAAGAACCATCCGTCAAAGAAATTTATCTGAAATTAGACGGTGAATTACCATTAAATTCAATTTCTTATCTTTATACTACGGATAGCTTCATCAATAAGATTATTGACTATAAACATTTAACAGGAATGTTTTATGGATTCTTATTAGCTTTATTAATTTACAATTTATTTTTATTCCTTTCGTTAAAAGAAAAGGCTTACTTTTACTATGTTTTGTATATGTTTAGTTTTATCCTCTATCAAGCTACATTGAATTCTTTAGATATTGAGCTAGTAGGACAATTTTTGCCTAAATGGTTTTTTTTAAAATCCTCCGCCATTAGTGGGAATCTTTTACTTTTGTTTATGATTCTATTTTGCAAAGAGTTTCTTGAACTAAAAAAATATTTACCTCGATGCTACAAAATCGGAAATCTACTATTATGGATCACTATACTTTCTTTAATTTCTTCATTCATTATCCCTGATGTGGCAATTGCAAATAATGTCACAATTTTTTCGGCTGTCGTTGTTTTTATTTTCCTTTGGTTATCGGGAATATTTGTGTTGTTAAAAGGTCAGAAAATGGCTAGATTTTATATGGTAGGTTGGACTGTTTTGCTTGGTTCCATCATTGTACAAGCATTGGCTTTTTTAAGTATAATTCCATTCCATCCAGTTATATTTGAGGAAGTTCCTGCAGTTGGTGCTATTTTTGAATCTATATTTTTGTCATTAGCATTAGGCGATAAAATCAATATTATAAAAAAAGAGCATCAGGAAATACAACAAACACTAAATGAAACACTCGAATATAAAGTTAAAGAACGAACACAAGAGCTAGAAAGAGCTAAACTTGAGCTTGAAAAATTAGCAAATACCGATCGACTTACTCAAGTTCCAAATCGTGTAAGGTTAGATTCTGTGTTAGAAGAAGCGTTTGAACATGCTCAATATCATGAGACTACGTTTTCTATTATTCTACTAGATATTGATTATTTTAAGGAAGTCAATGATGAGTTCGGTCATCAAGTAGGTGACTTAGTTTTAATGAACGTAGCTGAGATATTGAAAAATACGATTCGAGAGCAAGATACAGTTGGAAGATGGGGTGGTGAGGAATTTTTAGTTATTTGCCCTCAAACTACACTAGATGATGCTGTTAAGATTTCTGAAAAACTTCGTCAACAACTAGAAAATTATCAATTCCCTATTGTGCAGCGAAAAACTAGTAGCTTCGGTGTAACTAGCTATGTAAATGGTGATACACGAAATACATTATTATCAAGATGTGATAAAGCATTATATCAAGCAAAAGAACAAGGCAGAAACTGTGTTGAATTTTTAATAGATGATGTCAATGACAAGATTTCTTGTACGTAATAGACTACTCATTATGAGTGGTCTATTTAATGAGCTGTTCAACTAAAGAACTTCACTACATTGAATAAGAATTTTTACCTCGCACTGAAATTGGTCCAGATGCCAATTGAAGAGTATCTGTAAAGGTGGCAATTTGCGGAACAATCAAAAATCGTCCTTTGCAAATATCCCCAACCTGTGTCTTAGTCTAAACCACTTCATTGATTGAACATAGCCTATACTATATCAATTGAAGGGAGTTATAAAAATGGTAAATCCAATGCGTTTTGACGGACGCCGATTTTCCCCAGGTATGGGCCAATTTGGGAGACCTTTTTCCCCAGGTATGGGCCAATTCGGGAGACCCTTTTTCCCAGGTATGAGCCCATTCTTTCCAGTCGGGAGACCCTTTTTCCCTAGTCCATTTTTTCCAATCAGCCCGTTTTTCCCAGTTAGCCCATTTTTCCCGTTTGGGAGACCTTTTTTCCCCGGCTTTGGACCTCGTTTCCGTAGATGGTAGGAATTCTTTTTTGAACTGAAAAGTAGCTTAAATCCGCATTCAGCTCACCACCTGTAGAGGTGGGAGATTTCTGTACCTGTCGCTACGCTATCGGTACAATAGACATTTGTAGGTGTCGTTTCACTTTCGCTACGAAAACATTTGTACCTGTCGCTACGCTTTCGGTACGAAAAACAACTGTAGCTGTCGTTTCACTTTCGCTACGAAAACATTTGTAGCTGTCGTTTCACTTTCGCTCCGAAAACATTTGTAGCTGTCGTTTCACTTTCGCTACGAAAACATTTGTAGCTGTCGTTTCACTTTCGCTACGAAAACATTTGTAGCTGTCGTTTCACTTTCGCTACGAAAACATTTGTAGCTGTCGTTTC
>NZ_JBNNUX010000005.1:195833-199332 GCF_050280145.1 Lysinibacillus sp. NPDC093688
CGTTTTCACTTTCGCTACGAAAACATTTGTAGCTGTCGTTTCACTTTCGCTACGAAAACATTTGTAGCTGTCGTTTCACTTTCGCTACGAAAACATTTGCTGAAAGAAATTAAATAGCAACTAGCCCCCGCAATCGTCGAGGGCTTTTTTGCGAGTGAATTTTATGCCCTGCTTGCAGACTTTATTGTTCGGGGGTCTCTGTTTTCGATCTGTTTTTTTACGCTATATTCGATCGGGTCACCCGCTTTCTGATCTAACCCTACCAAAAAACCCCTTTTAGCAAGACTGCTAAAAGGGATTCCCATTATTTCTGCCAATTATTAAGTTCCTTTAACAACTCAGGTAGCTGCAATTTTTTCACATCAATCGGTGGTAACGCCTTAACAAATTCCTTGCCGTACGACTTTGTTGAAATACGACGGTCTAAAACTATAAAGGCTCCTTTATCCTGTGATGAGCGGATTAAACGACCAAAGCCCTGTTTAAAACGCATGATGGCTTCTGGTAGTGATAGCTCATTGAAAGAATTGCGACCTTGTGCGGTAATATGTTTTGCTCGCGCTTTAAATACAGGCTCTTCCGGTGAAGAGAACGGCAGGCGTACAACGATAACCGATGCAAGAGCGTCACCCGGAACGTCTACACCTTCCCAGAAGCTGTTTGTACCAAAAAGAACGGCATGGCTAAACTTTTGGAATGATTTCAGAATTCGCATACGGCTACCACCTGTGACTCCTTGTGCAAAGAGCATGTAGTCATCAAGGAGTTCACTATCTTGAATAAGCTCCACTGTTTTTCGAAGCATGTCCTGAGCGGTAAATAGGACAAAGCAACGTCCTTCAGTCATTCGCACGGTACGTGTAATCGCATGTGCGACTGCTTCAATATATTCGTCCTGAGACACATGTTGAATTTCAGGCATATCCGTGACAATAAATGCCTTTGCACCTGAATAATAGGATGATGGCGCTTGGAGCTTTATTACTTGCACACTATCAGAAATACCAAGTTGACTCGTCACAAAACGCTCATTACCTGGGACCGTTAAAGTACCTGAAGTCCACACGATACTTGCCTGCTTACGAAGCGGTGTAAGTACTTTTTCAATGATAGGAGTGACATTAACAGGCTTTTTATAGACGTGTAAGCTTCCAGGAACGCTCCTTAAATCAAATTCTAGCCATACTGAATTATCATCCTGTGGCGATAGGAAAATTTCCTCCCATTCCGCGATTTTTACTTTTAATTCACGGATCCAATAATGCCACTCAGATAAAATAAAGAGCTCATTTTTATCTAATTGCTCAATATTATTTTCAAAAGCCTGCCCTACTTCTGTCGCAAGATCAAGCCACTGCTGTGTAAGCTTACTCACTTGTAGAAGCGGTTCTTTTGCTAGCGATACATCTTCTAAAAATAAAGTGCATTTACTACTAGATTGCTTCCCTTTTATTTGTTGCTGCATTTTTTGTACAGCCCGTTGCATAGTTTCATCGAATGTCCGTTGTAGACGAATAAATTGTGCATCTAGTCGCTGTAAGCTTTGCATAGAAACGCGGTGTTTTTTCTTAGCTGCCTGACTAAATTGCTGGAACAAAGCCGTTTCCTCCAT
This sequence comes from Lysinibacillus sp. NPDC093688, assembly GCF_050280145.1. Lineage (NCBI taxonomy): Bacteria > Bacillati > Bacillota > Bacilli > Caryophanales > Bacillaceae > Lysinibacillus > Lysinibacillus sp. NPDC093688. The sequence goes on from NZ_JBNNUX010000005.1 coordinate 197,446, forward strand.
CGTTCCGATTTGACCGAAAATGTACTTCCACTGCGTATAGGAGAAGACAATTTCATCCTGTTGCATAGCAGATTGTATAAATTGATGTGCTTCGTCAATGATCCATCCGTCAATTTTTGTAAAGATTGGTGTTTGACGGACTAAATCACTGAGCACCATAGAATGATTCGTTACAATACAATCGGCAAATTCACTATTTTTTAACGCTTGCTCATAGAAATCAAAGCCCTTTGAAGGTTTTTCATCAGGCATTTTGCGGATTTTCTCTAAAAATAGTTGTCCGCCCCCAGATACATTGAGTTCACTTAGCACACCTGTTTCAGTTTTTGTCAGCCAGACAAGAATTTGCAAAATCGTAAATGTATCATCATAAGTTTCATCAGCATAAGCCATACATTGCTCAAAGCGTGCAACGTCAATATAATGCTGCATGCCCTTAAGAACAGCAATATTTACTTTAGTGCCAAGGATTTTTTCAATCTTTGGTAGCTCTTCCTCAACAAGTTGCTCCTGCAAGTGTGACGTATATGTGCTAATCGCGATTTTTTTATCGACTGTTCGAGCATACAAAATCGCTGGAAGTAGATAGCCTGCTGTTTTACCAATACCTGTTGAGGCCTCTATCACGCATTCCCTTTTGTCATTGAGCGCTTGCCAAATAGTGTCCATCATTTCGAATTGCGCAGGTCGTTGCTCAAAATTCGACATGGCTTTTGACATTAATGCTGTTTTGTCAGCTACTGTTTGTGGATATGAAACTACCTCCGCATGATTTGTATACTTTTTTCGTCCATCACATATTGCCAAATTGCGGTAGTAGGAGACATTCTCATTAACAGTTACATGCTGTCGTTTAATTTGAAGAGCCTCGAAGAAAAGCTGGGATAAATTTGATTTCAATCTGAATGAACGTTTGTGCATTTGTTCAAGGGTTAGCTGCGGGAGACTGAGTAACTCCTTCCAGCACCGTTTAAAGAGCTCCGCTGTTGCACGGGCATCGTCATCTGCTCGGTGTGCATTTGCTAGCTCTATATTTAAATCTGCCGCTAAATCACCTAGCTTAAAGCCGAGTGACATTGGGAACAAAATTTTGGCAAGCTCCACCGTGTCCATCTTTTTACCCTGCCATTTTGATAAACCCGCACGCTTGAACTCTGCTTGTAAAAAGGATAAGTCAAAATCCGCATTATGCGCGACGAATACACAATCGGCAAGCAGTTCATATATGTAGTCGGCATGTGCCTCAAACGGCAAGGCATCCTTTACATCCTCATCCGTAATATGCGTTAAATCTTGGATGAAAGTTGGAATAGCTTTACCTGGATAAATAAACTTCGTATACGTTTGTTCAATTTCCCAATCTTTCATAATAACAATTGCTATTTGAATCATTCGGTCCCCATTTGCCGGTGAATGACCAGTCGTCTCTAAATCAACAATTGCATACTTTTGACTTTCCATCATACATCTCAACTCACAGTTCACATTAGATAGATGAATTTTATCACAAATTTCGCTCATCGGCATCCCTCTGCCATTGTTGATTGGTCATAAAAAGACTTCTGAACGATCATTAGGATTTATAGCAAGAATCTCCAAATTAATATATTTGCAAAAATATGACCTATCACCATTACGTGTGGTTGATTTCCGTTCCGGCTGGGCGCTTTGTTGCTGACGCTTCGCTTTCGCACAGAGCAGAGCTTCCTGGGGGCGTCGGGGCAACAGGATGTTGGTCACGAAGGCGTTATCACAGGACGTGATGCTTTTAGCCTTCGTTCCCCTTCCCGCTTCGCTCCAGGGTCTCGGGCCAACAGATGTTTTTTGCGCGAAAGCGAAGCGGCAGCAGCACCGATGTTGGTCACGAAGGCGTTATCACAGGATGTG
>NZ_JBNNUX010000006.1:0-174999 GCF_050280145.1 Lysinibacillus sp. NPDC093688
ACGCCCCCAGGAAGCTCTGCTCTGCGCGAAAGCGAAGCGTCAGCGGCAAATGTTTTATCTGTGCGAAAGCGAAGCGTCAGCAACAAAGCGCCCAGCCGGAACGGAAATCAACCACACGTTTTGGTGATGAACCATAAAAAAGGATTAAGCACTGTTAACGAATGGCTTAATCCCTTCTTCTGTAATCATTTCGTAAAGCCAAATGATCCCCATGGCTGAATATGTGCTAATAAGAATTGTTCTTCTTCTACAACTCTTGCCACAACATTTGTTGACCCGGCATTCGGTATTTCCTTTAAAACAATTTGTAGCTCACCTTTATAACGAACATCTAAATTATTATCGATTGTCACGTCCCCCAATGTTAATGGGTGGCTATCATGTACAGGGAAGTCACCATTTTTATATTTAACACGGGATTGTGTACTACGGATCACATACTCTGAAACATCGCCACGATTAAAATGTGGCTCCTTATAAAGGATTGCTTCTTCTAAAATTGACGTTTCAACAGACTGTTCAACCTTCAGCTCTAGCTTATGGCGATTTAATTGGCCTAATTCACGTAATTCTTCCTCAGACGCATACATATTGCCGATAATACAATCATCTATTAAACCAGTGTGCCATAAATCCTTAGCCTGCACAGTAATTGGCAGATGACGATGCTCTTCTAATGTTGGTAAGCCATGCTCGGTTTCTTCCCAAGGTCCAAACTTAGCATGCTGAGATGAAATCATTGCTGCTGTTCGAATATGATTCGCTTTAAATTGTTGAGATGTTTGTAAAAAATGTTGACGTGATAGACCTGTGAAACGTCTCGGATAAAAATTATGACAACCAATAATATTATCTTTATTCGGTTGATAGGATAATATATTGTCTACATATTTAGTACCGTTACTAATATTTAACTCTATTTTTAAATTGCTTGCATCGAGGGACATAAACGCTTCTTCCTGGCCTGAAAAACCCATATCTAAGCGCAATGCCGCTAAATGATAATGCTCTTTAAAGTACCCAATATCTTTATACGTTAAGCCTAAATCTTCAAAAACAGCTGGTGCAATATCAGCTGAAATTTCAAAGCCAAGCTGCTGCGCAAATTTGTTTATCTGCTGTAATTTTTGTCGCTTCTGATCGTTATTTAACGACATAAGGCATGTAAATATTCGATCAAAACCATTATCATGAGCGAGCTGAACATACCGCTTCATATCTTCTAGTGTACTATGCTGAGGATATAGTGAAATCCCTAATCTTCTCAATTGCAAATACCTCCATTAGTTTCACAATTACACTTCTACTTTTTGATTTTCTAATTCTGTAACTTGCTGTTCGTTATGAGACTCTGATTCTGCGGCTCGCTGTTCATTCTGTTTTGCGATACGGTTTGCCATCGAAATAAACGGTAAATAAATACACACTGCGACGATCAGTAAAACAAGACTAAGTACAGCACCTTGCCAAGATTGAGTCGCTAAGAATCCATTAATAATTGGTGGCGTTGTCCATGGTGGTGAAACTGTAGCTGCCGGCACAAAGCCCCACTTTGTTGCAAAGAAAGCAATTGTTACGTTAATCATTGGTGTCAAAATAAACGGTACAAATAACACTGGATTTAACACAATTGGAAGACCGAAAAGTAATGGTTCATTAATATTGAAAAGACCTGGTGCTGCCGACAATTTTCCAACGGTATTATATTGTTTATTCTTTCTAGCGATAATGAAAATAGCAATAATAAGTGCTATTGTCGTACCCGAACCACCCATATTGATGAAGGCATCGAAGAATGGTTTATTGACGATGTATGGTGCTACTTCCCCAGATGAAATTGCTTTTACATTCGCTTCAATTGCTGGTAAATTTATTGTTTGCATAAATGGTTCGATAATGTTAGCGCCGTGAACACCTAATGTCCATAAAAACGTAGGAATGAATGCTAAAGCTAAAGCCGCAACCCATGTATTCGTTAAGCCCATAAACGGCTCTTGAATCGCTGAGTAGAATGAACCGACAATATCAGGAATATCAAAGCCTGCCGAAATAATTGTACGAACTAAAGCAAATAAACCAATTGTAATAATAGCAGGTAATAATGCAGCGAATGATTTTGAAACAGCTGGCGGTACACCATTCGGCATTTTTATTAGTAGCTTAGGATTGCCAGACAATCTACAAAATACTTCAGTTGACAGCAAAGCAACAATAATGGCTATAAACAAACCACCTGTACCTGTTGTTAATCCTGTTAATCCACCTTCAGCAAAGGTACCAAATGTCATATAACTGGAAAGGCTGATGACACCGGCTGAAAGTCCATCCTTGTCGTAGCTTTTTGCAAGATTGTAAGCAATTGTAAAGGCTAGTAATAGCGAGAGAATTCCAAACGTTGCTCCCCAAATATTGCCGCCCCACTGTGTCCAAGTTTCATGCTTCCAAATAGCATCAAGTGCATTTTGATAAAATTTGATAGGCAAATTATTAACAAGTACCGCAAGTGATCCAACAATTGTCAATGGCATGATTGTAATAAAACCATCTCGTATGGCAACTAAATGACGCTGACTCCCTACCCTAGCTGCAACTGGCACAAATTTTTCTTCTAAAAAACGGAACATTTCACACACTCCCTTTACTTTTTATTGTGACATCAAAACTTGATGCTACTCCCCTTTGATTCGTTCATACAACTCAATCATTTCAGATGCTAGATCACGAAACGTAATGGCATTCATTAAATGATCCTGCGCATGAATTAACAGCATCGACACTTCTACTTTTTCTCCCCTTGCCTCTTGTGAAAGTAAAGCCGTTTGAGAATGATGCGCTTCAATCAATGAATCATTGGCTAGCTGTATTTTTCCCTTTGCTTCCTGAATCTGCCCCTTTTTTGCTAGCTGGATCGCCTCCATACACTCACTTTTCGTATTACCACTATGCACAATCAATCCCATAATGGATTCCATCAAAACTGTTTCTTCCATTGTCGTAGCCCCCTTAACCAATCAACTTTAACGCCTGCTTTAAAACATTTTCGCCATTCATCATGCCGTAATCCATCATGTTAATGACATCAATCGGAAAATTTTCCTTGTATTTTGTTTCAAATGTTCCTTTTAAGTAACGGACTTGCGGACCCAGTAGCAGCACGTCCGCCATTTTAGTAGCTAATATTTTGTCGACCTCACTTTCAGCAATCGCATAAATATCCGCCTCAATATTTTGTTCTTGTGCTGCTTTTTGCATTTTCGACACTAGCAAACTAGTACTCATTCCAGCTACACACACTAGCATAATGTTTTTCATCTAAACACTCCTTTTCGTGATTTAAGTTCGTCTTTCTAGCGATTATATTTATCAATTATGCCTCGGCATAATTGCGTCCGGAATCGTCTTTGTGCTAGCACAAAGAACTCCTTTCCGATGCCGTGACATCCGCCGGAGGCTTGGGCCAACATGACGTTGGTCACTCAGTCGTTGCCACAGGACGTGGCGTTCTTAGACTGAGTTCCTCTACTTCAGCGAATGTTTGGACATTTGCTGAAAGACGTATGAAATCGCTTTCTTAAGTTGAGAATAGCACCTATTGGTATATACCACAATATCCTTTTTACACTATTTTCTTCCTTAAGAAATGGTTTTGAAAATTGGGCTATATCGTTGTTACAGACTACTAAAAGGATTCATTTAAGTGGTATAGTCCAGAAAAAAGTTTAAAAAAATTTAAATTTTCAGAACTAACTGATCGATAGTTATTCATTCATGAACGCTTTTCTTAAAAGTATTCATAAAATGCTGGTTTATTAGAGGGTAATGCAAGCTGCCATCGACCAATCATGTCTTCAGTCAAATGTTTATTTGCATACAAAACCGCATCCTTTACAGAAAAATAGCCAACCATCATCGCTGAAAAAAGATTAATTGGTAATGTTAACATATGCATTTCTGGGATAGAATTAGTCTCAATTATCGAGACATCCCCACTTTTATTTATTTGATATACGTGTTCATTCCAACTACAAAACGCATCTTCAATTTGAATATATAACGGTTCCTGAATATCGCCCCACGGATAAAGTTGCATAAACCTCAAAGCGTCAACGATCCTTACCATCACATCTTGAACGACTTCTTTTTTAAACTGTGGTTCATTAAAATAAAAGCCAAATTGATGGTTGTTAGAAGTAACCCCCTTGATGTTACTTACACTCGCCGCATGCGACGTTATAAAACGCCAAATCGCTTGTTCTGCAAGTAAATCCTCAGCTAGAAAATCATGAATCTCAAACGTCCCATCCTTAATAGTATAACGAATATAACCTGCAATTTTATCATCCTTAAAATATGCCGCAAAATGACTATCAGGCATCCTTCGTTCTATTCTTTTCCACCACGCGTCATCTCGTAGCATACTTCCATTATTGAAAAGAGCCTGTGCATTATGAAAATCCTTAATCGCCTGAAAAAGATCGCGCTCTGGCCATTCAAAGCTCATACGTTTTACGACGTCCAATTGCTTTCCGAAAGAAGGAAACATCGATTGCGGAATCGTGTAATATAGCTTCTCAAAAAATAATTCCCATCCAAAATAACGATAAAAGGATACAGAAAATGGTGCTAATACAGAAATGCTTTGCCCATTCTCGCGCATTTTCTTTAGTGCCTCCGTCATAAGCTTTTTGATAATACCTTGCTGCCGATACTCAGGATAGGTTGCAACAAAGCCAATTCCGCCCATATCATAATTTTCACCATGGATTGTCATATTAAGTGGCAATATTAATAGCTGTCCAACTACTTTATGTTCATCGTAAGCACCCAATGTTGTGCTATGCTCAACCCAATAGTGAAAATCATCCCGTCGCGCACCAGTATACTTATTAGGAAAACAATAATCTCTTAATTGATGTACCTGTAAATAATCTTTTGGTGGGATTATTTTTATTTCCATAGAAAAAATCGCCCCTTCTAACACTGAATATTCTTACAATTAAAGAAAAACTTAAAAACTACCTTGAATCTTTATAGTTTGCCCCTGAGATACAACAATGCCTTTTATTTTTAGCATTCTTCTCCAATTTCTTTAGACACAATTACTTCTGTTACTGTTTGAAAAAGCTTCTCAGCATCTGGCCCATCTGCTGAAATTTCTACAATGCTTCCGGGCGCTACTCCTTGTGCCATAACACCCATAATTGATTTTAAATTGACCGATTTCTCTTTATAGGTTAACTGTACGTCACACTCAAATGGTGTGACTGCAGTTACAAGTAAAGCTGCGGGTCTAGCATGTAGTCCCTCCGGCGCTGTTATTTTATATATTTTCTTCATAGATATCCCTCCGCTTGTCATTTAAAGTTAATTCGATGTTGATAATAGGCAATCATAGCTTCATTATGAGACGAATCCGAGTCAACATTATTACTTTTAAATACTGGTAATACTTCGTCAGATTTGGCCATGATCTCAATGACTTCACTGAATAATGTATTTAAAATAATTGAACCAATAACTGTAGAGGATGGGGCATACTGTATGTCATTGTGATACAGTAAACCATCTCCTATTGGTATATGCGTATTAACCACTATATCTACTACTTCCTCTAAGCGCTTGCCACTTTGATGACGGGTCCTTTGTTCGCAATAAGCAAGAGATTGCAAAGACATGACAAGTACTCCTGCTTCTTTCGCTAAAAATGCTACATCTATAGGTGCTTGATTTCTCCCGGATGTCGAAATAACAATGCAAACATCATTTTCATGAAAATCAAAATGATCTTTATACTGTTCAATGATCGTCGGGTCCTTTTCGTTTTTTGATGATGTCATTGCTCCTGCATGTAATGTTAAAGGTTCAATAATTATAGGACGTACAGGTACAAGCCCTCCCGCGCGATAAAATGTGTCCTGTGCTAAAAGGTGCGAATGGCCACAACCAAATAATTGGACAATTCCTCCGCGTTGAAGCCTTTGTACAATAAATTGTGCGGCTTCTTTTATTTGGGCATATTCTTGCTCCTTGACGAACTGCATTATCTTTTGAATTTCTCGAAAATATGCATCCATAAGATCACCTTTTTATTTCACTAATGAATTTGTATCGATCAGCTCGATAAGTACTTCGCACAAGCTCAAACGGAATTCCATCAGATAAATAACTTGTACGTTTAATAATTAACACCGGTGCAGTATGATTTATTTGCAAAAATTTACTATCTTCTTTTAGAACAATAGCCGCCTCCATTTGCTGAATAGCGTTTCCAATTTTTTGATGGAATTTTGCTTCAATTAACGCATATAATGACCCCATTATTTTCTTTTCATCTAATTCAGGATATATTTTTACTGGAATATATGTTCTTTCGATGGCCATTGGCTTGGAATCTGCACTACGAATTCGTACAACGTAGAATACCTCTTCGCTCGGCTCTAACATTAAATCTCTAGCAATATCAACTGGTGGAACGATTTTCTCAAAGCGTAAAACTTTACTGCTTGGTTCCATCCCTCTAGCCCGCATATCCTCTGTGAAACTTGTTAATCCTTTTAGCGGCTGTTCTAATTTTGGATTAGCGACATACGTACCTCTCCCTTTTTCACGATACAGCAATCCGCTATTGACTAAATTTGTGATGGATTGACGCACAGTCATTCTACTAACATCAAACTGCGTAGAAAGCTCTCGCTCAGAAGGTATATTTTCACCAATTTTGTATTCTTCTAAATAAATACGTTGTTTAATGATCTCTTCTATTTGTATATAAATAGGTATATGAGAATTTTTATCTAACAAATCTTGTACCATCCTTATCGCCTCTTTACTTTCATTTCTCAAATACAACTTTACCCCGACAAATAGTTTTTTGTACATTTAAATTTTCATCTAGTAATACAAAATCTGCATCATAGCCTTCTGCAATACGACCTTTCGTTGCAAGTTGTAATTGCTTAGCAGCATTCGTAGAGGACATTGCGACAATTTCCTGCAATGAGCAATTGGTGATTGCTTTCATATTTTTTACTGCTTGCTCCATCGTTAGCACACTACCAGCTAAAGCCCCATTAGATAAATGGGCGCCATCCTTAGAAACATGAACGGTTTGACCACCTAAATCATAATCACCGTGATGTAAGCCTTTTGCCCGCATCGCATCGGTAATTAGGATAATGCCCTTCGCTCCTTTTATACGATACGCTAGCTTAACAGCTTGAGGATGGCTATGCACGAAATCTGCGATAATTTCAGTCTTTACTAGATCATCTAAAAGCACTGCACCAACGACACCTGGATTACGATGATGGAAAGGGCGCATTTGGTTATATAAATGTGTAGCCTGCCTTACTCCCAATGCTACTGCCCTATTCACCTCCTCAATTGATGCGTCAGAATGGCCAATGGAAGCAATAACATTTAACTCCTTTAACGATTCAATAAACGGAAAGCCTCCCTCTACCTCAGGGGCAATTGTGACTTGTTTAATACGTTGCTTACTTATTTTCTGCCAGGATGCAAATTGCTCCGTAAACGGTAAAATAATGTATTCTATTGGCTGTGCGCCTGCCCGTTTTTTTGATACATATGGCCCCTCTACATGTATACCTAATAAGCTTGCCTCATCCTCATTATTTTCAAATCGACCAACAGTTGCTAAAGCGCTTTCAATTGCTTCTATAGATTGTGTCATTGTAGTAGCAAGGAAGCCTGTAACGCCTTCCTGTACTAAAGAGCGTGCCATTTGATGTAGTGCTAATTGCGAAGCATCCATCACATCATGCCCGGCAGAGCCATGTATGTGCATATCTATATAGCCAGGTAACAGAAACCAATTTTTATCTTTGCCATCTATATAGTGCTCAGCCTTATCAGATAAGTTATTACTTATTTTGATAATCTTATCATTATTAATGTATAGGTCGCCTTTAAACGGTGCTTCATCATGATTGACGATCGTAACATTGGAAATTAAAAGCGTATTCTTCAATAGATCACCCCCTAATCATATTCGAGGAGCATTGCTGAAGTTAACAAGCTATCACTTAATTCGGTATAGTTGTCTATACCAATTATATGCCATTCCCCCAAGAATAAAAAGTGTTTTTTGTATTTTCTAAATTTTTAACCATATTACCATCACGTGGGGTTGATTTCCGTTCCAACTGGGCGCTTTCCTGGGGGCGTCCGATGAGCCGCTTCACTCGCTTCGCTCGCTCCAGGGTCTCATCTGTGACGCTGATCCCCAAGGAGTCGCCCAGCCTCCACTGCAATCAACTTATTCACAAAGCATACGTTTTTAAAAGTTTCATTTTCTTTCATCATCGGAGATGAGAACGTAGTAATTATCATTCAATTTCTTTGTTCTTTCTTCGCAATTATATTCACGCTTTATTCATCTCCTGTTAAAGGACTTCTTTTATCAAAAATCGATTGTACAAATTGCTCTTTATACGATGTATATTCATCTATCCCTTGTAAATTGCTGTTAAGGAAATTTAATTTTAACTTTTCATACTGTCTTTTGATTGATTCATTTTCATTTAAATAATCTCTAAAAAACAATAAATCACACCATTTTTCTCCTTGATAATTTACTAAGTGTACAAAATGTGTTTTGATTTCGAATGTATCGTCTGTAAATTTTGCAAATACAATTTCTGCTGGTCTTTCTACACGTAATCTATAAAAACCAGCTTTTTTCATTGCTTTTAAAAATGAATCTGAAATATTATTGATATCTTCAACACCCATTAAGATATCAATAATTGGTTTTGCCTGAATTCCCTCAATCGATGTACTACCAATATGTTGAATACGATCAAATTGGATATTCGTATGTTCTATAATCTCGGAATGAGTTCGCATAAATTCATTTTTCCATTCACTATCATATGGTACGATTTTCACTTCATTCTTTTTTAAGCCAAGGATCATCGCCAGTCCTCCTCTATGATTTTTTAGTTCTACTTCTAGCAGTTGTTTTTTGAATAACACTAAAAAAAGGAGCTATTTAAAATGCTCCTTTTTTGCTTAATAACTATGTATGACGAATCCCGATTGTGCCGTTATGCCAAGAAACATTCGTTTTGAACCCGCATTCGCAGGGGGGTGCCCGCTTTGCAGCTTTAAACGTCCCGCTCCGCATGGGGCTTGTTTGCGACTACAAAATGAAGGCTCCCGATTCTATAGTGTTCGGTCAAAACTGTTAAGTAGAGCTAGCAATTAGACAAACACATCAGGATTCGTATTACAGTTATAATAACACTATATTTCTGATAATTCAAACTATTTTCTTTAAAAAAATCTAAATTCTTGCGAAAACGCAAAAAATACCTAGATTCCCAACAGTTTTTGCTAGGAAATCCAGGTATTTTGAAGTACAAATTATTTTCTGAACGGTTTGATCGCTAAGCTTAACTCGCTTAATTGATCAGGAGACACTTCACTAGGTGCGTTTGTCATTAAGCAACTAGCACTTGCCGTTTTCGGGAATGCAATTGTGTCACGTAAGTTAGTGCGGCCAGCAAGTAACATAACGAAGCGGTCAAGACCAAATGCAAGACCTCCATGTGGTGGTACACCGTATTCAAATGCTTCTAATAAGTAGCCAAATTGAGCTCTTGCTTCTTCTTCTGTGAAACCAAGTAAATTAAACATTTTTTCTTGTAATTCACGTTCATAAATACGTAATGAACCTCCACCAAGCTCATAGCCGTTTAAAACGATATCATATGCTTGTGCTCGGACAGCTGAAGGATCAGTATCCATTAACTGGATATCTTCATCAAATGGACGTGTGAATGGGTGATGCGCTGCATAGTAACGACCATCTTCCTCAGAGTACTCAAACAATGGCCAATCTGTAATCCATAGGAATGCAAATTCTGATTCATCTATTAAGCCTAATTCTTGACCTAATTTTGTACGAAGTGCACCTAGAGATGCTGCTACAACAGGCGCTTTATCAGCTACAAATACTAAAATATCGCCCACTTCCGCTTTCATACGTTCGATTAAAGCAGCTGCTAATGCTTCGTCAAAGAATTTTGCAATCGGTCCGTTTAAGCCCTCTTCCGTTACTTTTAACCAAGCAAGACCTTTTGCTCCGTAAATACCAACAAATTTCGTTAGCTCGTCCATGTCTTTACGAGAGTATTTATCTGCCGCACCTTTAATGTTGATACTCTTTACTTGCTTGCCTTGTGCCACTGTATCAGCAAATACCTTGAAATCACAGCCATCAAAAATGTCATTTAAATCAACAAGCTCTAAACCAAAACGTACGTCTGGTTTATCAGAACCGTAACGATCCATTGCTTCTTGATATTTCATACGTTGGAACGGAGCAGGGATATCAATGCCTTTTACATCTTTCATAACTGCTTGGATTAAGCGTTCGTTCATTTCTATAATTTCTTCTTGCGTTAAAAAGCTTGTTTCAATGTCAACTTGTGTAAACTCTGGTTGACGGTCAGCACGTAAATCTTCATCACGGAAGCAACGTGCGATTTGGAAGTATTTTTCAAAACCAGATACCATTAATAATTGCTTAAATAGCTGTGGTGATTGTGGTAATGCATAAAATTCACCTTCATGAACACGTGATGGTACTAAATAGTCACGAGCTCCTTCTGGAGATGATTTTGTTAAAATTGGTGTCTCTACTTCTAAGAAGCCTTCGTTTTGTAAGAAGTTTCGAATTGTACGAGTAACGTCAGAACGCATTTTGAAAGTATCAAACATAACAGGACGACGCAGGTCAAGATAACGATATTTTAAACGTAGATCTTCAGAAACGTCTGTGCGATCTTCAATTTGGAATGGTGTTGTTTTTGCTGTATTAATGACGATTAATTTTGTTGCTTCTACCTCAATTTTACCGTTCGGTACATTTGGGTTGATTTGGTCTTCTGAACGAAGGATAACTGTTCCTTCTATTTCAATTACATATTCACTACGTACTTTATCAGCTAAAGCATGTGCTTCTGCTTCATCAGGGCTAAATACTACCTGTGTAATTCCAGTACGGTCACGTAAATCAATGAAAATTAAACCACCTAGGTCGCGGCGACGTTGTACCCAACCCTTTAATACGACTTTTTCGCCTTGTAATGCTTCTGAAAGCTCGTTACTAGCATGTGTTCTTGTTGCCATTTATTTAATTCCTCCAAAATTTATTTGGCTCATCACCATAACTTTTGATGATGGACCGTTTATTTTACTTATGTAGCATACATTTCCTACTAAGTAGTGAATTGATGCCATAGAAAATTAGATATCCGTTCATTGTTAGATGAAATATCTGTCCAAAATAACGTAGATATTTGAATCATTTGGACAGACAATCTTGTATCGAAATATAAACGATATATGTTTAAACAGCTTGTGTTCGTTTATTGTTTTAATAAGTAGTTCACTAATTCTGAGAACGCTACTTTTTGTTGTTCTCCTAATTCCATATGTTTAACAGTAGCTACTTGCTCTTCAAGCTCTGTTTCACCTAAAACAATCGTATATTTTGCACCTAAACGGTCAGCAGATTTCATTTGAGCTTTCATTTTGCGATCTAGATAATCCATCTCCGTAGAAATGCCCTTTGCACGGAAGGTACTTGTTAACTCTACCGCTTTTAACTTCGCTTCATCGCCCATAGCGATCATATAGACATCAAGTCCTGATGCTGTATCCAACTCAACACCCTCAGCTTCTAGCGCAAGCAATAAACGTTCAATACTTAATGCGAAACCGATACCTGGTACTTCTGGTCCACCGATTTCTTGTACAAGGCCATTGTAGCGCCCCCCACCACAAAGTGTAGTAATTGCCCCAAAGCCAGAAGCTGTTGACATAATTTCAAAAGTCGTATGATTGTAATAATCAAGACCTCTTACAAGATTTGGATCGACCTCATACGAAATTCCTAGTGTATCTAAATACGTTTTAACTTGAGCGAAATATGCTGCTGACTCCTCTGTTAGGAAATCGGTTAATGCAGGTGCAGATGCCATTAACGGGTTCTCACGGTCTACCTTACAGTCCAAAATACGCAGTGGATTTTTTTGCAAACGATTTTGGCAATCTGAACAAAACTCATGAATATGTGGTTCGAAGTGTCGTAGCAGTGCTGTACGGTGCGCATCACGTGTTTCTTTATCACCAAGAGAATTAATGACTAATTTTAAATCCTTTAAACCAGCTGATTCATAGACATCCATTGCTAGCGCGATTACTTCCGCATCAATAGCTGGGTCCGCTGAACCAATGGCTTCTACTCCAAATTGAACAAATTGACGGTAGCGCCCTGCTTGTTGACGTTCATAACGGAACATTGGTCCTAAATATGAAAGCTTCACTGGTTGATCAGGTGCACCAAACATTTTATGTTCAACATAAGCACGAACTACACCAGCTGTATTCTCCGGACGTAATGTTAACGAACGGCCACCGCGATCTTCAAATGTATACATTTCCTTTTGAACAACATCTGTTGTTTCACCGACACCACGTGCAAATAAATCAGTTTGCTCAAAAATTGGTGTACGAATTTCATTGTAGCGATAGACACGACAGATATCACGGATAACTGCTTCTATCTTTTGCCATTTTTCAGATTGGCCAGGTAAAATATCTTGCGTCCCTCGTGGCACTTTAAAACTCATATAAATACCTCCTTTATAAATTGCTTATGAGCAAGCTGTCTTCTGGACTTCTATCATTTCAAGTATGGATTCCTTAAAATTTGTCCAATAAAAAAGCCCTCGTCTCCTTGCGTAATGCAAGGGACGAGAGCTGTACAAGCTTCCGCGGTTCCACCCTAGTTGACGCATCAAATACATGCGTCCTCCTCCTGATCGGATAACGGCCGATTCCGTTTTTTCCTACTAAGTATTACTTTTCAGAAAAAAGCCTCTCAAGTGTTATTCACGTTATACATTTTTGTAGGAAAGATTTCAGCCTAGGTCTTTCCCTCTCTTCTCCAATAGAGGTATACGCTACTTGCTTGGTCATAAGCGGTTAATCATTTTTTGATTACCCTTTATGTTAGTCACAACAAAAGGCAATGTCAACTGTTTTTGTTTTTTTTACATTACAATCGTTAAAATAACAATTTCCGTTACCTTTTTCCCACGAATTCTATTACAAAAGCATGGTAAAATAGAACAAGAATAGGAGGAATCTGATGAGGACAAAACTAATACATAATCTAATCATCTTCGTACTAGTGCTAACGTTTACGTTTCCAAGTCACACTGTTCAAAGAGCACTAGCCGACTCCAGTGATTTAAAAGTAACTGGAACGATTCTTCATTTACGTGAGGGACCGGGACTGTCTTATCCAATCATTACGACATTAGATGAGGGTGACCCATTAACCTCTATTAGTCGTGAGGGCGATTGGATACAAGTAAAAGCAGGCAATTACGAAGGTTGGGTAGCATCCTGGCTAACAGCTTCGATAAACGATAAACAAACGGCTGATCAAACGTTGATTTCACAAGTCGATCGTCTAAATATTCGTACTGAGCCTGACATATCTTCAGCAGTTCTTGGACAATTATCAATAGGCGACCAAGCTAATCTTATTGAAAAAAATGGCGAATGGGCGAAAATAGATTGGAACGGACTAGTTGGTTGGGTATCCACTGACTATGTTACGATCAATGATTTACCTGAAAAAAAGGCAAAGGCTGAGGCCGATGAACCTAAAGTTGAAGTATCCACAAAAAAAGTCAACAAAGATACAACATTTACAGTTTTAGTGGATGCACTTAATGTGCGCCAACAGCCAGACTTAAATACTAGCAAAGTAGGAACTGTTTCAAATGGACAAGCCTTTAAGGTGCTCGCTCAAGAGCATAACTGGGTACAAATTCAATATAACGATAATAAAGCAGGTTGGGTTTATAGCTTTTATGGTACTTTTTCAAATATAGAAAAAAAGGCATCCAAATCTTCTTCTGCTTCCTCTGAGCTGGAAACTGTCACAATCATTTATAATGGGACAAACTTACGGACAGATGCATCAACAGTTGCTGATGTCGTTGAACGTGTAGATGCTGGTGAAACCTACCCTATTGTAGGCGCTAAAAATGATTTTTATGAAATACAAATAGATGACAAAACTGCTTTTGTGGCAAACTGGGTCGTTACGACTTCTTCGTCAAGCAAAGCTGTTACTGCGACTAAGAAGGAAAAATCGAAACCACGCAAGAAAGGCACTTTAAATGGGTTAACGATTATCGTAGATGCTGGACATGGTGGGAATGATCACGGTACTACCGGACAACGCGGAACAAATGAAAAGGAAATTACATTGAAAACGGCATCCCTTCTTGCTTCAAAGTTGAGTGCTGCTGGAGCAAATGTTGTCATGTCCAGAGAGTCAGATGAATATGTTGCGCTTCGTAAACGCGTTGCAATTGCACACCAATATGAGGCAGATGCCTTTATCAGTATTCATTATGATGCAACAGACGATAGCTCCGTTAATGGTTTCACCTCATATTATATGAACAGTAATCAACAAGGTCTTGCAGAGGCAATAAATAATGGACTCTCAAATAAGATCGATCTAAAGAATCGTGGTACCCAACAAGGAAATTATTTAGTTCTACGAGAAAATCGTCAAAAAGCTGTCCTTATTGAGTTGGGCTACTTAAGTAATGTTAGTGAGGAACGTGCTATTACAACCGCTAAATTCCGGGAACAAGCTACTCTTGGCATCTACCAAGGCGTTTTAAATTACTTTGACGAAAATCAATAAAGTGAAACTTGAATCATTGAGGACTTTCTTCATCCCCAATGACGCATCGCTTTCGATACAAATAAATTACTGCCCGTTAGGCAAAATAAATAAGCTGCAAAGGAAAGTAGAGTTAATATTCCTTTGCAGCTTATTTTTGATTATCAAACATTTATGACGTTTTCTTTTTAGAAGTGTATATAAGCGATGAACTGAAATCGGCCTCTGTATTGTAAACAACATTGTTTTTAACAAACAGTTCAACTTTATATCAGATTTCAGTACTCACTGTCTACTAGTTACACACTTAAACAAAAAGGGCCTCCAACTCATATTCCATGAGTATAGAGACCTTTATGCGCTTATTTTTTCTTTGTTGCCAACGTAACCCACACAATTTCTTTCATACGAATGAACAGCGGCATACGACTAATCTCTACAACGATATCGTCAGGTAATACAGAGATTAATTTTCCTTGTTGGATATTTTCCTCTGTTTGCACTACTATTGCCTGATCAATCATCATGTTTAGCGTTTCGTATAAATATGGATTTGATATACTTCCTCCCTGAGTCACCATTCACACACTTCCTTCCTACAAAACTAACCATACTATTAAATGTATGAATGAATTATAGGAAATGTACCATTTATTTAGACTCAAGAAGTATCGTAATTGGGCCATCATTTGTAAGTGCAACGTCCATCATTGCACCAAATATTCCTGTTTCCACATGTAAACCGTGTTCGCGTAAGGTATTATTAAAAGCCTCCCATAACGGTTCCGCAACTTCTGGCCTTGCTGCATTTGTAAAACTTGGACGATT
Organism: Lysinibacillus sp. NPDC093688; assembly: GCF_050280145.1. Taxonomy (NCBI): domain Bacteria; kingdom Bacillati; phylum Bacillota; class Bacilli; order Caryophanales; family Bacillaceae; genus Lysinibacillus; species Lysinibacillus sp. NPDC093688. The sequence continues at coordinate 15,575 of NZ_JBNNUX010000006.1, forward strand.
CCCCTTTTTTGCGTCCCCATACAATGTAAATTGTGAGACGGACAGAATAGCCCCTCCATGCTCTAAAATGGAATGATTCATTTTTCCATCAATATCTTCCCAAAGGCGGAGATTAGCTACTTTTTTTGCTAAATATTCAACATTCTCCTGCGTGTCCTCGTGTGTAATGCCCACTAGAAGAACATAGCCACTATCAATAGCTCCCGTTACTTTTCCGTCAACCGTAACAGAGGCTGCTTTACTACGTTGTAAAACTACTTTCATTCTTTAAAAACCTCAATTCCTCATTGTAAGCACCGGAAGTATGATATTCAGTACATAACAAAGTTGCTACTGCCCAACCATTCATTTAGTAAAGAAATCAATTAGTTAATAACACGTTGTACTGAATATATATCAGGTGTTTGCTTAATACGTTCCACTACTTTATGCAAATGCGAAATATTTGAAATCGATATCGTTAAATGAATCGTTGCCATTTTATCGCGATCCGCACGACCACTCACTGCTAGAATATTCGTTTTCGTTTCGCTAACAATTTGCATGATTTCATTTAAAATGCCTGGTCGATCGAAAGCTGAAACTTCAATATCGACAGGGTATTCTTTTCTCTCTGGAGTAAGTCCGTGTTCCCACTCTACTTCTATTAAACGCTCCTGCTCATCATCTACTTGAATATTCGGGCAGTCTGCACGGTGTACTGAAACACCTCTACCTTTTGTAATGAAGCCTACAATTTCATCTCCAGGAACTGGCGTACAACAACGTGAAAGTCGAATAAGCATATTGTCAATATCTTTTACGATAACACCCGATTCCGTATGTTTTTGCGGAATAGGGTTTTTCATTTTTTGTTCAATTTTCTCAAGTGCTTCTTCCTGTTCACGCTCTTTGCGGCGTTTTTCCGCTAGACGATTAGCAACTTGCTGAGCTGTAATTCCATTCATGCCGACAGCAGCATATAAATCTTCTTCATTTGTATAGTTAAATTTTTCGCATACACGCTTCAAATTTTCCGCTGACATTGTTTCTTTAACGTCAAAACCTTGTGCACGGATTTCCTTTTCTATCATCTCTTTGCCCTTGATGATATTTTCCTCACGAAGATGACGTTTGAAAAACTGCTTTATTTTATTTTTTGCCTGTGAGGATTGGGCTATTTTCAGCCAATCACGGCTCGGACCAAATGATTGCTTTGAAGTTAAAATTTCAATAATATCTCCCGTTTTTAACGGTGTATCAAGCGGCACCATTTTACCATTGATTTTTGCGCCAATTGTACGATTTCCAACTTCTGAATGCACACGGTATGCGAAGTCGATAGGTACAGAGCCTGCCGGTAATTCAATGACATCTCCTTCAGGTGTGAATACATAGACCATATCAGAGAATAAATCAAATTTTAAAGATTCCATAAATTCTTCAGCATTCGATGATTCGTTTTGGAATTCTAAAATTTCTCGGAACCACGTTAATTTTTGGTCGACATTTTGTTTTTCATTATCAACTTTTTTACCTTCCTTATATGCCCAATGCGCTGCAATCCCGTATTCTGCAATTTTATGCATTTCCTTCGTACGAATTTGTACTTCTAATGGATCACCATAAGGACCAATTACTGTCGTATGCAGGGATTGATATAGGTTTTGTTTTGGCATCGCAATATAATCTTTAAAGCGGCCAGGCATCGGCTTCCATAACGTATGCACAATCCCAAGTACGGCATAGCAATCTTTAATACTATCGACAAGTACACGAATGGCTAATAAATCATAAATCTCGTTGAATTGTTTCTTTTGTAACACCATCTTACGATAAATACTGTATATATGTTTTGGGCGACCATAAACATCCGCTTCAATCTCAACGTCTGTAAGCTGTGACTTCATCTCAGTCATGACATTGTCTAAATATGCTTCACGCTCATCACGTTTTTTCTTCATAAGACTGACAATGCGATAATATTGCTGGGGGTTTAAATAACGAAGTGCTGTATCCTCAAGCTCCCATTTAACAGTCGAAATCCCAAGACGATGCGCAAGTGGTGCAAAAATTTCAAGTGTTTCTTTAGAAATACGGCGTTGTTTTTCTGCAGGTAAATGCTTTAACGTGCGCATATTATGTAGACGGTCTGCCAGTTTAATTAAAATGACACGAATATCCTGCGCCATTGCTACAAACATTTTTCGATGATTTTCTGCTTGTTGCGCTTCTTTAGATAAATATTTAATTTTTCCAAGCTTTGTTACACCGTCTACAAGTATCGCAACCTCTTCGCCGAATTCACGAACTAAATCGTCGCGCGTAAAATCCGTATCCTCGACAACATCATGTAAAAAACCAGCCGCAACTGTTTCAGGATCCATTTGTAATTCAGCTAGAATACCAGCTACTTGCACTGGGTGAATAATATACGGTTCACCTGAGCTTCGGAATTGCTCAATATGGGCATCCCTTGCTAATTCATATGCTTTTTTCACGAATGCGACATTTTCATCATTCATGTAGGATTTGACTAACTCAAAAACGTCCTCGGGAGTCAAAATTTGCTCTTTCGCCATAACATGTCCACCTTGCTCGTCAAATTTTTCAGATTAGATATAAACTTAATTGTATAAAATTTAATGGGCTATTGTAAAGTAACTGTGTCATTTTGTTTAGTTATTCTCGTGAACATTGTGAAAAATGGAAAAATATACCCTAGAATGAATAAAAAGACCCTTTGCGAATTCTACATTTCGCAAAGGGTCTCTTTTCTCGTCCTAAAGTTAATTAGCTAAATTTATTATACGCTACAGCAATTTTTGAACCAACTACTGCATTATTTTTTACTAATGCAATATTGGCATCAAGACTTTTACCTTCTGTTAATTCTTTCACTTTTCCAAGTAAGAATGGTGTCACGTTTTTACCTTGAATACCGTTTTCTTCTGCTTCTGCTAGAGCTTTCTCAATGATTCCTGTAATGAATGCATTTTCAAGTGCTTCAGACTCTGGGATTGGGTTAGCAATGACCGCTCCACCTTTTAAGCCTAATTGCCATTTTGCACGTAGCATTTCTGCCACTTCCTCTGGCGTATCAATCTTGAAGTTTACATCAAAACCACTTTGACGTGTGTAGAATGCTGGCAGTTCATCTGTACCGTATCCAACAACTGGTACACCTTTTGTTTCAAGATATTCTAAAGTTAAACCAATATCTAAAATGGACTTAGCACCCGCACAAATTACAGCAACATTTGTTTGTGCTAATTCTTCTAAGTCTGCTGAAATATCCATTGTTGTTTCAGCACCACGGTGTACGCCACCGATACCACCAGTTACAAAAATTTCAATACCAGCTAGCTCCGCACAGATCATTGTTGCAGCTACAGTTGTTGCTCCTATTTTTTTTGATGCTAAAAGATAGCCTAAGTCACGACGAGATGCTTTTGCTACACCTTGTGCATTACCGAACATTTCAAGTTCTTCATCTGATAAACCAATTTTAATTTTACCATCGATTAATGCGATAGTTGCTGGTACTGCACCATTATCACGAATAATTTGTTCTACTTCACGTGCTGTTTGTACATTTTGTGGATATGGCATTCCGTGAGAAATAATTGTTGATTCTAATGCTACGATTGGTAAACCTTTCGCTTGTCCTGCTTTTACTTCTTCTGATAATACGATGAATTCTTTCATGTTGTTATTCCTCCATTTCACTGTTTAACAAATCAACTGATAGTTCAGGTCTTACGGTATATGGCGATGCAAGCGTATTTTTGGCATTTGTTAAACCTGCATCAACACATGTTGCAAAGGATTGGCCAGTAAGCCAGCTATGGATTACTGCACTGACAAAGGCGTCTCCTGCACCTGTCACATCTTCAATTTTTTCTATGGCTTTAGCTGCGAAATGACTTGGCTTCGTTGTAGTGGAAGCTGCATACACTCCCTTACTACCAGCTGTAATAATGACATGCTCAGCACCTAATGTAAGAAGTTGCTGTAAAGCCTTTTCATAATGCGTTGAGTTTTCGATTGTATGACCAACAATCGTCTCCGCTTCATCTGTGTTACAAATAAACCATGTTACACCTTGCAACGTATCTGGTAATCGATTCATTTTTGGCGAAGATACCGGCACGATGACAAATGGAATCTCACGGGCAATCGACACCTGCTGAATGTAAGCCACTGTTTCCTTTGGACAGTTTAAGTCCATAATAAAGCAGCCCGCATTCATCAGCATTGCCTCATGTTTTTTTAGCAAACTTGGCAATAAAAGATCATATACTTCCATATTTGCTACCGCTAATGCTAGCTCGCCCTGCTCATCCATAACCGCAGTATAGGAACCAGTCGAAGCGTCTGGTAGCTGCTCCACATAACGTAAATTCATAAATGGCTCTGACGCTTCTTGGATCACTTGCCAATCAGCATCTTTGCCGGCAGTAGTCAACAATGTTACTTGATGATTTAATCTACCTAAGTTTTCAGCAATGTTTCGTCCAACACCACCTACACTAAAAGAAGAGCTAGCAGGATTGGACGTACCGAATTGGACATTCCCCTTTACATGAAATTTTCGGTCAAGATTGGCTCCACCGATACAAATAATTTCATTTTCCTCAGGCAAAATATATGCACGACCTACAATTTTCCCCTGCTTCGTTAAGCTCGACACTAAATTAGCAAGGACTGGTCGAGATAGCTTCATCTTATCTGCCATCTCTTGCTGAGACATAAACGGATTCTGGCGAATTAATGCAAGGACCGCCTGTTCTCTTTCATTCATAGCATCACCTTTTATTATATTTGTTTACATTATAAACTTTTGTTTAGATGATGTCAAAAAAATTTTTCCATTTTAGATTTAAACAAAAAAGTTGAACCTTATAAATATCTTTTATTAATATCAATATATAAGCTGGAACTATTATAAATAGTGAATTCTATTTAATTTCACACATCATATGCTTAGAAATTAAAAGGCTAGAAGGGCTTGAATAAACTCGCTCTACCTAGCCTTTTTTTACCGCAAATGACCAATTATTAAAATGGACATTCAAGTCTATTTCTTAAACCTCTAAATATTAAAAGATATAGGTTGTTAAAGATAGTTGCTATTCAACGAATGGTGCAGTTTAGTTGAATAAGAGGTTTGTATCATTGGATTTGGTTACAATAGAAAGGCTTGAAAGCTTAAATAAGGTGCGTTAATGATGGGAAATTCACAGAATTTATATAAGGGAGTAACTCCAATGAAGGAAAAAATATTGAAGTATATAGATAGCAATTTCCCTAACCTAACTAGTGAATTACATTTAAGGTTTGAACTAGGAAAACCATATGAAAATGGAACTGAAGATAGATTCAATCAAGTTGTTACAAGAGTTACTACATTATTTGAAGAAGTGTTCAAGCCCGATGATTCTATTTATATTTATATATAAGATTGGGAAATTACCGAGGATATTATGTTTGGAAATACTACTCCTGAATATCTGTATGATCTATTATGTGACCAAAATTTAGAAGAGGAAACTTTATACGATATAGATGAGGATTATGATGAGGTCACGGGTCAAACAATAGAAGTTAAGAATGAATACAAAGTGAAATTTGTATACTCACAATTAAAGTCTGTACCCTACCAGGAAATACTTAAAGGTACAGGGAATTATGAACAAGGAAGAGAACCTTCTATTGGACAATCTGTGTATTTTATTAGTATTGATAAGGACTTAATATTTCATATGTATGATGATAGAGGTTGTTTAATACATTCTAAGGGTATTGAGAAATTGTTGCCTTTGTATCATACATATAATAATTGGCTAGTTGATTATTGGCGTTAATACTTTGATAGCATTTTCAAGAAGGTATAATCTTTTTTATTCGACAAACGGAGAGTGATTGTTTAATTAGAGCAATCGCTTGTTGTGCTAACGGTGCAGGATAGCTCAATAGTGGGCTAGAAATAATTCTTGACTTTGCCGTGAGGGGGAACTTTATTATAGGGGTACCATCGCGGATTTACAACGCTAAGCCCATTTTCCTGACGGTACCCCTTTATGCAGTTTTAATTTATTCCCATTCATCAGATTTTTGAAATCTTATTCTATCCTTATTTGTTGGAATCCCATTATTTACTTTTTCCCATATGCCATCTTTAAATATTTCGTATTGTTCAAAAGCAAAAAGCAATCCGTTTGCAGTAGCTATGTCACTACTATCCATAAGTTGAAAATGCAAATGCGGAGCAAAGGAATTACCGGAATGACCAACCCTACCAATAACTTCACCTTTTTTTACACGCTGACCAACTGAAACCTGAATGGACCCAGTTTGAAGATGGACTAATCCAGCATATACATTGTTGGGACATTCTATAATAATGTAGTTGCCAGCAACTGATTGTATGTCATCTTTCTTTGGGTCGAAATAATGAGCATTTTTATAAGCGTTAGACATATCTGAAAGCAATTTTGTACGTGTTCGTTCTTTATATCCATCCTCTGCTTGGACAACGATCCCGTCGCAAGGAGCATATACTTCTTGCCCCCAACAATAATATTCATCTAAAGGAACACCAAAAAGTAGATATTGCGCCAGACTAACGCGATAGGCAGGCCAGCCCTTTCTTTCCCAATCCACTTGAATAAAGTCAAAAGCATATCTTGATCCTAATTGGTTTGTGCCGTGACTCGGAATTTTTGTCCCTGGAGTGTTAGGAGAGTGCCATTCTCCTCTCAAAGGAAACTCTACGATTATTGGCTCACACGCATCAATCATCTCATATCCCTCCTCCGCCGATTCTTTACCTACATTATTGAAAATGACTAGTACTACAAGTACGATACTGATATATTACTGTTTTATAATACATTCACTTGTCTTTAATCTTACAGAGTAATTTGGTTCAACTTTTTAAATTGATTTTTGATTATCAAATATTGGCTTGATGAGGTGTTTGTTTTTTCACGATGATAACAAATAAACTTGCCAATGCACAGAACATCCCAGCAAGGAAAAAGGCCCAAGTATATGAATTAAAAAACTTGTAGATAAGGCCTCCACCATAAGCAGCAACTGCGGCTCCTGCTTGATGAGATGCAAAAATCCACCCATAAATAACGCCACTTTTATTTGTACCAAAAATTTGTCTAGAAATACTAATCGTTGGAGGTACTGTGGCAATCCAATCTAATCCATAAAATATTGTAAAAATTGTCAGTAAGGTAAGTGACCCTTGCATTAATGAATATGGGAGTAAAAGCAAAGATGCTCCTCTTAAAAGGTAATACCAAAACAATAACCATCGATTATCAAAACGGTCGGACAGCCATCCTGATAATGTGGTGCCAACAAGATTAAACACCCCCATAAAAGAAAGAAAAGATGCAGCGGTTACTAAAGGAACACCAAAACTAATACAGTAAGAAACAAAATGAGTACCAATCAACCCACTAGTTGAAAGTCCACAAATAAAAAAGCTTCCCGCTAGTAACCAAAATTCTTTCCTCTTTATAGCCTCAAATAAACCGTTAAAAGCAATACTAATGGGATTTTTCTTTTGATTCTCTTGTTGTATGTCTAACTCTTCTTCCATCCCATAAGGAAGAATTCCAATATCCTGTGGTTTATTTTTTATAAATATAGAAATAGTGATGAACATAATCATACTTAGCACGAGAATTAATACAATCGCCCATCGCCAAGAATAATACTCAATAATAATTGCCAATATAGGGAGAAGAATTAACTGCCCTGTTGCAGTACTTGCCGTTAAAATCCCTACTGCTAGCCCTCTACTTTTCACGAACCAATGATTGGCTACATAAGGACTTAACACCGTTAAAAAGAGACTCGCTCCTAAGCCAATAATACCGCCCCATATCATGATTAACTGCCATGATTGTGTCATAAAAAGAGTAAGCGACACACCTATTAATAATGTAGCCATCGCTCCTAGCATCATTTTCTTTAAACCAACTATTTCTAATAACGCCGCCATAAATGGACCTGAAAACCCATATATAAATAAACTCACTGCAAAAGCTAAAGCAATTAAAGATCGATCCCAATTAAATTCTTTTTCTAAGGAGTCTATAAAAACTCCTGAAGATGACAATGTAATTCCTGCAACAATAATTGAGAAAAAGGTTATAATTAAAATAATCCAGCTATAATGAATACGCTTCATCTTATCACCTTCATTTCTTGAAAGATTTTTTTGATGTATTAATTATATTTACGACCATTATATATGTATATGCATGTATTTTCGGAGTGAATACCTTTCCAAAATACATGTATATACATATACTTAATTTTAGGTACAACTTTTATTACTGTCAAGAAACATTTTCCAGCTTAAGAAAATAAATCAATAAGGCTACTATAATAGTGAACCAACTCGAAAAGGAGTACGGAGCAATGAAGAATATAGATTACACACATATATGTGTATGCGCAAACCTTCGAAAAAAATCAAGAGTCGTGACACAATTGTATGATAAATTACTACAGCCCACTGGCTTAAAAATTACACAATACTCAATGCTAGCAAATATCGATCATCAACAATCAGTTTCCATAAGTCGACTAGGTGAAATTTTGCTACTCGATCAAACAACCATTACTCGCAATATTAACTTGTTAAAACAAAATGGCTATGTGGATTTAACGAGAGATCCGCAAGATGCTCGAACAAAGGTCATTACACTAACTAAAAAAGGGATTGAAAAATTAAACGAGGCAGCTCCAATTTGGCAAGATATCCAAGAAAGAATTATCAATGATATTGGCATAGAGAAGTACGAGGATTTTTATGAAACATTGAAAACGATTCAAAAAATAATTCAATCTTATGATGAAGAATAAAGAAGACATAAATGACTTTTTAATTACCTTCGGCAAAGCGAGAGGGTGATTTTCGTTCCGACTGAGCGCTTTCCTGGGGGGCGTCCGATGAGCCGCTTCGCTTACGCTGCAGGGTCTCATCTGTGACGCTGATCCCCGAGGAGTCGCTCAATCTCCACTACAATCACCCATTTCACTAGCATTTATCTTCTGGCATGTTACTCTAATTAATAATAAAAAACGCCACAAAATTGTGACGCTTTTCTGCATTCTTTATAAAAAGAAACTAATCTTTATTAATATTGGATAAGTGTTTTAATGTCTAGGTCGCCAAGTTTTGCACGACCGTTTAGATCTGTTAACTCGATTAGGAATGCACAACCAACAACTTGACCACCTAATTGTTCAACTAAACGCACTGTCGCTTCAACTGTACCACCAGTCGCAAGTAAGTCATCACAGATTAATACTTTTTGACCTGGTTTAATTGCATCTTTGTGCATCGTTAACGTATCTTTACCGTACTCAAGACCGTAGTCAGCACTGATCACTTCACGTGGTAATTTTCCTGGCTTACGAACAGGGGCAAATCCAATTTCAAGTGCATAAGCAACTGGGCATCCGATAATGAAGCCACGAGCCTCAGGACCTACAATAATTTCAGCCCCTAATTCTTTTGCATAACTTACGATTTGATCTGTTGCATATTTGTATGCCTGACCGTTATCCATAATTGTAGTAATATCTTTGAAGCTGATACCTTCTTTCGGCCAGTTTTCAACCGTTGTTACATATTGCTTTAAATCCATGTTATTGTTCCTCCTACGAAACTTTTTCGTATATTAATGTAATCGTTCATCAAACCATTGTTTTAGTTCTATATAAGGGGCATACACAAGCTTTTGCTCCATTTCAATCTGTTCTGAACGCTGTTTGTAAGACGGTGCCTCTGTAAGTGCCTTTTTCGGTGCATCCACGTTGACAGTCGTCAGTCCACTCTCCATTTTAACAAAATCAAGCTCAAAAAACACCTGTGTCATAAATTTTAATGCATCTAATGGCCAGCCTGTATGCTTCGCCAATTCAGCCAAATGCATATTCAGTGGAAAAGCAGGGCGATTTTTTAAAAACTTATAATACCAGGAGAATTGCTCACGTGTAGGCAAACCACTGAAATACTGAGAATCAGGCATGTAAAAATGTGCATAAATTCGGGAAGGTGTTGTTTTTCGCAAGACATCTTCTAACAGTTGAACATTTTGCGGCAAATCTAGTAGCACGATATAATTGGTTTGTTCTACACTTGAAAGCGTAGGATCCACTACTAGGATTGGAACACCAATTAGAGATTGGTAATAGGTCACCGTCTCTGGACGGAAGGCAATGAATGTTGCCTCCTCTTTTGGGACCGTATTTAACCAGCGTGATGTTTGACGAATACCACGAATATCAAATAATTGCCACTCAGTCGTTTGGACATCCTCTATCATAAATTGTGCTTTTTTACGCCCTTGCCATTCGTTAATTTGTAAATCCCCAGTAAATGACACTTTTATTCCGTACGTTAACTCGTCGTGTAAATGTCCCTTATTGAAACCGACACTATCCAATTTTTCGTAGCCATCGGTCAATTCCATTTTTATATGATTTTCTGCTGCTCCAATTTTCCGCATGGAGGATATCTCCACATCTTCGAGCACATAAACAGGCTTCGGAAAATCCGTACCATATGGACCGAGCGTTGAAATTTCTTCAATGGCATCTGCTGAAATTTCATCCATTTTTAGTGGTATATCAATATTGAGTACAGGTGTTAATTGCTCTTCTGATAAACATGCTCTTGCTTGAGTATCTAAGCGTGATCTTAATTCATCAACATGCTCAATGGATAACGTCATCCCTGCTGCCATAGGATGCCCACCAAAATGAGGTAATATATCTCGATTCTTCGCTAGTTCATTAAATAAATGGAATCCTTCAATACTACGAGCTGAGCCTTTAGCTGTTCCTTTTTCATAGTCTAGTGACAGTACAATGGTTGGACGATAGTAAAGCTCTACAAGACGAGACGCGACAATCCCTACTACTCCAGCATTCCAGCCTTCTCCAGCAATCACTAAAACGAGTGAATCCCCGATTTTTTTATCTGATTCAATGAGAGCAATAGCCTCATCTGTAATACTCTTTACAATATCTTTGCGCTCACTATTACATGTATTAAGCTGTTTCGCCAATGCTGTTGCTTTAGCATTATCCTCGGCCATTAATAGCTTAACACCTGGTGCAGCTTCTCCAAGTCGACCAACTGCATTTAAGCGCGGCCCAAAGTAAAAACCGATTGTTTCTTCACTGATTTTACCTTGCTCTGCACTTGCTACTTCACACATCGCTTGTACCCAAGGGCTGAGTGAACGACGCATTTCTTCTATTCCTCGCTTTACTAGGTAGCGGTTTTCATCAACTAATGGTACTAAATCCGCTACTGTTCCAACGGCAACATATTCAATTAAATGCGTTGGCAGTTCCCCATATAGGGCATGTGCTAACTTAAACGCTACACCCACACCTGCAAGCTCGCCAAATGGATAATGTCCTTCTGGTATACGAGGATGTAAAATAATATCAGCAGGTGGTAATTCATCGCCTGGTTCATGGTGATCTGTAACGATAACATCCATGCCTAGTTCCTTTGCGACACGAATCGGTTCAATGCCCGAAATACCATTATCAACTGTAATAATTAGCTGAACACCCTCTTCATGTGCTTCACGAAATAGCGCCTCATTCGGTCCATAGCCGTGAATAAAACGATTCGGTATTTTAAACGAAACATCGGCACCGAGATCAAGTAACACATTCAGCATTACTGTCGTGCTAGTGACACCATATAGTGATAGGTAAGCCTTTGAAGTTATCTCTGGCTTTTCCCCCACTTCACACCGTGCGTGAGACTTTCACCTCACACGGCGTTCCATCGAATAGATTCAAAACTTTGGTAATCTACATAACTTAACAGAATTCACTTTTCTTATATTCTAATCGTCCAAATTAGATTGTTAATTTTTCTACTTCTAATTTCTCTCTTAGCGTATTTAACTTGTTTAAACTTTTCATGTTCGTAATTAGATGTTTATACTTTGAGATTGTTTCTTCATCTTTAGCATGTATTAAGATATGAATGTCTTTATCAACGAGGCAGAGGTTTTTGTATTCGTCAGTACCACCTTGCAATCGTGGTACTTTGTGATGACTGTGAAGCGTCATCGGGTTCAGTTCTTGCCCTGTTACATGGCATTTACCTCTTTGCGCACAGTATAATGCAATTCGATTGTCGTTGTATTCGACACTTCGTTGTGAAATCGGATGTTCCATTAAGAAACGAAGTACACCAACATCAATAGTAGAGAGGTTTTTATGAATTTCTTCTCTACCTTCTTTTGTATATGCATTTACTGCATTTCGTTTCATCATTGGACTTTTGTGTTTAATGTAGCCAATAGGTAGAAACGGTTCTCGTGATATAAATCTAAGTTGCTTGCTTTTTCCGTATTCTTTCTTGATGAAATCAGATGTGATAACACCCGTTTTCTTGATTCGCCGTTTCATTCGATGGTCTTTCAAACACGCGTTTACTTCATATGCGATGTTTCCCATATCCTCGGCTATCATTGTTGCTATACGGAAATATTGATGAAGTCCTATTACAGTTGAGTTATATAGAGCTATTTTTCTTGCTTGGTCATTTGAGCCACTATCATATCGAATACCATTAATAATTTCTTTTAGGTTATTCTTCGTGCGCTGTACTGCTTTGTCACACATATGGCTTTTCACAACCCATTTGTTTCCTTTTGGTATGAGTTTCATTTTCAACCCTAGAAATTCAGAATGGTCCTTTTTAAGATTCACGATTTTTGATTTGTCTTCACTAATTTCTAAACCTAGTCTATCTTTCAGCCATTTTTGAACCGCAATAAATAACTTTTTGGCATGGTTAGGATTACTACAAAAGATTTTGAAGTCATCTGCATAGCGAACAATGTAACATTCTTTCAGTTTAGATGATTTCTTTAACATCCTATATTTATAACTATTATGAGGATGTCTATTTTCTCCCTTACCACCATATTGCGTATAGTCTTTTAAAGTAGGGAATGTTTCCCATTGGCTTTCAGTCCAACGGTCAAGTTCATTAAGCACAATATTAGACAACAACGGAGATAAAATACCTCCTTGTGGTGTACCTTTTTCATTCTCAATAATTTGACCATCTGGCATTTTGACTTTGGCTTTTAGCATTTTTGAAATAATCGTGAGTAAATTTTTGTCTTGTATACCTAGTGTCCACATTTGTTTTAGCAACTTTGCATGTGAGACGCTATCGAAAAATCCCTTTATATCTATATCAATTACATACGACATTTTGGAATGTTGCATTAACCGATAACTTTGAGCAATCGCATTTTCTACTGAACGGTTTGGTCTAAATCCATGACTTCTACCAGAGAATTTTGCTTCTGCTATAGGCTCAAGAACTTGTAAAATACATTGTTGGACAACTCTATCCCAAATTGCAGGAATTCCTAAAGGTCTTACTTTACCATTAGGTTTTGGTATTTCAACTCGTCTAACTGCTTTCGGTTTGTAATCTTGTAATTTATTTCTAACATAACGAACGAATTGTTCTTCGGTTAGCTTCGAAACATGTTCGATTGTTCGACCATCTACGCCTGCAGTTTTACTGCCTGTATTTTTCTTGATATTACGATACGCTAACTTAATGTTTTCAGACGAACTGATAATCCCCATTAAGTTTTTAAAATTACTACCGCTTTTACTTTGGTCATATAGCATGTCAAAAGTTGACTGCATACTATAATATTCAGCATTTCTTAACTTGGACTTTTTAACATGTTGTGCGATTCGTGAATTTGCCACAGACATCAGCCCCTTTCTCAAGTGGTGATTCTATTAGTCATACTCGAATCTGTGTCTGTTATGCATTTATAAGTCTTTGAAACTTCCGACTAGAGCCTATCCCTCCACCGCTTATTATCACAGTTTCAAAGGTACTGTGGCTCCACTTTCACGAAAGGTTAATCAGTTTTAATAGGTTGCCCTTTATATACTGAACTGCTTCATAGGTCGGTTAATACCTCCACATCCTTCGCTTTCCACGTTCCGATTCCTCTATCCTTGCATATATCCTTAGGTTTCTCCTATAGTCCTGTATGCTTGAATTCGCCTGTAACGAATTATGGGGTTTCATAACTGCAGATTTTTACTCACCCACACATACGATGGCACTGCCACCTATTACATTTCTGTAACATCTACGTCTAGACCCGTACATTCAGAGATTCGTCAGTGCTTATGCAGCACATTCTAACCATAGATACTTTATGGACTCCCGGCATATAGGACACACCATCCACCGCTGGACAGCTTTCGTGTAAGTTACTAATCCAACTTACTTACGGTATCTCTCTGCCGACTTCACCGAGCTTCATACTTCACTATTTAACCTTAGCTAAAGCATGTCGGAGTATCAGAGTAGGCGTTTCAAGGCGTTACCCTATCATTCCACCTATCAAGAAATCAGTTCTCCTAGGGAAATTAAGCGACTCCCTAGTGTCTAAGCTTTTCACTTAGAAACGTGTCGCACCCGCGTCATAATCGCCAAATACTAGGATTTTCTCTCCGTTTTCAAGAGCTTGCTCTATACGTGCTACAGCTTCTGCCATTCCATGCATTAAAAACGGATCATGGATACTTGCTTCTGTCATATTTAATAAGCTCTCTGCATCAGCAGTTGTTTCGCAACCTCGTGCTGCTAAAATTTTTGCTGCAATCGCAGAAAGTTGTAGGTCATTTTGTAATGTTTGGACAAGCTTAGCGTCTGGGCGCTCTACCTGCCATCTCTTTTTCGATAGAATCATCTTTTCACTTCCTCACGAAAGCTATTATACCGAAAATCTAGCCTATCCGCACTATCCGTGAAAATGATAGTTTTACCTGTAAAGTTGTGGAAGTCCGTCGTCTTTTCTACTTATATCTAACAATCTTAAAAGAAAAAAGCCTACTCCATTAAAGAGTAGACTTCTGAAACAAACCTTTTGAGGCAGATACTAATGCCTCAATCTTCTCCAAATTACCTTCATGTAATGCTGTCACTATCGCACTACCAACGATTACACCATCACTAAGTGCCCCTATGCTTACCACCTGTTCGGGAGTTGAAATTCCAAAGCCCGCTAGTACTGGTATTTGGCTTGCTTCACGTAAGCGTGCAAAATGATTATTTAAATCATTAGCAAAACTTGTACGGGCTCCGGTGATTCCATTGACAGTTACAGCATAGACAAAGCCTTGACTGGCAGCCGCGATACGTGCAAGTCGCTCTGGCGGACTTGTTAACGATACAAGTTGTACGATGTCGATCCCATGTGGATTTAATGTATCACGTAAGATCGCACTTTCTTCAAGCGGTACATCAGGAACGATTAACCCTTTAACGCCCCCTGCCACGCAAGCATTAGCAAAAGCCTCTAACCCAAAAGCTAAAACAGGATTAAAATACGTCATGACAACTAACGGAACCTCAATTTCTTCTTTACATAAAGCTAATGCTTCTAGCACTTTACGTAATGTCACACCTTCTGCTAAAGCACGTTCACCTGCCTGCTCGATCGTCGGTCCATCTGCTACAGGATCTGTAAATGGTATACCAACTTCAATTGCTGTTACACCCATTTGCTGTAGCTTCAGAATTGTTGGCTTCAAAGTTTCCAGACCCCCATCACCCGCCATAATATAGGGTACAAATGCTTTATTACCAGCGATTTTCGTTTGTTCAATTGCCTGCTGTAGTGTCGTCATTACACATCTCCTCCTAATGCTTTTCGGACAGTATGAACATCCTTATCTCCTCGGCCGGATAAGCACACAACAATGATGTCATCTGTAGACATTGTCTTCGCGAGTTTTGCTGTATAAGCAATAGCATGAGAGCTTTCTAGTGCAGGTAGTATACCTTCTGTTCTACACAGTAACTGCAAGCCCTCAAGAGCTTCACTATCTGTAATCGAATCAAATTGAACACGCCCAATATCATGTAAATAACAATGCTCTGGACCTTTCCCTGGGTAATCTAGACCAGCTGAAATAGAATGTGCTTCCTGCACAAAGCCATTTTCATCTTGTAATAAATACATGTATGCACCGTGTAAAACTCCAAGCTGTCCACCGGCAATTGCTGCTGCATGCTTACCTGTCTCAATGCCACTGCCCGCAGCCTCTACTCCGTATAGTGCTACAGTGTTGTCATCGACAAAAGGATGGAACATACCAATTGCATTACTACCGCCGCCTATACAAGCAACGACTGCATCTGGTAAACGACCTTCCTTATTTAAAATTTGCTCTCTAGTTTCAACACCAATTACACGCTGGAAATCCCTTACGATTTTCGGGAATGGATGTGGCCCTAAAGCCGAGCCTAAAATATAATGAGTATCCTCAACATTTGTCACCCAGTAGCGCAGTGCTGCATTAACAGCATCCTTCAATGTTTTTGAACCTGTTTCTACAGATTCCACTTTTGTACCGAGTAACTCCATGCGAAACACATTCAACTGTTGGCGTTTGATATCCTCTGCCCCCATAAACACAACACAGTCAAGATTCAATAATGCGCATGCAGTTGCCGTTGCCACTCCATGTTGCCCTGCACCCGTTTCTGCTACTATTTTCTTTTTACCCATTCGTTTTGCAAGAAGCGCTTGACCAATTGCATTATTAATCTTATGGGCTCCAGTATGATTCAAATCTTCACGCTTTAAATAAACCTTCGCGCCCCCTAGCTCTTTTGTTAAATTTTCTGCGTAATACAACGGCGTTTCACGACCAACATATTGTTGTAAATAATAAGTTAATTCCTCAGTAAACGCTTGATCATTCATTGCCTCATCATAGGCCGTCTCTAATTCCAACAATGCTGTCATTAATGTTTCAGGAACAAATTGTCCTCCAAATTTTCCGTAACGCCCTTCCTTTGTAGGTACACTATTTGCAATTGAATTCGCCATTATGCTCTCCCCTTCTTTACTGCCTTTATAAATGCGGTTATTTTTGCTATGTCTTTTACTCCGTTTGTCTCCACACCGCTTGATACATCTACCATAAATGGCGATACAAGCGACACTGCTTCTTCAATATTTTCAGCTTGCAAACCACCTGCTAAAATTAACTTTTCACGCGGAATCCCTACCGTCTCTAGGCGGGTCCAATCAAACGTGTGACCACTGCCTCCTTTAAAATCTGTCCCTGGTGCATCAAATAAGTAGTAGTCTACACCGTAGTTAGCAGCCATCTGAACATCTTCAGCACCTCTCACGGACAAAGCTTTAATTGCTGGATAGCCTTGCTGACGAATAAACTCCGGAGACTCTTCCCCGTGGTATTGCACATAATCTAATGGCACACTTTCTATTGCTATGCGTAATTCCTCTGCGCTTGGATTGACAAAAACACCGATTTTCAAAACGCCCTCTGGCACATGTTTGGCTAATTGCTGTGCCTGTTCAACCGTCACTTGTCGTTTACTTGACGCAAAGACAAAACCAATGGCATCCGCTCCTGCCTCTACTGCTGCCTGCACATGCTGTTGTTCCTTCAGTCCACAAATTTTCACCTTCGTCATACAGATGCCCCCACCTTTTTTACCTGCAAACTTTTTAGAGCAGTACCTGCATCACCACTGCGCATTAATGACTCACCTACAAGAACGCCACTAGCTCCCATGGCCGCTACCGCTTCAGCGTCTTCTTCTGTCCAAATTCCACTTTCACTTATTAATACTCTCTCTTCTTCGAACGGAAAAGCTTCAGCAATTTCACGTGTTCGGTCTAAGCTCACTTCAAACGTACGTAAGTCTCGATTATTGACGCCAATTAGTTTGGCACCAACTGCAATCGCCCGCTCAAGCTCTTCGAGATCATGCACCTCCACTAATACCTCTAAATTTAAACTTGTTGCATAGCTATACAGATCACGTAATGCTTGATCTGTTAACGCGGCTACAATTAGTAAAATAATTGATGCACCTGATGCCTTCGCAAATCGAATTTGCACACGATCGATCATAAAATCCTTACAAAGAAGTGGTGTTTGGACAGCATTTGCAACTGCAGCCAAATCATCAAAGGAACCTTTAAAAAACGTTTTATCTGTTAAAACAGAAATGGCCGCTGCCCCTGCTTCTGCATAAATTTTTGCTTGTGCCACTGGATCTGCCCCTTCTGCGATTAACCCCTTCGAGGGGGAAGCACGCTTCATTTCAGAAATAACCTGTAATGTTTCAGCTTTTCGCAATCGCTCAAATAATGATGGACGCGGTTTTTCTGTAAAATTCGCTAATGGGTCGGGCTGTTCAAGTAAAGCACCAACTTCAATCTTTTTTTGTTCGAGAATTTTATTTAAGATATTCATTGTTGGACCTCCACTCCTTTAATATGCTCACTATAAGTAACGACTGCCTCTAATTTTTGAAGGGCGCGCCCGCTATAAATACTATCCTTCGCTATTTCTACACCTTCTTTAACGGTTTCAGCAATGCCATAGCTGAACAACCCAATACCAGCATTCAATAAAACGGTGTCAAAATAAGCACTTTGTTCACCAGCTAATAATGTACGCATAATAGCAGCATTTTCATCAGCATTACCTCCACGAATGGCCTCTATTGGTGCATAGTTGAGACCCGCTTCTTCTGCAGTTAATGAAAATGGAATTAAGTCTCCCTTATCTACTAAGACAAACGTATTTTGACCCGCTAATGACGCCTCATCTAAACCTAGTGGCCCAGAAACGACCATTGCACGTTCTCGCCCGAGCATTTGTAATACGGAAGCATACTCCATGACAAAATTAGGACGGTTTATGCCTGTAAATTGCGTCGATAAAGGCACTGGGTTCGTAAGAGGACCGACAAGATTAAAAATAGTTGGCTTGCCAAGTGCACGACGAACCTCCCCAATTCGCTTTAATTTCGGATGAACATTTGGAGCATATAAAAAGGCAATTCCTTCTTTCTCTAACAGGTCAACAGTTTGTCCAATGGAAATATTCGTATGAATCCCAAGTGCTTCCAAAACATCAGAGCTTCCTGATGACGAAGAAATTTTGCGATTGCCATGCTTCGCCATTTTGACACCTGCCCCCGCTAAAACAAAGGCGCAAGTTGTACTGATATTGAATGTATTAAGACCATCGCCACCAGTACCGCAATTATCCATATAGACCCCTTCGTTTGCTGGTACGTCTAATGCAAACGAACGCATAGTTGTAGCTAATGCCGCTACTTCATGTGCAGTTTCACCTTTGACCGATAATGCCGTTAAAAAGCTTGCAATTTGTTCCTTAGGTGTGTCATCTTGAAACATCCATTTTGCTGCCTGAAGCATTTCCTCATACATTAAATGCTCTCGTTGTTGTACTTTTTGACGAATACCTTCCATTAGTATGAACCTCCTTCTTTTTCAAGTAGCTGTAAAAATTCCTGTTCGTCCTTTTCTACTTGTTTTAAAACTTCCTCAACATTTGTGTATTTCGTCACCATTACAGTCGATTGCATTTGCATCGTTTCATTTTCTATGACTATGGATTTCCCTATTAAGGCAAAATCAAGATGACCGTTAAAACCAATAAACCCCAGAGCTCCTCTAAATATCCTAATAACTTGATCAGATTTTTCTAAATGATCTATTGCCTGACCCTTTGGAACACCTATTGATGTAAAGGATGGTAATGTCGTAGCTAATACATCAAGTGCATGAAGCATCGGTAATATTTGTCCCTCGACTCTCGATGTCATGTGTAATGCATGCTTGGAACGCTCAATTCTCATCGCCTCAATGACTTGAATGGAATCTCGGAAGCACACAGACTGTAGCTCTTGTTGCACGGCAGAAACAAGTACAGCATGTGACTCCCTAATATTTGTGTTTTCATTTAGCTTGCGTTCCTGCTCTAAATCTTCACCTTTTGTGGAACCTCTAGGAAATGTCCCCTCTGTTGGTGTTGCAATCACACGCTCACCCTTTACTCGAATTAAACTTTCAGGAGATGTCCCTAAGACAACATGATCGTCAAATTCTACATAATACATATAAGGAGCAGGATGTTTTTTACGCAATTGACGATATAAAGCGAAAGCATCTCCTTGTAAATTTGCTAAAAAATACTTTGATAACATAACCCTAGTAATATCTTCATCTAAAGTAGCTTTAATCGATGTAAGGGATGTTGCAAACTGTTCATTCGTAGTCGATTCAAAAGGTTCAAAGCTACATGCCGTATCCTCATTCTCTCTGCCTTTTAAAAGTTGCTCTGCCAAATCTTCTAAATTTGGTTCTTTTTTTTCCGCATCAATATTCGTATGAATCAAAGTAACCTCATCTGTTACATGATCAAACACAATAACTGTCTCATACACATGGAAATGCATATCTGGTAGATGCTCTTTATCCTGAGCAGTCGATAATATTGTTGTTGTACCATGACCAACATAGCCAACAGCTCCGCCTGAAAACGGGAATTGTGTCGTATTGGATATACGTGGCATTAACCTTTTCAATAAAACAAACATGTCGCCCTTATGTGTATAGGTGTTTCCAGTCTTATATGAATATTCCTGAATCTCATCTCCAAAGCCTTTATACGTTTTTCTTGGATTAGCACCAATAAAAGAAAAGCGTCCTGCTCCTTCATGCTGTGCTGAACTCTCCAGCAAAAATTTATGTTTCCCTTGAAGGCGTCTAAAAATTAAAATCGGTGTTAAAGAATCAGCATTAATGGTTTTCATTTTCGTTCTTGAATTCGTCGATTGCATAATTACCAAGCTCCTTTATTAAACTTCTTCACGTAAAACTTACAAAGGTATAGCTGCTAAATCGGTTTTTGTTGAATAAAAAGGATCATCAGCATAGCGTAGGGTTGATTTCCGTTCCGGTTGGGCGCTTTGTCGCTGACGCTTCGCTTTCGCGCAGAGCAGAGCTTCCTGGGGGCGTTCGATGAGCCGCTTCGCTTCGCTGCAGGGTCTCATCTGTAACGCTAATCCCCGAGGAGTCGCCCATCCTCCACTCCAATCAACTTATATGCATGGCGTACGTATCAACAAAATGTCACCCCTAATTTCTGATAATGAACAAAAATTTATTAGAAATCATTTGTATGGCATTTTACCAAATGTGGTATTGATTCCTGTTCCGACTGGGTGCTTTCTCGGGAAGTCGGGGCCAAAGATGTTTTTTGCGTAAAAGCGAAGCATTCATCCCCCCTGCAAATTAAAAACAACAAAAAAAGCCCCCTGCAAAAAGGATTTTTCCTAATTGCAGAGGACGATCATGACCGCGTTGCCACCTCATATTAGAGCGTATTCGCTCTCCCTTATGTGCTCAGCTTAGTTCATCAGTAAAATCGCCATATCTTTTGAGTTAATGACGAAAAGATTTTTCTTGTCTAAGTTAAAGCACCCCCCTTTAACGTGGGGAATCCGTTCGCTATTATAATTAGCGACTCTCATAAGTCCATTCACATAAGCTACAAACCAGTTTGCACCAACCACTGACTCTCTAAATTGCACACTTATGCTACTACTCTTATTCAACAATTTCTCAGCTATTCTCATCTAAACTCAGCTCATCTGTTCTAAGGCTGGCCTCGCTCCCGAGACCAACTACCTTGTACCGAACAAAAAAGTTAGCCTTATTTTATGCCAAACTATAAAAATTGTCAATCAATTCAGAGAAAAAGGAAAATGTTGAGAGGACTTTTGAAATTATATAATAGGAAAAACCACCTTCTTTATGCACCAATAAAAGGGAATTAAAATACCTACTTTTGAGAATTTATCAAGTATTGACCTTGTAAAAATATCAAGTTATAGTAAATTCAAACCATTGATTCTCTAATACATTAAAGAAGGTAGGAACGAATATGTCCGTTCGAAAAAAACTAAATTTAGGTTTTATTTCACTCATTTGTTTACTCTTATTATCAAGTATTATTGCATTTTTTCAATTTAAGTCGGTTGAGGGAGACATAGTAGAGGTACTTGATCACAGAATCGTGCAAATTCAATTAACAGAGGAAATACAGCAGCAGCTTGCCTCACAGGGGCTTTTTTTACGTTCCTATATTCTAAATAGTAAGGATGAGACGACAAAATCAAATTTAGAACGTTATGAAAAACTATTACCTGAAACAATTCAAGAGCTTTCAGGTATTGTTCGTTCCGATTACACAAAAAATATTTTGAAGCAAGTAACCGATTTACAACAAGATTTACTAACAAGTTCTGATAAAGCAGTGCAAGCATTTAATAGTGGAAATACAGATTTAGCCTTATCATACATAAATGGAGAAGTTACAAAAAGCAACAAAGAAATTTATACACTGACAAATGATTTATTAAATTATCATGACGAACAGCTGCAAAAGGTTAAAAGTAGTGTTGTCCAAACAGTTACTCGAGCTATTATTATTTCAATTGTCTTTCTTGTTATAAGTGCAATTGTTGGTTTATATTTTATGTATTTTGTAAAACGCTCCATCATTCAACCACTTCTTAAAGTGATTAATGCAGCCGATACGTTAGCACACGGTGACTTAACGATTGCTCAGCTTGAACATAACTCAAAAGATGAGATTGGTACACTTGCCACAGCAGTGAATGCGTTAAAACAGAATTTATCTGTACTACTTAAAAATGTTCAGGACAACGCTACACAATTATCTGCCGCTTCTGAAGAGCTTTCCGCTAGCACTGTGGAAGTGACAACAACTTCAAGCGACATCTCACATCGAGTACAAGACACGTCAAACCATCTAGCTTCATCTGCTAGTGCCTCTCAACAAAGTGCTCTAGCTATGGATGAAACAGCTACTGGTGTACAACGAATTGCTGAGGCTACTCAAAATTTGCATCATAATGCTATAAATATGACACAGCTTGCTAATACCGGCGGAAAAACTATTACTACTGCCAAAGAGCAGATGGATACAATTTCTGAGGCAACTACACGAATTGCCGATTTAACGCAAAAGCTAAGTAAGCAATCTGAAGAAATCGGGCAAATTACAAAAGTAATTACCGCTATTACTGAACAAACCAATTTACTGGCACTCAATGCTGCCATCGAAGCAGCACGAGCTGGTGAGCACGGCAAAGGCTTCGCCGTTGTAGCAGATGAAGTACGAAAGCTTGCTGAAGAATCCAATCAATCTGCTGGCCAAATTGTTGCCCTTACAACTGAAATTCAAACAGATACAAGAAATGTTGCCGCTGCTGTTCATGAAGGATTAACATCTGTCCAGGATGGAGTAGCAAAAATTCATGAAGCTGGTGATGCATTCGATTCTATTACAAAGTCTGTGCAAACATTTACTGATCAAATTGAAGATATTTCAGCTACTTCGGAACAAATCTCAGCGAGTGCTGAAGAGGTCGCTGCCTCTGTAACAGAAATTGCAAATAGTGCGAGTATTTCAGCGGGTAACTCACAAATCATTGCTGAAGCAGTAGAAGAGCAAGCTGCAACAATGCAGCAGGTGAATGAGGTAGCCGAGGAATTAAGCAACAACGCTCAGCAACTCCAAGCATTACTACTGCAATTTAAACTTTAAACTTAACAAAAAGAATCTGCTGCTTTCCAAAGAAAGCAAGCAGATTCTTTTTTTCATCAAAAAACAGGGAAAGAAATGTATCCTTCCCTGCTTCATTTAAAGACTTATGTTAAACAGTAGGCTCGTCAGTACCCCATTGTTTTTTCTCTTTTTTGTGTATTTGACCATCTGATTTTTTCATTTCACGAACTTTAAGTGAATACCAGATTTGTGCAGCAATACAAATTGAAGAATACATACCTGTGATTAAACCAACTAATAACGCGATTGAGAAGTTTTGAATCGATGGTGCACCTAAAATAAGAAGTGACACTGTAACGATAATAACCGTTAACACTGTGTTAACAGATCGACCCATTGTTTGACGAAGTGATTTGTTAACGATATCCGCTAACACTTCACGGTCTTTAATCGTATCATATCGATCTAAGTTTTCACGCATACGGTCAAACGTAACGATCGTATCGTTAATAGAATAACCGACAATTGTCAGTACAGCTGCAATGAACGTAATATCCACTTCTAAGCGCATAAAACTAAATACAGCAACAATTAAGAATACGTCATGTATTAACGAAACAATTGCCCCTACACCCATGCGCCATTCGAAACGAACCGCTACATAGATAACGATACCGATAGCCGCAAGAGATAATGCTTTAATCGCATTTTTCACAAGCTCTTTACCAACGGTTGGAGACACTGTACTTACTCCAGGTTCATGACCATATTTTTTGCCTGCTTCTTTTTTGAATTTTAAAATTTCTGCTTGCGTTAGATCATGTTTATAACGGATTACCGCAGAGTTGCTCTTTTCACCTGTCAAAACGATATCTTCTGATGAGAAGTCGATACTATCTAAGTATTTAGATACTTCTTCTTTAGTTAAAGTTTGATCCGCTTCAATTTGCACACGTGTACCACTAGAGAAATCAATACCAAGGTTTAAGCGGAAAATACCAAGAACCACTAAACCGGCTACTAAAATAGCTAATGAGAATGTATAGAATTTCTTACGGTTGTGTACAAAGTCAAAACGATCAAATTTCGTTGATAAATCTAATGTTCCGATATTTTCATCCAGGCTATGCTGTTTAGATTTTGGAATACCAAACCATGCTGGATTGTTGAAGTAGCCACTATTTACAAGTAATCCTTGTAATACACGAGAGCCCCAAACAGCTGTTACGAAGCTTAGTAAAATACTAATAATCAATGTTGTGGCAAACCCTTTAACAGAGCTTGTACCCCATTGGAATAATACAGCAGCTGCTAATAATGTAGTTAGCTGTGCATCGACAATTGCTGATAAAGACTCCTTCGAGCCAATTTTGAATGCTTGCTTAACCGAATAACCGACACGTAATTCCTCACGAATACGTTCTGCGGCAAGAATATTTGCATCTACCGCCATCCCTATACCAAGCACGATTGCTGCGATACCTGGAAGTGTTAACACTGCATTAATCCAATCGAATACAACGAGTACTAGGAAAGTGAAAATAGCAAGTGTAATGATGGAAATAAAGCCAGGCAAACGGTAGTAGAATAGCATAAATAAGAAAATTATTACTACGCCCACAATACCAGCGAAAATTGTACTTTTCAGTGCTTGGTCACCAAATTGTGCACCAACTGAAGTAGAATAAATTTCATTAAGCTTAACAGGAAGTGCCCCAGCATCTAAAATATCCGCTAAATTTTTCGTTTCTTCAACTGTGAAGTTCCCGCTAATCATAACATCTGTTGTATCTAATCTTTGGTTAACTGTTGCAGCAGATGCATAGCGAGGCTTCGCTTTTTGTGATTCAGCTTTATATGAATCAACACCTTCTTCAAAGTCTAACCATACAACGAGTAAATTTTGACCTGCTGGTTTAGCGGCAATTTTACTTGTGATATCAGCAAACTTTTTCGCATCCTTTAATGTTAGTGAAACAATTGGACGATTTTGCTGGTCAAAGGAACCTTTAGCGCCACCTGGCTTTAAGTCATTACCATCCAGCAATAAATTGTCATCGACATCACGGAATGTTAAATTTGCAGAAGTAGACAATAATTCACGTGCTGATTCTTGGTCTTCGACACCTGCTAATTGCACACGAATGCGGTTATTGTCTTCAACCTGAATGCTCGGCTCACTTACCCCGATAGCATTTACACGTTCACCAAGGGCTGTTGCTGTTGCAGTTAAAACTCCCGGTGTAATTTCTTCTCCCTTGTGTAATTCTTTCACCTCATAAAGAACCTCAAACCCGCCCTGTAAGTCAAGGCCTAGCTTAATGTCCTTTAAGACGCCGCCTACAGTCGTACCGATGGTTGCTACAAAAATAACCATTAATAGTACGAATGCAACTATACGACTTTTAAGTTTCATTTATAAATCCTCCTCGAATTGGTGTAAGGCAAGTCCTTACACTACAAACAAGCATAATAGCAAGTCCTTTTGAAACGTTTATTCCTCCTTTTCCTTTAGAATAATGTTGCCTGTGCTTCAAAAAGATTGCTCTACTTATTTCAATCGTTCATAACGCGCAAATTTATCCCTGTATTTGAATAGGTGTTTTGCCTCCAAATTTGGAAAAGATCTATTAGGAGGTTTTTGGTGAATATACTTATACAAATAAAAAAAAGCGCAACACACTCATTATGAAACACGTTGCGCTTGGTGTCAATTCAACACTTTTAGTATTCTTTTATTATTTGACAAATTTCACACATTCTTCTTAAGTTTTGACCGGACCAAGCAGCATTTTTAACTCTTCCGTATTCACTTCTGTAAACCAATCATTACTTTGTAAGAATTCTACTTGATTAAAAGATACGATATCAGACGGTGATACTGCAAAAATAGTGGCGATAATTTCATGTATGCGTAGTTGTTCAATATTTTTCCTGCGCCATTTTTTTTCTACACAATAGCGCCATAGTTCTTCTGCTGTAATCGCATTGTATTGATAATATTTAAACTCTTCCATCTTACTATCAATTGCAGGACGGATTTTTTCAAATAGTTGCTCATGCTGCATACTCATTTTGAATCATCTCCAATCAAAGTCGTATCGTGAGACAAGTTTGCATACAAATAGTGTAAATGAATTTTTGTGGCTTGAGAAGGGACGGATGGCATGAGTTCTTTTGTACGTGGTACACTATTTTTAATGTTCGTGATTTTTTTATCGAAACTCTTTGGCTTCTTTTATAGAATGCAATTTATGCGTATCGCTGGTGAAGAGGCGGTCGGCATTTATATGACCGTCTATCCGGCGTTCATTTTCTTCATCTCACTCATTCAACTTGGACTACCTATCGCTGTGGCAAAAATTGTAGCAGAGTTATTAGCAAAAAACAAACGCGAAGGCATCTATGGTGTTATGCGTACGGCTATCCTTTGGTCATTTATTGGAATGATCGTCTTTATGCCGATTGTTGCACTAACTATACCATATATATCGACTACGCTTTTACATAATGAACAAACTACAGTTACGCTTTGGATTGCACTCTTTGCTGTACCAGTGTCAGTTGGCTCTGGATTATTACGCGCTTATTTACAGGGTATTGCCAAAATCACACCAACAGCTTGGGCTCAAATGATTGAACAAATTATCCGTATTAGCTTCATCACTTTAACGCTGCCTTATGTGGCTGCCTATAATAATGCTGCCGTTACAGCAGCCTCTGCTATGGGTATTACGCTTCTAGCTGAAGTCGTTGCTTTCTTATATTTGTGGATGCATTATATAGTCTCAAAGAAAAAATTATTGACACGAAAAAACAAAATAGAGGCTTATCCTGCCTCCCCGATGTTACGAATTGCTCTTCCTTCTGCTGGAAGCAAACTGTTCGGATCTTTTACTTGGTTTTTAGAACCTATCATTTTTTTAAAGGCGTTAACTATGGCTGGATTGACAGCTTCAGCAGCAACCATTCTATACGGGGTTATTTCGGGTGTACTAGTCCCTCTATTATTATTCCCGGCTTTTGTGTCTGCAGCGCTTTCAATCGTCCTTATACCAGCTGTTAGTGATGCCGTTGCCCGTCAGCATATACCGCTCCTACAGGAACGTATTTCTGTATCATTACGACTATCTTCCTTAGTAGGTTGTGTTGCTGCTACGTACTTTTTCGTTCATGGTGACGAAATAGCTATGAAGCTCTTTCATTTACAAGAAAATCGAGGTTATGTGAAAATATTAGCTCCCATTTTTTACTTTTATTATATTCAAAGTCCTTTGCATTCGATTTTACAAGCAATTGGTGAGGCCCGTGCCGCGATGATGAACTCCATTTACGGTGGTCTTGGCAAGCTATTTGTCATGTTCGTGCTCGCCTCCCAGCCTGGTATACAGGAAAAAGGTGCCGTTGTGGCAATTGGCTTTGGTGTGTTACTGACTTCGTTTATGCATATTGCAACAGTAAGACAACGTAAAAATTTACGTGCAGGTTTTAGAATGTTTATTGTTCCATATAGCTGTTTTATTGCTGTTTGTGTAACCCAGTATTTTCTGATGCAAATAATGCCATTGCCATTAATTTTAAGTAGCTGTGTAACCTTGTTTTTACTATTTACATTCTTACTAGTTTCCAATCAATTACGCATAACTGATTTGCGCTACCTTCGTAAGTTGGCAAAAAAAGTTTAAGATTCTTTCAGCTGGATATGTAGCCGATCTTCCTCCCAAACACAAAAAAATACAGTGTTACTATCCGTAATATTATTTTTAGCAAGCTCTGCCATTAACCAATCACCATCTTTATGCAATACCTTTAAATGCCTATCCTGAATATCACCGTCGATAATCAGCGGGTAAACAAATGCCTTTTCATCTTTTTGGTATACGGACAGATTGCCAGATGGCTCTAAATAGGCATAAGCAATATCTGTAACGGAAGCATTTCCATTTTCACGTAATTGTTGACACAAATCATCTAGATTATAGCGTTGCTTGCGCATTTCACTTTCTAAAATAACACCGTCTCTTATAAGCAATACCGGATCACCATCAACCAGATCACGGAATTTTTTATTTTTGAGTGAAATATATGCTGTTGTTATTTGAATGAAAAACAATATGATGATTGGGAAAATCACTTTAAATAAAGGACTTTCGAAATCATCAAGTGCAAACGCAGCAACCTCAGCCATTAAAATGGATACAACTAAATCAATTACAGATAATTCGCCGACTTCACGTTTACCCATTAAACGAAAAATTATTAGGATAAACACATATAAAAAGCATGTTCTAAAAATAATCGTTAAATATTCTTCCATATAGTCACCCCCATACTATTCAAGGTGACCTTACTCATCGTTTTTTATACAGGATGATGTTATACCTTAACTTTGATTTTTTAACATTTATCGTCTTCGAAAATTTTTCTTATGATTGATTTTATTTTGCATGCTAATCTTTAAGCAAACCGAGTTTTCAATTAAGTCACAACCTAAAAAATGCACGAACAACTTTAACAAAATAACACTCTTTTGCTTATAATAGGGAAATGATGCTGTGAACTTTCGTAAATCAAAAGAATAAACCTTAGTTGTTTGTATACAATAAAAGGAGCTATAATTCCTGCTTTTCAAAATGGCAAAAAAAAATTCGGACAATTATCAAGGACATTTCATGATGCTCACCCAACAATAATGTAGTTATTGTATCAATTATGCCTCGGCATAATTGCCGCTGTCGCTTCGCTTTCGCGCAGATAAACAATGCGTCCGGAAATCGGCTTTGTGCTTAGGCCTGCACGAGGGCCGACACGATGTCGGTCATTTCGGTAATGCCACAGGACGTGGCGTTTTTAGACTGAGTTCCTCTACTTCAGCGGGTGTTTGGACATCCGCTGAAAAGCAGCTTAAATCCGTATTCATCTCATCACCTATAGAGGTGGGAGACTTCTGCTGAAAGAAGTTAAAGGTCACCTCTTATACTTCCGTATTTAGTAAATGATCCACTATTTTCCGATTCAAGAAAAAATGAAAACAAGGTGAGAAAATGAAAAGGATAGTAATTTTTCTAGTTACTGTTGTTATTGTTGCTTCTAGTATATTGCTCATTAAACCTTACCCTATTTATGGATATAAAAATGAGAAGATTCCAGTTCTAATGTACCACCATTTGGATAAAAGCATAAATAATAATACAGTCATTTCCCCAGAGAATTTCGAAAATCAAATTAAAACGCTTAAAGAGAATGGGTACAATTCGATTACAGCCCAAGAATTATATAATTACTTGAACGGTAAAACAGAATTGCCTAAAAATCCGGTGTTAATAACTTTTGACGATGGTTATTTAAGCAACTATGAAAAAGCTTATCCAATTTTGAAAAAATACAAAATGCATGCAGAAATCTTTGTTATCGCCAGTCATATCTTAGAAAAAGGCGGAAAGAATGAATATCCAAACGAAATTCCCAAAATGAATTGGGATCAATTAAAAGAAATGAAAGATTATATCACCATTCAAAGCCATACTTGGAATTCACATTATAAATTACAGTCATTCAGCGGTGGAATGAAAGGTGCCATATATGGTCGTAGTTACATTAATGGAAAACTAGAAAAACAAGAAGAGTACGAAGAAAGGGTTAAAAAAGATTTTATTCTTTCCAGGAAAATTATTGAAGAAAAGTTAGGATATGAACCAATTGCTCTTAGCTATCCCTTCGGAACAAATTCTGAAGATGCAATGAAATTAGCGAAAAATGTTGGATTTAAAATGGCTTTTGTTATTAAAAATAAAGGTGTTTCTATGGGCGATAATGTATATGCTTTAAGCAGAATAACGGTAAATGGTAATGAAACGGGAGCAGAATTAATGAAGAAATTAAGAAACGGCGGCAATTGAAAAGAGAAAATCGTGTATCGAGCTTAAAAAAAGACTTACAACTAATGTAAGTCTTTTTCTCATTATTATTTTAATTGGTCGGCATTTACTACTCGTCCAATTGCTTGACGGTCAAATTTAACGCGCACATTGTCTGCAATTTTTATTGTCACAGTTGTGTCCTCAATTGAGTCAATCTCACCATGTAAGCCACCGATTGTAATCACTTTATCTCCACGTTGCAAATTACCTTGCATATTTTGCGTTTGCTGCTGTCTCTTTTTAGCAGGGCGGATTAAAATAAACCACATTGCAACGAACATGATTAAAATCATGATTAAGCCAGAATATTGTTCCATCATTCTTGCCCCCTTTCCAATTCTTTATTAGTATAGACTATTCCACCATAAAAAAGCGACGGACAAGCCCAAAATTTTTCTATATTACTAATATTTTTTCTAAGATAGACATATTTTTGCTAGAAATATTCAAATTCCACACAAATTCACATGATTTTTTTCCTAAATATTAGAAGTTCTTTGCATTTGGTCCATTAAAGCCATATTTCTCGAAAAATTCTTCTCGGAAATCACCAAGACGGTCTTCTCGGATTGCTTCACGCACTTGTTCCATTAGCTTCAATAGGAAGTGTAAGTTATGGTAAGTTGTTAAACGAATACCAAACGTTTCTTCCGTACGAATTAGATGACGAATATATGCGCGTGAATAGTTTTTACATGTATAGCAATCGCAGTTTGGATCAATTGGTCCGAAATCACGTGCATATTTCGCATTTTTTACAACTAAACGACCTTCAGATGTCATTAATGTGCCATTACGGGCAATACGTGTCGGTAATACACAGTCAAACATATCAATGCCTCGAATAGCACCATCTATCAATGAATCAGGTGAACCTACACCCATTAAGTAACGTGGTTTATTTGTTGGCATTAGTGGTGTTGTAAATTCTAATACTCGGTTCATAATATCCTTAGGCTCACCAACAGATAGCCCTCCAATTGCATAACCTGGGAAATCTAGCTCTACTAATGCTTCTGCAGAACGACGGCGTAATTCCTCGTATTCTCCCCCTTGAATAATACCGAATAGACCTTGTTCTTCTGGACGTTTATGTGCCTCTTTACAACGTTTAGCCCAACGTGTTGTACGGTCTACTGATTGCAGCATATAGTCATATGTCGCAGGGAAAGGTGGACATTCATCAAAAGCCATCATAATATCCGAACCTAAATCATTTTGAATTTCCATCGCCTTTTCTGGACTTAAAAACAATTTGTCCCCATTCAAATGATTGCGGAAATGAACCCCTTCTTCTTCGATTTTACGGAATTGACTAAGTGAAAACACTTGGAAACCACCTGAATCTGTTAAAATCGGGCGATCCCAGTTCATAAATTTATGCAAGCCCCCTGCTTCCTTAACAATATCATTACCAGGTCGTAGCCATAAATGATACGTATTTGACAGAATAATGCCTGCATTCATTTCCTTTAATTCCTCAGGCGACATTGTTTTAACAGTTGCTTGTGTACCAACAGGCATAAATGCTGGCGTCTCGAAAGAGCCATGTGGTGTATGCACGATGCCAAGTCGTGCTCCAGTTTGTTTACAAGTATGAAGTAGCTCATACCGAATTGCTGGTTGTGTCATATTATAAAAATCCCTCTCTTATCTAAAGTAAAAACAGTACTCCGATTTTTTCTTTATTCGCCTTTTGGACGAATAAACATAGCATCACCAAAGCTAAAGAAACGATATTTTTCTTCTACAGCTTGTTGATATGCACTTAAAATTGTTTCTTTTGTTGCAAGCGTACTAACAAGCATGACAAGAGTAGACTTTGGTAAATGGAAGTTTGTGATTAAACCATCCACCACAGTAAATTCATATCCCGGATAAATGAAAATAGACGTCCACCCTTGTTCTGCTCGTACTTCGCCTCCATATTTAGAGCCGATAGTTTCTAAAGTACGTGTAGAGGTTGTACCAACTGCAATCACTTTTCCACCATTACTCTTTACTCGGTTTATGATAGATGCGGTTTCTTCCGTTACACTATAAAATTCAGAATGCATTTCGTGATTTTCAATTGAATCTACACTTACAGGACGGAAAGTTCCAAGTCCCACATGTAAAGTGATAAATACAACTTCGACCCCTTTTGCTTTCACCTGCTCTAGTAATTCTTCTGTAAAATGCAGGCCTGCGGTTGGTGCTGCTGCTGAGCCGCGCTCTTTTGCATAAACGGTTTGGTAGCGATCCTTGTCCTCTAATTTTTCGCGAATATATGGAGGTAGTGGCATCTCACCAAGCTGCTCTAAAATTTCATAAAAAATTCCGTTATATTTAAACTCAAATGTACGTCCACCATGATCAAGCTCTCCTGTACAAGTAGCTGTCAGTAAGCCATCTCCAAATGTTACAACTGTGCCGACTTTTACACGCTTAGCTGGTTTAACAAGTGTTTCCCATTCATCCGTACCTGCCATTTGCTTTAATAGTAGTACCTCTATATGAGCACCCGTTTCCTCTTTTACACCCATTAAACGCGCTGGTAATACCCTTGTATCATTTAACACAAGACAGTCTCCAGCTTGTAGCTCATCTAAAATATGAGCAAAATGGTGATGCTCGACATTTGTTGAGCCTGGCGTCACTACCATTAATCGACTAGCTGTACGGTCTAAAAGTGGTGTTTGTGCAATAAGTTCTTCTGGCAATTCAAAATCAAAATCTTCTACACGCATGAAAATACTTCCTTCTTCTAGGTTTGTTGGGGATATTCATATCCAAAATGTTCGTAGGCTAAATGTGTTGCCACACGTCCACGTGGCGTCCGTTGGATAAAGCCGATTTGCATCAAATATGGCTCGTACACATCCTCAATCGTAACGCGTTCTTCGCCAATAGATGCTGCCAACGTATCTAAGCCTACTGGGCCACCGCGGAAGCGCTCAATCATATTGGTCACGAGTTTATGGTCAATATGGTCAAGCCCTCTAGGATCGACTTGTAATAGCTCAAGCGCTTGCTTAGCAAGTCCCTCCGTTATCATACCATCTCCAAGCACCTGTGCATAATCTCGTACTCGTTTTAGCAGACGGTTAGCAATACGGGGTGTACCACGCGAGCGCGTTGCCATTTCCAGTGCTGCTATCCGTTCAATATCAACATCAAATAAATGCGCACTACGTACAACAATTTCTGCAAGTGAAGTATGATCATAATACTCCAATCTTAATAATACGCCAAAGCGATCCCTTAAAGGTGCTGATAATGCACCTGCTCTTGTTGTTGCACCAACGAGTGTAAATGGCGGTAAATCAAGTCGTACAGAACGCGCTTCAGGGCCTTTACCAACGACAATATCTAAACAAAAATCCTCCATGGCAGGATAAAGCACCTCTTCAATTGCACGAGGCAGGCGATGTATTTCATCGATAAATAGCACATCCCCTGGCTCCAGTGAGCTTAAAATAGCTGCTAAATCGCCAGGACGTTCGATTGCAGGGCCGCTAGTCATGCGCACATTGACATTCATTTCATTAGCAATGACAGCAGCTAATGTAGTTTTCCCAAGTCCGGGTGGTCCATATAACAGCACATGATCTAAACTTTCCTGACGAAGCTTTGCCGCTTCAATGAAAATTTGTAAATTCTCCTTTACCTTATGTTGACCAATGTATTGTGCTAATCTTTGTGGGCGTAAAGATAATTCAAAATGTTCATCATAGCTACCTGACTCACTAGCCATCATACGTTCAGACATGTACTTTCCCCCCTTTCACTATTTTAACTTTAATAGTAATTGTAAAGCTTGTTTCATAAATGCATCTGTTGTTTCAAGCTTGTCGTTATCTTCGAGCTGTGGACGTATTTTTTCTAGTTCTTTTTCAGAATAACCAAGTGCCATTAAGGCAAGAATAGCTTCTTCAAGCTCATGTTTATATGGATTCACACCAAATAACGGTAGCTCATCTTCTGTACTTGGTAGCTCAATAGATTCTAACAATCCGCCAAGTTTACCTTTTAAATCTAGAATCATTTGACGTGCCGTTTTCTTACCCACACCAGGAAACTTTACTAAAAACGATTCATCCTCTCGTTCAATGGCACTGATAACCTGTTGCGGATTCCCAGTAGCTAAAATAGCAAGTGCACCCTTTGGTCCAATTCCTGACACTAAAATAAGTTTACGAAACAGCTCTCGTTGGTCTAAATTTGGAAAGCCATATAACACTTGTGCGTCCTCGCGCACATGCAAATGTACATATATTTGCTGTTCAAGAGCTGATGTCCTGAACACAAATGGATTAGGTGTATTCAGCTGCCAACCTATTCCTTGTTGTTCAAGGACGATATACTCAGGAGTTATACGCTTTATTTGTCCTTTTAAATAATCATACATTCTATAATCCCTCACAATCATCGTCTTCGATTATAGCATATTGCGAACGAATGCTCGACTATAACAAATGCGCTAAAGCGCTCGTTTACATCCGACAAGCGCTGGAGAGCCCGAAGCAAAAGTAAGCGATCCACCACTTTTGCCCGAGGGATCGAAGCGACCTCGAGGATGTAGCGCTTTAGCCTAGACGAAAACTATGCTCTTGGTTATCCACAATTAAAAACCTATAATTTCCTTAACATTTAGAAATAGCACAAGTAGTCGTTCACAGACAAAAATGACCGCCGAAAGACGGTCATTTCTTTATCATTTTATCAATATCGTACCACAGTTTTGGCCAATATGTGAGAGCTCGTTTTGTAAATGGCACTAAATAATCTATAAATACCAGCTGTTGATCTAAAGGTAAATCTACTGCAAAAAGCCATTCACGTAATAGCTCATTTGGATATTTTAAACGATGTAGCTTTCTTTTATCTAATCGTTTCATCTCTGGTAGCTCTGCAAATATTTTACCAAGGTCATAATTTACAGCTGGCAGTACACGATGCAACCATAAAATATATTCATCATCCGCTTCTCCAAGGTGAGCCAAATCAAAATCGATTAAACGCAATTCTCCATCTGAGCACCATAAGAAATTATGATGTACGACATCTCCATGTAAAAGTGTTATTTCTTTTTCAGGTACATCTTCCTGCGCGATTAGTTGTAACGATTTCTCACTATAATGTAAAATTTGATCGATTTCTTCTTTTGTTAAAAATGCACGAAACTCTTTCCGTCTGCTTTTAAAACGCATATGACGCATTTGCCATTTTAAAAGCTGTGAATAGGTGTGCAAGCCTGGCACACGCTGCCAAGCAATTTTTTTATGTGTATCATGTAACATATTTAATAATTTAAGTGATTCCTTCCGATCTTTTTTACGAGCAAAATTAGCACCATGACTTCCCTCTTGCCAATCTTGCACAATTAAATACTCGTCATCACTTTTCATTACAGGTAAGATCAACGAGGGTTCTAGATATCCAAGCTGTCGATGAATAACCCTCACCTTTTCTGCTATTTCTATCTGCTTTGCCCGTTTTACAAAATAATTATTGGATTGATATTTATACTTCCAAATATTCGGCTTTACTTCTTCAATGATAAACGCTTTTTCACCATCGATAAGGCGTCATCCCGCCTGGGTAAAAGTGCGGTGACATCCATGGCATATGGCAATGTGATGGACATGGCATTGGGCATGGTGGCGGACATGGTGGTGGACAGAAACATTGGTCCATTTGCCAATTTGGCATCATGACTGGTTGTGCATGACAACCACAGGGCTGTTCCATTTCCGGCATAGCCTCAAATTCAGGTTTCATAGGGAAGAATGGAGATGTACTAGATTCTAAGAAATCCCCCATCCCAGCAACTTTTTCGCATCCCATATCACATGATGTTGGTTGCTCCGGCATTGTATATTGCGGCTCCATTTGCGGCTCCATTGGCATATGCATCGGCATTGGCCAATACATATGATGATGCACTGGTTGATGGCAGCTTGCACAATGTGGTACTGCTGGCATTTGTGGCATGATAAAAATCGGTTGCGGCATTGGCATTGGCATTGGCATTGGTGCTGGCGCCGGTTGGGCTATAGGTTGTGGTTGTGGTTGTGGTTGAATTTGAATTGGTGATACAGTTTGCTCTACACTTGGCATGACAACGTTTTGATTCCAGCTAAGCTCAACAGGCGCTGGCTGAGGCATCGGCATCGGCATTGGCATTGGATAAGGAATTGGAATCATCTGTGGTTCAGGCATTGGTGGTGGTGGTACAATAATTGGTGGTGGCATTGGTCTCTGAACCTCTTTTTCTTTAACATGCCTTGTAGGTGACTCCTTATGCATATGTTCCTTGTGCCCCTCTTTATGTGGTTCCCTATGTCCTTCTCTATGCCCCCCCTCTCTATGTCCGTCTCTATGCATTCCCCAATCTGTTTCTCGATGATGTTCTCTATGTGGTTCTCTATGTGGTTCTCTATGTGGTTCTCTATGTGGTTCTTTGTTTATTTTTTCAGGTAGGATAATTTCCATGCCCGGTACAATATAATCTGGGTTAGCGAGATGGGCATTAAGCCGCTTTAAATCTTCAAACGAAACTCCGTACTCTTTCGCAATCTTCCACAACGTGTCTCCCTTTTGGACAATATGAATACGCAATTTTTTCCTCCCTTCCTCTCTCCGTATCATATGTTCAATGTTCCATTTGGATACAAAAAATTCACCCATGTTAGAAAGGCTTCATGGTACACTAGTTTTTAAGGAAAACTGCTTCCTTTATTACAAGCAGAGGTGATCTCTTATGAAAAAAATGTTAGGCGAAGAACGCCGACTGCAACTTCTAGCACAACTAAAAAACAGCACAGCACCTATAACAGGGACGGACTTAGCTAAATTCGCTAATGTTTCTAGACAAGTCATTGTCAATGATATGACATTATTAAAGGCTAGAAATGAACCTATTATTGCTACTAGCCAAGGATATCTTTATATGCATCAGGAACAAATACAGCAAACTGTTGAACGTACAATTCCTTGCTTCCATACTGCAGAGAATGCAGAAGATGAACTTATAACTATAGTTGATTGCGGTGGTACAGTAAAAAATGTTATTGTTGAACATCCTATTTACGGAGAAATTACTGCATCGATTATGGTCTCTAACCGTCATGAGG
Source organism: Lysinibacillus sp. NPDC093688 (assembly GCF_050280145.1). Lineage (NCBI taxonomy): Bacteria > Bacillati > Bacillota > Bacilli > Caryophanales > Bacillaceae > Lysinibacillus > Lysinibacillus sp. NPDC093688. Next base: position 53,112 of record NZ_JBNNUX010000006.1, read on the forward strand.
TAAAAAAATTTATTGAACGTGTTAACGAAACACAGGCAAGTTATTTATCCGAACTAACAGGTGGTACACATCTTCATGTTATTTCTGCGCCTTCTGTTGAAATTTTAGATTTAATTGAGCTTACTTTACAAAAAAAAGGCTATTTAGTTGTAGATCAATAATTCAACAAATCCAACTTCTATAATATGTAAAATCAAATAATTGGATTCATAGCTGCTAGCCTTCACGGAGACTAGTAGCTTTCTGTTCATTCATGAGGTATTTAAAGACATCCACTAGAGGCTTTAACTTCTTTTTAAACATTGCCGCTTTCGCACAAGAAATATCTGTTGCCCCAATCGGCTTATCGCACGCCCCCAGCACCAGTCAGAACAGAAATCACCCCTACGTTATGATCTTATGCATATGAATTAGCTTTTTCAATTTTCTCTAAAAAAAGAGCTATCCATTTATATTGGATAGCTTCAGAATTAGAGAAATCTTCTTCGTTGAGAAGGTGTTGGCAATAAACATTTTTCTTTTCGTCCAAAAAGACGATATCTATTTTTAGCAAATAGTCGATACATTATATTTCGTATAGATGGAGGAATAAGAATGAAAACATAGCAGACAGGCCAAAAACTATTTAATCTCCTACAGATTTTAAGTGCTGCTGTAGATTCAAAATAGACCTTCCCATGCTCAATTAAAATGACAGTATCTATATTTTCTGGTATTTCGTATTGTGCAAGTAACGCCTGCCCTGCATCACTCTGGATGGATGCAAATTGGAAATATGCTACCTGATCATATTTGATAATAAATTGCACACTGCTATCACAAAAATTGCACACGCCATCAAATAAAATAACGCCGCCCATATTGATTCCTCCTAGCCAAGACGACATTGATTACTCGTCTGCTGTTCGATAAGTAAAGTATGTACCAAGCGACTTCACCTTGCAACCCAGTGCAGCTAGTTCTTCCATAGCCCCGCGCATCATAGGCTCCTTTTCATCCGCTAAAACATCAATCATAAAGAAATAATCACCTAAGCCCGTTTTTAATGGACGTGATTCGATCTTACTTAAATTTAGCTGTCGCCATGCGAATACCGATAATACTTGATGTAACGCACCTGAACGATCTGTTGGCAATGTAATCATGAAAGTTGTCTTTGCCTGTCCATCTGATAATTCTTGCGGTAATCGTTTATTTTGCTTAGATAATACGAAGAAGCGTGTATGGTTAAAATGAAAATCATGAATATTAGATTGAACGATTTCTAAGCCATATTTATCCGCTGCTGCTGCATTTCCAACTGCAGCAATGCACTCGTTAGGATTTTCAGATACAAATTTTGCCGCTGCTGCTGTTGATGTCGTTTGATGTAACGGAGCATGACTGAAACGATAAAATAAATATTTATGACATTGGGCTAGAGCATGTGGATGTGAGTAAACTCCTATTATTGACTCCCAATTGTCCTTCTGCGCTTTATTGACCATTAAATGCTGCTGTATTTTTAACTGGAGCTCACCTGTAACATATAAGGTCGCCTCATGAAATAAATAATCAAGCGTTAACGATACTGATCCTTCTAAAGCATTTTCCAGTGGTACAACTGCTAAATCTACCTTCCCCTTTGCTACCGCCTCAATACATTCTGGAATTGTAGAACAAGGGACAAGCCACTCATTCGGAAAGGTTGCCTTTGTTGCTAAGTATGTAAATGATGCCTCAGGTCCTAAATATCCTATTCGTTTTTCCCATTGTTGCTCTGTCATTACATTTCCTCCTGTTCATGGTTTGATTTGATTGGCTCACCATCAAAACGTAGGGTTGATTTCCGTTTCGACTGGGCGCTTTCCTAAGGGCGTCAGGCTAACAGATGTTTTTTGTGCAAAAGCGCAGTGCTAACGTAGCGACACGAAGTCACGAAGGCGTTATTACAGTACGTGATGCTTTTAGCCTTCGTTCCCCTACCCGCTTGCGCTCCAGGGTCTCACGCTAAACCGCAAGGAATCGCCAGTCTCCATCCAATCAACTAATATACATGGTTATGTTTTAACAAATGTCACCCCTAACTTTTGATGATGAGCCTCTTAAATTTCACTAATGTAAAAATTCGGAATTTTCCAGATCCCAAAAACTCCTTTTATTTTACATCTAATGTTGGGGAGATACATATAAAGAAGTTTCCCAAAACCTCATTATGACGTTCTATCCATTACTTTTCTTTCTATGCATTTTCACTATCGATATAGAATAAGGAGCTGTCCCATGAAGTGCTAATTACATCACATGGGACTGCTCCTTTTGAGCTTATTTACATTTTGTCAAAAATTCAAACTTGCTGACACTCATTACAATGCACCAGAACTAATTACTTCCGCTGACTCTACAAAATCTAAACGCTTAAGTTGCTGTATTAAATCATCAAGTTCACATGTCATACTAGTGACATCTAATGACAATGTAACATTAGCACGTCCTTGAATCGGTATTGTTTGATGGATAGTCAGTACATTACAATGCGTAATTGTCACTGTTTCTAAAAGCTTTGCAAGTGTTCCTTTACGGTCCTGAAGCTGTAAAAAGACTGTTAAAATGCGTTCCTGCACAATTGAGTGAAAAGGAAATACAGCATCACGATATTTGTAAAACGCACTACGCGATAAATCCACCTGCTTTACCGCATCCCAAATGGAAGATACCGAACCACTTGAAAGCAAGTGTTTCGCCTCCAAAGTTTTTTGCATAGCATCCGTTAAAACATCTTCACGAACTAAATAATATCGCTGATTCGCAACATTCTTCATACGCTTCCCCCTAAAACTCTTGTCTTAATCGACAAATTCAAATTCAAACTCTTGCAGACGAACTATGTCGCCATCTTGAGCACCGCGTTCACGTAGAGCTTCATCCACACCCATTGCACGTAATTGACGAGCAAAACGACGAATACCATCTTCACGGCTAAAGTCAGTCATTTTAAATAGGCGTTCAATTGCGTAACCACTAATGATAAATGTACCATCATCATCACGAGTAATTTCGAAATCTTCACCTTTTGCTTCGTGTTTATACATTACCGTTGCTTCGGATTCTTCCTCTGTATCTTCATATAGTAGGAATTCAGGCGTTACTTCAAGTAAATCGGCAATAGCAAATAGTAACTCTTTTAAACCTTGACGTGAAACAGCCGATATCGGGAAAATTTGAACGTCTTCTCCCACTTTTTTGCGGAATTCCTCTAAGTTTTCTTCTGCATCAGGCATATCCATTTTATTGGCAACAATAATTTGTGGACGCTCTGTTAAACGAAGATTATATTGCTTTAGCTCTTCATTAATCGTTAAATAATCCTCGTACGGATCGCGGCCTTCCATTCCTGACATATCAATAACATGGACGATAACACGTGTACGCTCGATATGTCGTAAAAATTGATGACCTAACCCTACCCCTTGGTGTGCGCCTTCAATAAGACCAGGTAAATCTGCCATAGCGAAGCTTCGATGATCGTCTGTTTCAATCATCCCTAAATTCGGAACAATTGTTGTAAAATGATATGCACCAATTTTTGGTTTCGCAGCAGAAACAACAGATAAAAGCGTTGATTTACCAACACTTGGGAAACCTACTAGTCCCACATCTGCTAAAACTTTTAACTCTAATATAACATTTAATTCTTGTCCTGGCTCACCTTTTTCAGAAAGTTCTGGCGCCGGATTTGCAGGTGTTGCAAAGCGTGAATTCCCACGTCCGCCACGGCCAGATTTTGCGATAATCGCTTGTTGACCATGCTCGACTAAATCGGCAATAACAGCACCTGTTTCTTCGTTCATTACGACTGTACCTGGTGGTACTTTAACGATTAAATCGTCTGCACGTTTACCATGCATTCCTTTACTCATACCGTGCTCACCACGGTCAGCCTTGAAGTTGCGTTTGTAGCGGAAATCCATTAATGTTCGTAAGCCCTCTTCAACTTCAAACACTACGTTACCACCATGTCCGCCATCACCACCAGCTGGACCACCATTCGGTACATATTTTTCTCGGCGGAAGGCAACCATTCCGTCCCCGCCGTCGCCACCTTTTACATAAATCTTAACGTGATCGACAAACATTTAGTTCACTCCCTATTTGCTTTCAACACATATTGCCAGCACGTATTCGTCTGTTCAATTGTTTGAATGTCTAATTGTTTCAAACCTTTTTCGGTGAATGCATCAGCACTCCATAGCCCATTTAGCGTGAATGTCACGGCAAATGTATGATCGTCAACACGTACATCGAGCGCTAGGCTCTGCTCTGTAAATGGATCTAATGTATCATAAACATGCATAACTGTTTTGTTTAAGTAATCTACAACTTCCGAATCAATCGTATTTGTGACAGACATTTTTATGTCACCACTAAGCTTCATTGGTAATGAAGGATAGCGCCAGCCTGCTGTTTGCAGCCATTCGATTGTTTGCGGTAATTGTATTCGATTAAAGATAGAAAGTATTTGTAACTGTTCTGAATAATTTTGAATAAGTTTTTTTGATTCATCAATTCTACCTAAATCTAAATTCATGCGAATAAGCTGAAGCTGATTCACATAATCATGATTTGCAAAACGTATTACTTCACTAATGGTTAGTGATTGATTGTTCATCCCATTCACTCCAATAAAGTTATCCTTACTAGTATAACAAGTTTTGCTGTATTTTTCCCTTAATTCTTTAATCAATTATGCCTCGGCATAATTGCCGCTGTCGCGCAGATAAACAATGCGTCCGGAATCGGCTTTGTGCTTAGGCCTGCACGAGGGCCGACACGATGTCGGTCATTTCGGTAATGCCACAGGACGTGGTGTTTTTACCGATGCAGGTCAGTTAGCCGTTATCGCATGGATGCGATGATTTTAGGCTAACATCCTTTTTAAGAACTCCTTTCCGATTCCGTGACATCCGCCGGAGGCTTTGGGCCAACAGATGTCTTTTGCGCGAAAGCGTAGTGCTAATGCAGCGGCAGCAAAAGGTTTTGTCTGTGCGAAAGCGAAGCGTCAGCAACAGCACGACGTTGGTCACTCAGTCGTTGCCACAGGACGTGGCGTTCTTAGACTGAGTTCCTCTATTTCAGCAGATGTTTGGACACCAACTGAAAAGTAAAAGTGACTTAAAACCGCATTCATCACACCACCTATAGAAGTGGATGACTTCTGTACCTGTCGCTACGCTTTCGGTACAAAAGACATTGACTGAAAGAAGTTGAAATTTAGCCAAAAAAAGGACTGCAATAAATGCAGTCCTCCGCTTTATGTTATCTTATAAAAGATTAAGCTTCTTGTGTTGTTGGGTATACAGATACTTGTTTGCGATCGCGACCTAAGCGTTCGAATTTAACAACGCCGTCAACTTTAGCAAATAGTGTATCGTCACCACCACGACCTACGTTTGTACCTGGGTAAATTTTTGTACCGCGTTGACGGTAAAGAATTGATCCACCAGTTACGAATTGGCCATCAGCACGTTTAGCACCAAGACGTTTTGACTCAGAGTCACGTCCGTTTTTAGTAGAACCTACACCTTTTTTAGATGCGAAAAGTTGAAGGTCTAATGCTAATAATAATTTCATTGTGTTCCACCTCCTACTTGGTTGTAGTTGATTTGGATATATTGTCCGTAATTTTGCACCATGGAATATACCTGGGCAGTCATTACTTGGACAATTAACTGTAGTTTCGCATCAATCTCAGGCTCTATATCTGATGGTAGATCTACCTTAAGATAGCCTCCACCTTCAGCAGCTTGTTCGACTTCTGGCTGTAATTGTAATAGTGCATAAATAGCATTCACAGTACCTATAGCAATTGTAGATGCTCCTGCACATACTAAATCCTTACCAGATTCATCGTATTCAGCATGTCCTGAAAATTCGAATGCTGACACATGTCTATTTTCATCGTGATGAATCGTAACCTGTATCATTCGCTACACCTCACAATTAAGCGTTGATAGCTTCAACAACTAATTTTGTATAAGGTTGACGGTGACCTTGTTTACGACGGTAGTTCTTTTTAGCTTTCAATTTGAAAACAACGATTTTTTTCGCACGGCCTTCTTTAACAACTTTAGCTGTTACAGTAGCGCCTTCTACTAATGGAGCTCCAACTTTAACGTTTTCGCCACCAACGAATAAAACTTTATCGAAAGTTACAACCTCGTCAGCTTCTACACCTAATTTTTCAATATAGATTTCTTGACCAGCTTCTACTTTGATTTGTTTACCACCAGTTTCAATAATTGCGTACATTTTACTGCACCTCCTCTTAGACTAAGACTCGCCTGTACATAAAGGTGATCATATGATACTTAAACCTTTCCAGTGCGGTTGTAGTAGCACGGGTGCTACAAACAATAACATTAAAATATTACCACACAATTTTTTTCAAGTCAATCTATTCATTACATATTTCTCAAATGCTAAACGATATTTTCGATAGTTCCATTCTTTTAACGCTTGAAGCCATATAAATAAACATAAAATTGCTATAAAAATAGATTGTGGGAGGTAACATAAAGTTATCACGAATAGTATAAAGGCAATTATAAGAGAAAACCAGTAATAATATTCAAACGCACGAACATTTGGATAAAGTAAAAATAAACACGCTAAAAATATTCTGCCACCGTCCAAAGGAATAATCGGTAATACATTGATGGCTAATAGCACAAGTTGCACATTAATTAGCTTAGTAGCAAGCAATTCCGGCATAAAAAAAGCGAGGCCAATCCCTAATAATGTAGCGATTGGTCCCCCTAAGGCAATCCAAAGGAGTGACGTTGCTGGCACAACCGCTGGATTTTCAAATTCTATTTCCCCTCCGTAAGGTGTAATAATGCATGATTTTACGTTAACGCCACAAAGCATCGCCATCAACATATGACCTGCTTCATGCCATAATAGCGAAGATAAAATAATAGCGTAATAAGCAATTTGACCGGTGAAAATCATTAAAAATACGAGAGGGATACATAGAAGATGCAGTTTAATTTTCATTGGACTCCGCTGTTTCAAGCCACTGTACAATCTGTTCTAAGCTATATTGTGCCTTGTCTTTCTCAATCGAGATATAGAGTTGCCCGTTCTCTTTCATGCCGATTAAATCGTTTGCCTGCACTGTTGTGTATGGAAGTTGTGCTAAGCTATCCAGCATACCATAGGATACAGTTGTACCATCATCATAGCTTATCGTCATTGTTTTACCAGTATATTTTGTATGGCCGGTGAAAACGACAAGACCATTCTTTCCAGCATAAACCGGGAGGCCCATGTCATATTGCAATAAAAAACCTTCCTTAAAGACTTCTGCATTGGCAAATGATAATAGTTCAGTTTGTCCAACATCACTCGATACTAAAATTGTTGCATCATCTTTATTTAGCCAGCTTTGTCCGAGCTCGCTTAAATAGGTTAAATCCGCTGAAGTTGTAACAAGTTTTCGCACCGGTGTTTCCAATACGCCTTGATCCTCTAAACGAATTACTAGCATAATTGCAGCCACAAGCAATATCGTGACCAACCATTTCCATTTTTTAAACAAGCCCTCATCCTTTTTTCACACTATATGAGCTTGCATGTCCATTCATGCACACGAAAAAAAACCTTCTCGTACAACTGCACGAAAAGGTTGATGTTTATCTTGAAAATAACGATTTTAGTTTTGAAAATACACCTTTATGTTCATCTTCAATGGCCATAAGTGGTACAGACTCTCCTAGTATTCTTCGGGCAATATTACGGTAGCCAAGAGATGCTTTATTAGCAGGATCCATTACTACTGGTTCACCTTTATTGGATGATGAAATAACCCCTTCATTATCTACAATGATTCCTAATAAATCAATAGACAAATGTGTTGTAATTTCATTAACATCCAAAGTATCACCGCTTTTCATCATATGCTGGCGAATGCGGTTAATAATTAGTTTAGGTGCAGTAATTTCTTCCTGTTCGAGTAAGCCAATAATTCGATCTGCATCACGCACAGCAGAGATTTCTGGCGTCGTTACTACAATTGCATGATCAGCACCCGCAACAGCATTACGATAGCCTTGTTCAATGCCCGCTGGACAATCTATTAAAACATAATCATAATCTCTTTTTAATTCTTCTACTAAGCTCTTCATTTGCTCAGGCTTAACAGCATTTTTATCTGTCGTTTGAGCAGCAGGTAATAAAAATAGTTTTTCATCTACACGTTTATCTTTTATTAGCGCTTGATGAATCTTACAGCGCCCTTCAACAACATCTACTAAGTCATAAATAATTCGATTCTCAAGACCTAAAATCACGTCCAAATTACGTAAGCCAATATCTGTATCTACTAAACAAACTTTTTTACCTTGTAGCGCCAATGCAGTCCCAAGGTTAGCCGTTGTCGTCGTTTTTCCGACACCGCCTTTACCTGAAGTTATGACGATCGCTTCTCCCACACTAGCTTCCTCCCTTAGACACATTTAACAATGGTCGAATATTTTTTAACGCGTGAATTTGATCGTACGTAATGCGCCCATCATAGCCAATAAATGCACAAGCCATCTCTTCCTGATTAATCGTTTTTACATGTTCGTCTGACATTGCCTGAACCTGATCAGCAATCATGATATGTGTGGCTTCAAAACAAGATGCTGCAATGATTGCTTCCTTATTACCATGAACACCTGCATGTGCAATTCCTTTGAGTTTACCTAGGACATACACATTACCGGCTGCTTCTACACGTCCGTTCGGATTGACATTTCCTACGATAATAATATCTCCTGGCGAACGTAGAACTTGCCCCGATCTGACCACACCTAAATATGTATCTTGTTGACTTTCAATCCTTTTCTGGTTGCTCTCATGGACAGTCAGTACTTCACTTTGCACCTTTGAAACGATTAGTTGCTCTGTTTCCTGAACACTTTTAATAAGCTCTTTGATTTGTTCATCAGAACAGTATCGATAGCCCAAATATAATTGTACATCTACTTTACTATCGATACCGCTCTCTGAAACTTTCTTTTTAAGCTCTTCTACTAAATCGACATACGCACATTGATCGTCTAAATGAAGAATAAATCCATCCTTTGTTCCCTTCATATTAACTAACTGTTTTTTCATGAATGCCTCACCCCACGTTGCTCTTTGTTAAGAAACTTCACGTGCTCTCTGTAAGACACGCGCATTAATCAGATACTTGAAGGCCCAACCAAGAATCATTAAAAATAGTGCATTAGCAATGATCGTTGGCAGTAGTCGTGAACGTAAGAAATCCGAAAATGGAATCGTTGTAAAGTCGATAAGATAGAAGAATTGATAGAGTATAAATTCTAAAATTGCTACTAAAACAACTGAAATCGTCGTTGTCACAACTAAGTGCTGATGAATAACTTTCACAATTGACCCTGCTAAAAAACATACTAGCGGAAACAGTACTGAATATAATCCAATAATATCAATGTAAAACACATCATACAAGACACCAAAAAAAAGTCCATACATTACCGCTCGTTGACGGCTGTAATAGATGGATATAAATATTAAATATAAGATTAAAAATCTAGGGACCAAATAATAGATTTGCCCTTTCACTTCAATCGGTGAAAGCATAGCAAACTCTGGTTCTAGTAAAAATAGTAAAACTGCCACAGAGGGGATGAGAAATCGAACCATTATTCCGCCTCCTCGTTACCCTTTTGTGGATGTGTTAAATCTCCATCCGATTCATTACCATCATATCCATCTATCACAGTAGAGGAACGTTTAGCAATAACAACATAGTCTAAAATTGAAAAATCAGCAGATGGTTTTACATAAGCCATTTTTGTTAAGCCATGATCATCTGTACTTACTTCAGTTATTTCTCCGATTGGCACATTTTTTGGGAAAACACCGCCAAGTCCTGATGAAACTACTTGTTGACCTTTTTTCACTGTTACTCTTGAATCGATTCGCTTCATAATGAGTTCATTACGCTCTTTATCATAGCCCTCGATTAAACCGTATGCTTGTTTATCTCCTTGAACCATCGCAGAAACACGATAGTTTGGATTATTTGTATATAAAAGCTCTACTTGAGATGTGAAAGGCGTCACTTCAGTAACTTTACCGACTAACCCTTTCGCTGTCATCACTGCCATATTTTTTTCTACACCGTGTGAAGATCCTTTATCTAAAATAATTTTTTCTTCCCACTGGTCAGGATTTCTAGCAATAACTGTGGCATGAATCGGATCATATGCTTTTAAGCTTTCCGATTTGTCCATAAGCTCTTGAAACTTTTTAATATCAGATTTCAAGTCCGCTGCCTCAGCTTGTACAGCTACAAATTCATCTAAGCGTGCTTTCAAACGTTTATTTTCTTCGTACGTGTTTAAGAGGGAATCAATACTATCAAAAACACCTGCAATATAATTCGCCGGCTTCGCAACAATGGATTGTGCGACGCCGACAGTGTCTTTAATAATTTGCTCTGGTAAAGTGGCATTCGTCCGTTCACGTAATGAGAAGCTAATCAATGCCACAAGAAAAACCATGCCCACGAGTAGCAAAATTAATTTCTTATTGAAAAAAAAATGTGGCATTGCCTAAACCTCCTTACCCTTTAACTTGTTGTTGACGAATTAAATCAATATGATCTAGAGCCTGACCCGTACCAATAGCAACACAGTCCAGTGGATCTTCTGCGATAAATACTGGCATATTAGTTTCTTGGCTAATAACTTTGTCTAAGTTTGCTAATAGCGCACCACCACCTGTTAGTACAATTCCGCGTTCCATTACGTCTGCAGATAATTCAGGAGGTGTTTGTTCAAGCGTTTTTCGAACACCATCAATAATAGATGCTACCGCTTCACGTAAAGATTCAGAAATTTCCTGTGAAGAAATTTCGATCGTTTTAGGTAAACCTGTTAAAAGATCGCGTCCTCTAATGTCCATTTTTTCTCCTGGACCTTCAGCCAACGCTGTACCTATTTCCATTTTCACTGCTTCCGCAGTACGTTCACCGATTGTTAAGTTATATGTTTTACGAATATACGAAATGATGGATTGGTCCATTGCATCCCCACCGACACGTACAGATTCACTAGTTACAATACCACCTAATGAAATTACCGCTACTTCTGTTGTACCACCACCGATATCAACGACCATTGACCCTGTAGGATCCCATACTGGTAAGTTTGAACCGATTGCTGCTGCAAATGGCTCTTCAATTGTAAATGCATCTTTGGCACCTGCTTGGCGAGCAGCGTCAATAACCGCACGTTGTTCAACCGATGTAATACCATAAGGCACACAAATCATAACATTCGGCTTTTTCCAATTACCACCAGAATTTTTACAAGCTTCTTTTAAATAGTATTCTATCATTGCTGTAGTAATATCAAAATCAGCAATAACGCCATCTTTCATAGGACGGATTGCTACGATTGAGCCAGGTGTACGACCAATCATATTTTTTGCATCGTTACCAACTGCAACGATATCTCCAGTTTTTGTATTTTTCGCTACGACTGAAGGTTCGCGTAAAACGATTCCCTTCCCTTTAATAAACACTAATGTATTCGCTGTGCCAAGGTCAATCCCGACATCTTTACTTCCTAATCCAAACAATTTGTGTACTCCCTTTCTATTTAAGCCATACTTTCGTTGACATCATCTTCACCCCGGCGCGTAATTACACTCCGAGGTTTTATCTTCATTCACTCGGTGTTAGACACCTTCTGAAAAAAAACTACACACTCATTTATCTCACACCAGTTGGAATGAGAGTCTTTTTCTGAATAAAAATAAAATCATACCTTTCATTATAACGGAAAAACGCAAGAATTTGTAGTGCCACATACCTCTTCTCGCGGAAAAGATACTATTTTATTTCCCTCCTAAACAAAAATAGTACGTATAGATTAGCATATAATTTTTATTCTTGTAAGACAACGTGTAATAGGCTACCAATTTTTGTGAATATTATAGACATTTCTACGAATACAATAACGTTTTCTATAAAAAAAGGTTCGCTTTCATTTTTAGCTTTTCGCAAAAAAATACAAAAATATTTATTTTTAAAATAATGAAGCGATTTGATTTTCACTAAATTTTAGAAAAAAGGAATACTGTGAGGCTTCACTAAATGATCCAGCAACTGCTTTACAATTCTAAATCGTATAGATACTTGGATCATCACCAAAACGTGTGGTTGATTTCCGTTCCGACTGGGCGCTTTGTAGCTGCCGCTTTGCTTTCGCTACAGAAAACATTTGTTGTTGCTGTCGCTACGCTTTCGCACAGAAAACATCCGCTTCGCTGCAGGGTCTCGGCCCAACACGAGGTTAGTCACGAAGGAGTTATCACAGGATGTGATGATTTTAGCCTTCGTTCCTCTATTGCTAATCCCCAAGGAGTCGCCCAGTCGGAACGAAGATCAACTTATATACATAGTAGACGTTTTAATAAAATCATCCACAACTTTTAGTAATGAACCTGATATTTCAACAAACTCTAAAGATTTCCACAAAAAAACTCTGCAAAATATATTGCAGAGTTAAAAATATCCTTTTTCTTTCAAACTAATAAACTGATGATCACCGATGATGAGATGATCAATCAAATCAATGCCTATAATATAACCAGCCTCTAAAATTCTTCTCGTCACTTCAATATCCTCATCACTTGGTGTTGGAACGCCACTAGATAGCAATAGGTAAGGCTTTGAAATTATCGCCACCTTTTCCCCTGCTCCACACCGTGCATGCGACTTTCATCGCACACGGCGTACCATCGTTCGTTACGTTCTTTCATTTTTCTCAAACCACGATTAGTTCATTGTTCCTTGCGTGTTAAATTGATTCGTTTCCAACCATTTTTCTTAATTGATTGATTTTGTTTCGTTGTTCGTCATTTGGCTTCATTATATCTGTATATTTTCGAATGGTTTCGTCGGATGTCGCATGAATGAGTCTGTGTACATCTCTTGATAACAAGACCAAGTTCACATATCGGTCATCCTTCGTTTCGTACCATAATGTTTTATGATGACAATCCATTTCGGTTAAAACTAATTCATCACCCATGACAGCGCATTTCCCATTTTGTGCGACAAATAGGGATATACGGTTATCATTTAATTCAATGGTTGCACGTTCACTTGTGATGGGGTGTTCCCGTAACCATTGAAGCTGCCATTCAGGTACACTGCGTTGATTTCGGTGAATCAACGCACGACCTTCAAGGGTAAATTTACAAACGCCATTTTTCGGCATCAATGCCGTTCTAGTTCGAATAAAGCCAATGGGAATAATGGGGTAATCATTGATATATCTCGTCATTTCTGACTTTAAGTACGGTCGAATGCCTTTATCAGTGATACGGTATCCTTTTGAGCGTTTCTTTAAGGACAAATGTTTAAAGCGGTGTCGCTCTACTTGTGTCAATTGATATTGAATCGGTATCAAACTCGCATTGACTTGCGTGGCGATTTGATAGTAATTATGAATACCAATGACCATACTGTTGTAGATTTGAAGTTGCTTTATAAGTTCTGTCCCATTAGGTGCTCGTTGGATGGCATTGATTTGATCTTTCAATTGGTCTTTAATACGCTTTCTCGCCTTTTCGGTGATGTGCGATTGACAAACAAATTTCTTGTTTCCAACACGGTCATAGCCTTTTCGTTCCATCTTCAAGTCAAACCCTAAAAATTCACTGCTTTTCTTTTTCAAGTTTGTAATCTGTGATTTTTCTTCCGAAATAGAAAGTCCTAATCGTTCTTCTAACCACATTTTACTTGCGGTGAAAATCTTCTTCGCATTTGCACGTGACGTAGTAAAAATTTTAAAATCGTCTGCGTAGCGCACGATATACATTTCTTTTAGCGTTGACGTCTTTCGAAGTTGTCGGTAACGATATTGATGGCTATATAGACCGGTTTTCTTATTAAGATAGTCATTAATGGAATGGCACTTCTTACTTTCCCACTGATTCGCAATCCACCAATCAAATTCATTTAAATTGATATTCGCAAGTAACGGTGAAAGTATGCCTCCTTGGGGTGTACCTTTTGTCGGATACGTAATGTCGCCATTCGGTAAAACAACAGGTGCTTTTAGCATTTTCCGTAAAATCACGAGTAGCTGCTTATCTTGAATACCCATCGTCCAAATTTGACGCATTAATTTTGTATGTTTCACTTCATCAAAGAAACCTTTGATGTCAATGTCTACAACGTATTGCATCTGATTATTATTGATGCGACTAGCCGCTATTGAAATGGCATTTTCAGCGGATTTCGTCGGGCGAAACCCGAAACTATATTTATAAAACTTCGCTTCACATATCGGCTCTAATACTTGTAGGATACATTGTTGGGCAATACGATCCCACATCGATGGAATACCAAGTGGTCTCGTTTTCCCGTTCGGCTTTGGAATTTCCACGCGTTTTACACGGCGTGGATTGTAATGACAAAAGCGTTTATTAACCGTTTTGATAAATTCATCCGTACTCAACTTTTCAATATCATAAATTGTCACACCATCAACACCCGCTGTTGCACTCCCATTATTGCGTTTGATATTGCGAAAAGCGAGTAAAACATTATCATCAGATGTGATTATCGACATTAAATTTTTAAATGGTTGGTTCTCTTTACTTTGTGCATACAATGCATCAAATGTATCGGTCATGCCATAATATTCGGCATGGCGAAGTCTCGTGTTTTTCATTCTAGGAATCATTTTGAAGTTTTCGCTCAAGGTGCATCACGCTCCATTTGTTGGCTCGTGACCTTTTTAGTCATACGAGAATCCTTGAAGGTTTGAGTTAAAATCACGTAAACAAACGACTTGAGGCTATCGCTCCATTTCCATTACAGAAACTTCAACGCTCGTGCCTCTACTCTCACTACCATAAAAGAAAGTTATAGAGAAGCCTCTTTTCCTTTCCACCACTTCATTGCGTGTGTCCGCTCCATGTTGGTAGCTTTCCACGTTCCCTTCACTCTATCTATGTCCTAACTTAGGTGCTAGCTCTTACCTGACGTCCTCTCCACCGCCTATAACGGTGCATGGAGCTTTCGAAACCACCATACTTACTCGCCCACGGAACGCGCTTGTCTCTTTCAACAAGCCCACTCATTTCTAAGTGCTCGCCACTCACAGATAGTACATTCGCTAGTTCGTCAGTGTTTTACCACATTCTCACCATATTAGGTTTTTAACGACCCCCGACCTATCCGCTACAGCCCCTACCTCTAGGTGCATTTCGGTACTAAGATTTCTAGTACTACGGTAGCGTTCAACCGACTTCACCGAGCTTCACACCCTATTCAATGACACCTTTGAATAACGCATGTCGGAGTATTAGAGTAGGCGTTTTGAGACGTTACCCTCTCATTCCACCTATCGAGCGAAGAGTTCACGACTCTCTTACTTGTCTTTGCGACGTTCGGACAGCGTGCATAACCTTTTCAGTTATGAACGTGTCGCACGATGATTATGTGAACAAATAATAGAAGCTGCAGATCTTTTTACAGCTTCGCGGAAAATTTCCCTAGGATGGACAATCGAAGCATTTAGACTGCCTATAAAAATCGTCTGTCTATGAATAATTTGATTCTTCACATTTAGAAAAAGAACTACAAAATGCTCCTGGTTCAGTGAGGTCATATCAGGCATTAAATAGGCAGCGGCATCCTGCGGTGAACGAATCGTATATTTTTCATCGCTTTGTTTCTGCGCGAGACGTCTACCGAGTTCAATTGCCGCTAATAACTGAATGGCTTTAACCTCACCAATCCCTCTAATTGCAACCATTTCTTCTATTGTTGCATGTTTCAAATGATGTAAACGCTCAAAAACGCTTAGTACGCGATTTGCAAGTACAAGGACAGACTCTTCTTTAGTGCCTGTCCTTAGTAAAATAGCCAGTAGCTCCTGATTCGATAAACTCATAGCTCCTTGTCTACGTAGTCTTTCACGGGGGCGATCCTCTATATGAACGTCTCGTATCATCGTCCTTGGTAAAACATCATTCGTCAAAAAAGCCTCACTCCTTCGCAAATTGGATAATATTGCGTGCCACCAATTGCGTAAACAACGCTGCAAGTGGTAAGCCGACAACATTGTTATAATCTCCTTCAATACGTTTCACTAGAAGGGTTCCAGCAGTTTGAATGCCATAACCACCTGCTTTATCAAATGGATCTCCCGAATCTACATATGCTTCGATGAGCTCCTGCGATAAATGATGAAAGACTACATTTGTCTCTTCGACAAATGTTGTTTCATTACCGTTAGGCTCAATAATGGCAACAGCTGTCATGACCGCATGACACTTACCTGATAAGCGTAATAAGTGAGAAATTGCCTCCTCACGATTTTTTGGTTTATGAAGAAGCTCATCATTATAAACAACAATCGTATCCGCTCCAATAATCGTTGCATTTGGAGCTTTTTTTGCCACATCACGTGTTTTTAAAAGAGCTACACCTTTTACATAATCTTGCATTGTAGTTGCCTGTACGCTTGTCTCTTCTACTTCACTAGTTATTATGTCGAAGGGAAGCGATAGCATAGCAAGTAATTCCTTTCGTCGTGGTGAAGCAGAAGCAAGCACTATCTTGTTATTGGTTTTAAACATTATCTGACCATTCCTCCTTATTAGTTATCATAACGGAGAATTTGGGATTTGAAAATTTTCTAAAAATCAAGATAATGCTTATTTCACTATCTTTTATGCTTAAAATTTCACTTGAAGACAAGCATTTTTCGATTTGTAATGAGCCAAGACTTGTAAGCGAATGATGCTGGCATCGGTTGAAATAGACGAAGCTGCCGCTCCAATAGATTGCCAATCAGCAGGTAGCGTAGAATCTTTGGATTTATCCTTAAAATTTAATTTTGTTGCATTTTTGTCAGCTAACACAGATGGAAGCTCTGTCATCGTTGCCTCCTTACAACTGTCACCACTCAAAGTGAATGCTTTTTTAAATGTTGCAGGATCTTTTAAAAAGACAAGTTGACTTTCATCTGTTACCACACTTGTCCAAATATAAAATTTCCCATCAACCTCGACAATGGCACTTTCTTTTAATGAAGGATGTTCAGATACAAATGCGCTTGCACTTTCATAATTTGAATAAACCCCTGCTTGACTTGCAAAAAGCATGGGTCCGTTCGTTGCTCCTCCAGCTGTCGGAATTGTTTCTCCAGATGAATTACCATTATTACTTTTAGTAGCTACCTCAGTGTTATCATTTGAAGAAAATTTAGTACTTGCTTGAAGAATACCTAAAAAAATGCCTACACCAAAAAGTCCTACTATTCCTCCAATAATCATCGCTCGAAATATTTGTTTTCTCATCACTTGACTGACAATTTTCATTCGACCATCACCTCTTTCTTTAACGTATCAAAGTAAATTTAGAAAAGACCAATTTGATATATAAGTATATGTATAAAAAGATGTGTAAATGCGAATTTACTACATTTTGATTTACTAGTTATTTTCGAGGTTTTACTGCAAAATTAAATATTTTTGCAACGAAAGTTTTACTATAAACAAAAAAGATCAAATGTGTTGATTAACCATTTTTATCCACCCCAATTAATTAGAAGGCTCTGATTTCCGCTACGGGCTACTCGCTTTCCTGGGGCGAGCGTCGAGCCGCTTCCTCCGCTGAAGGAACGAAGGCTAAATGCGTCACGTCCTGTGACAATGCCTTCGTGACCAACATCATGTTGGCCTCAGGGTCTCGTCTGTCTCGCTTTCCCGCGGGAGTCGAGTAGCCCTACGCTACAATCAGTTAAAATGAGTATATATTAGCAAAATATCAACATAAAAATCCTTTTAATCAGCCAATAATAAACCTATATTTTCCTAATCAACACGCCTAAAAAAAAGATCAAAGAATAATTTTGCTGAAATAGTCCATCGTATAATTTATTTTTCACACTAAATAAAAAAAACCAGGCCTCATTTTTTATGAGTACCTGATCTATACTGAAATATATTGTCTGCACTATGTTAGTTATTTTTTAATCTACTGCGTACTTCCGTTAATAAATACAACGAACCCGATACAATAGTCCTCGATTTGTTTGCTGACTGTCGTTTTAAAAATTGCACATAATCTTCTAAAACTGCTTTATGAGAGGCGTTAGACAGCTCAAGCATGTTCTGAGCAGCCATCGCACGTGGGTTATCAAAATCAACAAAGTAAAAACAATCACTTACTTGCTCAAATTGTTGCAAAATCTCTTTTACAGCCTTATCTGCCAGAATTCCAATTACAAAAGTAATCTGCTCATCTAGGAACTCATGCTTAATCGTTTCTATTAATTTCTCGGCACTCGCTGGATTATGCGCACCGTCTAAGACAATATAAGGCATAATCTCTTCAAAACGTCCTAAAATGGTTGCATTTTTCACGGCTTTTTGAATAGCTTCTTTACTAATTTGTAACTCCAATGCGGTCGCCACTTCAATAAAGGCTGTAATAGCAAGTGCCATATTATTCGCCTGATGTGCTCCCTTTATAGTGCGTGCAAGCTTTGTAATACGGAGGCCATTGTCATTATGCTCATAACTCTCTCCATCATTCTCTTGTTCCACATAAAATTGATGATTTAGCTCAAGAACGGATGCATGTTTTTTGTTGGCTTCCTGGTAGACTATATTCTTCGCTTCTAACGGTAAATCGCCGATAATAACTGGATGATAAGCCTTAATAATTCCTGCTTTATGGTAGGCAATACTTTCAATCGTATCTCCTAAAAAATTCGTATGCTCTAATGCGATACTCGGTATGATAGAGACAATTGGCGTGACCACATTCGTACTATCAAGTAACCCCCCCATACCAGCTTCAATAAGGGCAATATCTACATTACTAGCAACAAAATGTAAAAATGTTGCAACCGTTAAAAGTTCAAAATCTGTTAGTTTCCCACTAAGTCCAGCTACCTGCATTTGTCGAAATACATGATTCATTTCAGCTTCTGTAATAGCTTGACCTTCTACTTGAATTTGGTCATGCACGTCAAAAATACAAGGAGACATAAATTTCCCAACACGCAAACCATGTTCCTTGGCGATCGATTCTAGAAATGTAAGTGTTGAGCCTTTACCGTTAGTCCCTGCTAAATGCACGACTTGCAATTTGTTTTCTGGATTACCTACTCGTGCTAATGCTTCTTCAATCGCAGTTAGACCAGGTTTAATTACATCATCACTCTGAATATTCCACTTTTCCTTGTAGCTATTCAATTTTGGGATCATCGTTGTTCCCCCTGTAGCCATTGTCGAATTTCAGCAATAAAATACAAGGAGCCTGTTATAACGATAACATCCTCATCATCTCTTTGATGTAGCATCGTTTGAACCATTTCACACCAATTCGCATTATATATTTTGTTCGTATTTGTAGATAATGCAGCTAATTGATCAGCAGGCATAGCATTCGGAAGCTCAATTTGTGTAAATGCCATTGATGTAGCAATACTATCCATTAAAGCAATACTTTTCGCATGATCTTTATCCGATAATGCTGCATATATAAATCGATAATTTTGGTGTGGATAAACTGTTTTAAGTGTTTGAATTAGTGCAGCAGTTCCTTCAGAATTATGGGCTCCATCTAATATAATATCACCAGGTAATTGCTCAAAACGGCCTGCCCACTGAGCTCTTGCCAACGCTTGACGAATTGATGCATCTGAAATATCAATAGCTCCATTCTCTCTTAACGTTAAGATCGCCGTAATCGCAAGGCTTGCATTATTTATTTGATGCGACCCAGCCATTTTTAATGGGACAGCTTCCATCTCCACATTTGCTTTACGGTAATTAAAATGTTGCATATCAGTACCTTGTTCAATATTTCCAACCGTAAAATCCCTCCCTAAAACAAGGCATGGGGCATGGCGATCATTTGCTACCTCACTAATAACAGAAAGTGCCTCCTCACTTTTAACACCCACTACAACAGGTACACTTTCTTTAATAATTCCCGCTTTCTCAAACGCTACTTTTGCTAACGTATCTCCTAAAAACGCAGTATGTTCTAATGAAACCGTTGTAATAATTGAAATTAGAGGCGTAACGACATTCGTAGCATCTAAACGTCCACCAAGTCCCGTTTCGATCAGTGCAAAATCCACTTCTTCATCGGCAAAATATTGGAACATAATAAGTGTTACCACCTCAAAAAAGCTCGGAAATTCACCTTCATAATGTGTCTCAATAATCTCAGCAACGTTGTTCATATAGTGTAAAAATTGTGCATCATTAATTTGCATTCCATTAATAGTCATACGTTCATTAACACGCTCTAAATGGGGTGAAGTAAAGGCGCCTACTTTGTAGCCAGCATGTTGTAACATTTCTCTTAGCGCATTCACTGTTGACCCCTTTCCATTTGAGCCTGCTAAATGGATAGCACGTAGCCTGTCCTGCGGGTTATTAAGAAGTGCTAATACCTCTCGCATCAATACGAGCGGTGCACGTTTATGATCAACTGCCTTCAATGTAAAAATAAAATCTGTACATTCTTTCATCGTTTTAAACAAAAGAAACACTCCCTCTTACTACAATATCTCCATTTTAGTACAAGTAGCGCCCAATACACATACTTTTCGTAAAAAACTGTTGTATACTTTCACTTCAATGAAAGATAAAAAACAGCGGATGACATTTGCCATCCGCTGTCTCAATCTTACATATTTTTTAGTTCTGCTAAACGTTTTAATACAACCGCATGCTTACTTTCGTAATCGGCTAATTTTTCACGCTCCGCATTAACTAATGCTTCCGGCGCTTTAGACACGAATTTTTCATTCGATAACTTACCATTAACTAGCTTCACTTCTTTTGCCCATTTTTCTAATTCTTTTTCAAGACGAGCAATTTCTTCTTCTAGATTAATAAGTCCAACAAGTGGTAGGAATAGCTCAGCTCCAGTTACTACTGCTGTCATTGACTGACCAGGAGCTTCTAAGTTTTGTCCAATTGTTAGTGATTCTGGATTACAGAATTTTTCTAAATATGCTTTATTTGCTTCAAGTACCGTAACTGTTGTAGCATCCTTCGCTGAAATATATAGCGGCACTTTTTTGCTCATTGGTGTATTAACTTCCGCACGAATATTACGTACTGAACGTATAATATCCATTAGGAGCTTCATATTGTCTGCTTCCTCTGCAAAATGAAGATCCGCACGTACAGTTGGCCATGCTGCCACTGTGATTGATTCGCCTTCATGAGGTAAGTGCTGCCAGATTTCTTCTGTAATGAATGGCATGAATGGATGTAATAGACGCATAGTTTGATCTAAAACATAAGCTAAAATAGAACGAGTCGTTTTCTTAGCTGCTTCGTCATCGCCATTTAACGGTAATTTAGCCATTTCAATATACCAAGAACAGAAATCATCCCAAATGAAGTTATACAGCTCACGGCCAACTTCACCAAATTCATAACGTTCTGCAAGAGATGTTACACGTTCAATTGTTTCATTTAAGCGAGTAAGAATCCATTTATCGGCAACTGATTTTTCACCAGTTAAGTCGATTTCATCATATGTCATACCTTCCATATTCATTAAAGCAAAACGAGAGGCATTCCAAATCTTATTTGCAAAGTTCCATACTGACTCTACTTTTTCAGTTGCATAGCGTAAATCTTGACCAGGTGAAGATCCAGTAGCTAAGAAGTAACGTAATGAATCAGCACCATACTGATCAATAACGTCCATAGGGTCTACACCATTGCCAAGTGATTTACTCATCTTGCGTCCTTCTTCATCACGTACTAAACCGTGAATTAATACATTTTTGAATGGGCGCTGACCTGTAAATTCAAGACCTTGGAAGATCATTCGAGAAACCCAGAAGAAAATAATATCATAACCAGTTACAAGTGTGCTTGTTGGATAGTAACGTTTATATTCTTCATTTGTCTCATCTGGCCAACCCATTGTTGAAAATGGCCATAGAGCTGACGAGAACCATGTATCTAATACGTCTTCATCTTGCGTCCAATTTTCTGCATCTGCTGGTGCTTCTTTTCCTACGTAAACTTCACCTGTTTCATTGTGATACCAAGCAGGAATTTGATGACCCCACCATAATTGACGAGAGATACACCAGTCACGAATGTTTTCCATCCAGCGAGAATATGTGTTTTCAAAACGTGACGGTACGAAGTTTACTTGCCCTTCTTCATCATTTTGAAGAGTAAGTGAAGCATCAGCAAGTGGTTGCATTTTTACGAACCATTGTGCAGAAAGATATGGCTCTACAATAGCACCAGAACGTTCAGAGTGACCTACTGAATGTGTATGCTCTTCAATACGGATAAGCACGCCTGCTTCTTGTAAATCAGCTACGATTTGCTTACGGCATTCAAAGCGATCCAACCCGTTATACTTGCCAGCAAGCTCGTTCATAGTACCATCTTCATTCATAACTAGAATGCGTTCTAAGTTGTGGCGGTTACCAACCTCAAAGTCATTAGGATCGTGTGCTGGTGTCATTTTTACAACCCCAGTACCAAATTCCATATCTACGTAGTCATCTGCTACGATTGGAATTTCACGACCTACGATTGGTAAAATAACTGTTTTACCGATTAAGTGTTGATAGCGCTCATCTTTCGGGTGAACGGCTACCCCAGAGTCACCTAGCATTGTTTCAGGACGTGTAGTTGCTACTTCCACATATCCTGAGCCATCAGCTAATGGGTACTTCATATGATAGAATGCACCTTGAACATCTTTATAGATAACTTCAATATCTGATAATGCTGTTTTTGCAGCAGGGTCCCAGTTAATAATACGTTCGCCACGATAGATTAAGCCTTTTTCATATAATTGAACGAAAACAGTTTTTACTGCATCAGAAAGACCTTCATCAAGTGTGAAACGCTCGCGAGAATAATCTAATCCAAGACCAAGCTTCGCCCATTGATCACGAATATGCCCAGCATATTCTTCTTTCCATTCCCATGTTTTTTCAAGGAATTTTTCACGACCTAAATCATAACGTGTAATATTATCTTCTCGTAGTTTGGCTTCTACTTTTGCTTGTGTCGCAATACCTGCATGGTCCATTCCTGGTAACCAAAGTGCATCATAACCTTGCATGCGCTTCATACGAATTAAAATATCTTGTAATGTTGTATCCCAAGCATGGCCAAGATGTAGTCTACCTGTTACATTCGGTGGTGGAATAACGATAGAATACGGCTCCTTTTCACTTGTAGGCTGCGCCTCAAAAAATTTCCCTTGTAACCACCATTCATAACGACCCGCTTCAATGGACTGCGGATCATATTTTGTAGGCATTGAAATGTTTTCTGTCATTTTGACTCCTCCTGTTAACTACTAATTTTGCGGTGTGAGATAGTACCAATCATTCTGTTTTTATGTCTTTAGGTAAAAGGACATTTAGCAGAAGATTAATGAAAATAAAAAAAACTCCTAACGTCTAAAAGGACGAAGGAGTTTAAGTTCGCGGTACCACCTTTAATTCCAGCAGAGGCGAGTTAAGCTGTCACACATTTCATCGAAAAAAATGTACTACTTGCTTAAGCCTTTACTACTGGCTCTCAATTCGGTAACGGTGTTTAACCGGCTTTAACTACTGTTAGTTCACTAAAGCTGCTCGAGGGCTACTTTCAATTAGGTACAAATAGAAACTTTTCAGCTACCGTTTCCTCTCTTAAAATGTACTAATAATTTACTCTTCCCTGTCATAGCATTTATATTCAACTTTTTCACATTGTACCGCAAAATCGTGCCATTTTTCAAGTGATTTAGTCATTTTTAGGAAGCACTACTAGAAAAGGAAGTGAAAATTCAAATGCGACGACGTAAGTTTAATCCTTGGCATTTACCACCATGGCTACGACAATTTCGTTTTTATTGCAAAACGATCATTGTACCAATTTGTGTTTTTCAGTTTATACGTGTCATCATCATTCCAACATCTGGGGATTTCATCATCTTATTGCTCCTGTTACTTCTATGCTATTTACTTTTGAATGAAATCATTTGAAACACGAACCTTTAGCGGTGTATAGTCTTCAGTTAAATCCCAGATCATCGATGGAACTTCATGCCAGGAGCTGGATTCACGGACTACAATATGACTTGAGGATTCCCTCAACATTGTTTTTTGCTCAACTGGTGCAGGCTTTCCTTTTTTGTCTGAAGCTACTATCGCTTCAGACTTTTCCTTTTGAGTTGCAAATGATACAATCTTCGATTTTTCCTCTTGTGCCGAAGCTGCTACAGCTACAGTTGTTTTTTCTTGATTCGAAGCTACTACAGTTGCAGGTTGTTTTACCTGTGCCGTTTCTTTTGTAAGATCCTCTTTCTCTATTTGAGCTGAGGCATTGACAGACTGATTTTCAAAAATATGAGCTTTTTCTAATGCTAGCTCATGCTCATTAAAAACACTTGTAACCGTCCATTCGAGCTGGCACATCTGATTCGTCAAAATAGGTCGAATATCCTTTACCATTAAATCTTCAATAGCTGCATCCTTTGGTAAATCTACATTTAAAGGGACTGCATACTCAAAATAACCAGTATCCCCTTGAATATCTAGCGTATCGATTTGCACTAATTCATCATCACCCATGTAAGCTTGCATATTTTGAAAATCAAAGCGAACATGTGCTGTGATATGATAAATACCCATTAATCGTAGAGAATCTTCTAACTGCGTTGTCTGCCACCGTGGCTTAATTTGTACAGCTGCTATTTCTGTTGGGCAGCCATATCCAGGAAAACAAAAAGTTTCACTCATATTCCAAGTTTTGTGTTCGATAATAATCCCTCCTCTTGCATCATATGAAGCTCTGAGGGATAGTATGCTATAGGATGATTAATTCATTTCGACTTGGCGTAATTATGTAGCTGTCTCTTTGCTTTCGCGCAGATAAACAATGCGTTCGGATTTTGTATTGCACCGCTCATCGAAACGCCCCTTGGGCAAGAGCCCGGCAGTAACGGAAATCCCCCCAATGATAAGCCTAAAAAAGGCATACTAGAAAACTTCTTCTAGCATGCCTTTTTACTGTCTGTATCAATTATGCCTCGGCATAATTGCGTCTGGAATCGGAGGCTTTAGGCCAACACGATGTTGGTCACTCAGTCGTTGCCACAGGACGTGGCGTTCTTAGACTGAGTTCCTATATTTCAGCGAGTGTTTGAACACCCGCTGAAAGAAGTTAACACTGTAATTATACATTCACCAATTTAATTTTATTTGCTACACGGTCTGTTAACATTTGTGTTGCTTTTGGTACGATTGGCTTAAATATTGGATTTAAAACAGGACCAGCTAATCCTCCTGCTGTTACTTCCAAGAAGCCTGTCATTTTTGTATTTTCTGCATCAATACTTTCTGCTAGGAAATAACCGTTTCCTGAAAAGTTATCAGAAATTCCTTTTAATTCGAATGTTACTTTAGTAGGTGCTGCCCATTCTAAAATAGCAATCTCTACTTGTACTGTTTTTTTCAAAACACCAACATTACCTTTAAACGTCCATGTTGAATTTTTTTCATCAATCATTTCATGTGCATTATAACCTGGGACAAGCTTTGCCCATTTTTCCATATCACTGACGAAATCCCATACATGTTCAATTCCTACGGGTACTTCGACCATATGTGTGCCTGTTGCCATATCAATTCACTACTTTCTTATACGAATAGCTATATTATATACGATTTCGCCCACAATTTGGCTATGCTGAAAGTTATAATTTTAATAAAATTTTTTTCAAGCGGTAACGATCATACCTTCTAACGGGCAAAAATATAAGCCTTTACAGATAAAGGGTTAATCACCAAAAGCTGTGGATGACATTTGTTAAAACATCTACTATGTAAATAAGTTGATTGGAGTGGAGACTGGGCGACTCCTTGGGGATTAGCAATAGAGGAACGAAGGCTAAAACCATCACATCCTGTGATAACGCCTTCGTGACCAACATCGTGTTGGCCCGAGACCCTGGAGCGAGCATCGCGAGTGAAGCGGCTCATCGGACGCCCCCAGGAAAGCGCCCAGTCGGAACGGAAATCAACCACACGTTTTGGTGATGAACCAGATAAAGGCATATCGTATTACTTTAACAACAAAAATAGCATGCCAGAAAATACTTCTAGCATGCTATTTTGTAACAACCTATTATCTTGCTAATTGTCCAAATACTTTATGGAAAGCATCAACTGTTTTTGAGATATGCTCCTCCGTATGTGCAGTAGAAATAAATAAACCTTCAAATTGAGATGGCGGTAAGAAAATACCTTCTTCTGCCATTAGACGGAAATATTCAGCAAACAATTGCAAATCCGACGTTTTTGCTGAATCAAAATCAATAACATCTTCGTTCGTAAAGAAGAAACCTATCATTGAACCAGCACGATTTACAGTATGCGGAATATTGTATTTCGTTGCTGCTTCACGGAAACCAGCCTCTAATTGATCTCCTAGCTTTTTGAAGTATTCATAAGAGCTATTATCTAGGCGAGTTAATGTTTCATAGCCAGCTGTCATCGCTAATGGATTCCCTGACAATGTCCCTGCTTGATAGATTGGACCAGCTGGTGCCACCTGCTCCATAATTTCCTTTTTCCCTGCAAATGCCCCAACAGGAAGTCCACCACCAATAACTTTACCTAATGTTGTCATATCCGGCGTTACATCAAAATAACCTTGTGCACAGCCATAATCAACACGGAAGCCTGTCATAACTTCATCAAAAATTAACAATGTTCCATGTTCCTTTGTTAATTCGCGTAAGCCTTGAAGGAAGCCTGGTTGTGGAGGAACAACGCCCATATTTCCTGCAACTGGCTCAACAATTACTGCCGCAAGCTCTGAACCAAACTTTTCGAAAATTAGTTTCGCCCCTTCTAAGTCATTGTACGCTACTGTTAATGTATTACGTGCAATATCCGCTGGGACACCAGGGCTGTCAGGTAAGCCTAATGTAGCTACCCCAGAGCCCGCCTTAATTAACAAGGAATCTCCATGACCGTGATATGAGCCCTCAAATTTTAAAATTTTATCGCGACCTGTAACACCACGAGCTACGCGTAAAGCAGACATCGTAGCCTCTGTCCCAGAAGAAACAAAGCGAATCATTTCCATACCAGGTAGTCGATCTAACACTAATTTAGCTAATCGATTTTCCGTGTAGCTTGGTGCTCCAAACGAAGAGCCTTTCGCTGCTGTTTCTGCAATTGCTTGTACAACTTCTGGATGAGTATGACCTAAAATAAGAGGTCCCCATGATAATACATAATCAATATATTCATTGCCATCAATGTCTTTAATAATAGCACCGTGACCAGATTCCATGAAGATTGGATCCATATTTACGGATTTGAATGCACGTACTGGGCTACTAACACCACCTGGCATTAAGTTAATTGCTTCAGCATATGCTTGTTTTGATTTTTCGTAAGAACGTGTCATTTATTTCTCCTCCAACCAACGTGCAACATCTTTTGCATGATACGTAATGATTAAATCTGAGCCTGCACGTTTCATGCTAAGTAACGTTTCAAGCACTACATTTTTCTCTTCAATCCAGCCATTAATAGCCGCTGCTTTAATCATTGCATATTCACCAGAAACGTTGTATGCAACAATCGGTAATGTATAGTTATTTTTCACATCACGAATAATGTCTAAATAACTTAGAGCTGGCTTAACGATTAAGAAATCAGCACCTTCTTCAATATCTGATTCCGCTTCACGGAATGCCTCCATACGATTCGATGGATCCATTTGATATGATTTACGATCACCAAATTGAGGTGCACCATCAGCTGCATCTCGGAATGGACCGTAATAGCTAGATGCATATTTTACGGCATATGACATAATCGGAACATTTTCAAAGCCAGCTTCATCTAGACCCGCACGAATGGCTGCCACAAATCCATCCATCATATTAGATGGAGCGATGATATCCGCGCCTGCTTTTGCTTGTGATACTGCAGTACGTGCTAAAACATCTAATGAAGGATCGTTTAAAATTTGATCGCCTTCAATTAAGCCACAATGACCATGATCTGTAAATTCACATAAGCATGTATCTGCAATGATTAAAAGCTCTGGGTGACGAGCTTTAATAAGTCGTGTTGCTTCTTGTACAATACCATGATCATGGAATGCACCAGTTCCAACTGCATCTTTTTCTGCAGGTAAGCCAAATAAAATAACCGCAGGAATTCCTAAAGCAACAACTTCATCAATCTCAGCCTCAAGTTTATCTAGCGAAAATTGATAAACTCCTGGCATAGAAGGTACTTCATTTTTAATATTTTCGCCTTCCATAACGAAAATTGGATAAATTAAGTCTTCTTTGTGTAAGTATGTTTCTTTTACCATTGATCGTATAGCAGCATTTGCACGCAAACGACGATGTCTTTGAAATTGTAATTTTGTCATTTTCTTTCTCCTACTTTCGTTATTTCCTCGATGACTGCTTGCATTGTATATACGCTCGGCATAACATCTACAAAAGCACCGTGATTTAAAATAGCTGCTTCTGTAATATGACCGATTACTGCTACATGTACTGCCCCCCAACCAATTACCGAAGCTATATCCTTTGCGTAGACATCAACAGCAGAAGGACTAGCAAAAATTACTGTGACATCGCTATTCGTACGGATACATTCAATCATTAATTGTTTTTGATCATGTCGCTCAATCGTTTCATAAACTGTCCATTCCTTCAATGTAAAGGGCAGACCATCCTTTAATGTCTTTTTCGCTTTTTCCCCACGAATAAATAGACACGTAGGATTGCTCCCTGCTACATTAGGAAATTCTTGAACAAATACATCTGCACTAAATATAGAAGGCATAAAGCTCACATGGAATCCTAGATTTTCTAAGGCTATAGTAGTTTTAGTACCGATAGAAGCAATTTTCCCTTGAAAATAAGCTGCACTTACATGAAAGCGTTGCATCTTGTTGGCAAAAGCTTCTACCGCATTTTGACTCGTAAAAATGAGCCATTCAAATTGACGTGCAAACTCTAAATGCACATCATCGTTTTTATCGATCAGCTCGCAAGTTTCAATCAATGGGGCAATTACTGCATGGCCACCTAAAGCTGTAATGTCATCTATTATCGTTGTCGTCTTAGATGTACCTGTCAAAATAATAGTTTTACCTTGTAAAGGTAAATTATTTTGCATCTTGCTCTGCCTTTACTCGTTGAATTAAGTCAAAAGCACCTTGTTTCGTTAAAATCTCAGCAAGCTCTTTCCCAACTGCTTCCGCATCAGTGCCCACAACCGTTTCTTTATAAACAACTGAAGCATCTGGTGCAGCAACAAGGCCAGTTAATGTAATTTCTTCCCCGTTAGACTTTGCGTATCCTGCGATAGGTACTTGACAGCCGCCATCCATAGCCGCTAGAAAAGCACGTTCTGCATGCGCTTCTCGCCATGTAATGCTATCTGTTAACTTGCCTAATTGCGTTAATAGTTCTGTATCGTCTCCACGGCATTCAATACCTAGAGAGCCCTGTGCTACTGCTGGTAGACAATCCTCAACAGGTAAAAACTCAGTAACTACATCATCACTCCAGCCAAGGCGTTTTAGTCCAGCTGCTGCTAAAATAATAGCATCGTATTCTTCAGTTTCAAGTTTAGCTAAGCGCGTATCTACATTTCCACGAATCCATTTAATTTCTATATCTGGGCGGACTGTTAAAAGTTGAGCACTGCGACGAAGAGAACTTGTCCCAACAACAGCTCCTGCTGGAAGATCGGCAAATTTCACATGTCCTTTTGAAATAAAAGCATCACGTGCATCTTCACGGGGTGGAATACAGCCAATGACTAATCCTTCAGGCAATACTGCAGGCATATCCTTCATAGAATGGACAGCAAAGTCAATTTCTTTGTCGTAAAGTGCTTGTTCAATTTCTTTTACGAAAAGCCCTTTACCACCTACTTTAGATAGTTGCACGTCTAAAATTTGGTCACCTTTCGTGACAATTTCTTTCACTTCAAATTCAAATGGTACACCAGCTGCTTTTAACTCATTGATAAACCAATTTGTTTGTGTTAAAGCTAGCTTACTTCTCCTAGAACCTACAATAATTTTTCTCAACAGTCTCCAACCTCTCTTCTAATACCATAAATGGAATCGTGATAAACTGCTTCCTAAAAAGAAGTTAACAACAACTAATAGGTAAGCGTATATATGTACCCACGCATAAGTTGTCCCAGTCAGCTTACCTTTACGATTCACATACAATATAAAGCAATACAAAATTAAAATAATAAAGGACCCAATGATCTTCGCATCAAAAATCGAAAGACTCTCTAGCGTTAGTAGTGCCCATTCAAACCCTAAAACTAAACTTATAAATAGCACTGGAATAGCAATAAAAAACGAGACATTCATCCAGTTGCTCGTTTGCTGTAGTGAAGGTAACCTTGTCCATAAATGTGACCATTTTTTCTTTTTAAGCAAACGATATAATACTAAATACAATATCGCAAAAACAAATGTTACGGAAAACACTGCGTACGATACTATTGCAAATGATATATGAATAAAAAGCAATTCCGAAATTAAAGTATCACTAACTACTCCTGTTGACCGTTTGGGCATAAAAGTAAAGATACTGGCAAATAAAAATCCTAGTATATTAATAATAAATACCGGCAGATCAACTCGTGCAATACAATGCAAAATAATAGATAGTGTCACGAGCAGCCAGGAATAAAAGAGAATCCCTTCTGACAAGGATAAAATCGGAAAACGCTTCGTTTCCACAAAAGTTAATAATATAATGGCACTTTGAATTATCCATACGAATGAAACAAGCCAAAAAGCAATTCGCCTTGCTCGTATTTGCTTATAAAAGTAATCAGTAAAGTAAAATACTAGACTGATCGCATACAAGACGATCATTACTTCATAGAGCCTTGTCATTGTCAAATCAGCCAATAGACATCCCTTCTTTATTTTGAAAGTGCTAAAGTAGTGTACTTTAGCCTAGAAAAAAAACGTTTTCGTATCCTTAGTTTACCATACAGATACGAAAACGCCTCAATTATTATCAGTAGAAAATCTCGTTCGCGGGATAAAGCTCGAAGGACAACTTTTCTAAAGTTGCACCGCGAACACATAGACATCTATCAATTATGCCTTGGCATAATTGCGTCCGGAATCGGCTTTGTGCTTGCACAAAGAACTCCTTTCCGATTCTGTGACATCCGCCGGAGGCTTTAACTTCTTTCAGCGGAGTTTGGACACCCGCTGAAAAGTAACTTTAACCTGCATTCATCTCACCATCTATAGAGGTGGGAGACTTCTGCTGAAAGAAGTTAGAAAGAATACTTTGGTTCAGTGGAAGATTGTGACGACTGTAAACGTTCTTTGCGTTCAAGCTCTTGTTCTGTCATCGCAGTAACTTCAGCTTCCACAGCATCCTCAATACCGAAAATCTGTTGGAATAAACGTAACTGTTCATTTGCTTTTGGTGAATTTGCCATTTCCTTAGCTTGTAAAATTGGTTCTTTTAACAATTGATTAATAATAGACTTTGTATGCTTACTTAAAATTTTACGTTCTCGATCCGTTAAATCCGGCATTTTATTCTCGATACTAATCATTGTCTCTTCTTGAATATGGTTCGCTTTTTTACGTAAAGCCGAGATGACAGGGACAACGCCAAGAGTCGCAACCCAATCTTTAAATTGCACAACCTCTGTGCCAATCATTAAAGAAATATCGGCCGCAGCACGTTCACGTTCTGCTAGGTTTGCTTCGACGATGCCTTGTAAATCATCTATATCATATAAGAAAACATTTGGTAAATCTCCAACACGTGGATCAATATCACGCGGAACTGCAATATCTACCATAAATAACGGTTTACCTTTACGTAAACGTTCAACAAATTGCATCAATTCATAGTCAATAACATAATCTGTTGCACCTGTAGACGTAATTAAAATATCCGCTTCCAGTAACGAACATTGTAGTTCCTTCATGGATTTTGCTTCACCGTCAAATTTAGCTGCTAAACTTGCTGCTTTTTCGAACGTACGGTTAATAACAGTTACTTTTCCTACACCGCTACCGTAAAGGTTCTCAATAGCAAGTTCCCCCATTTTCCCTGCACCTAAAATTGCTACATGTTTACGTTGTAAAGATCCGAATATTTTCTTTGCTAGTTCAACTGCTGCATAAGAGACAGATACCGCGTTCTCACCGATAGCCGTTTCATTATGTGCACGCTTCGCAAATGTCACTGCCTGTTTAAATAGCTGATTGTATACCGTTCCAGTAGTTCCAATCTCTTGTCCACTTAAGAAGCTTTTTCTTACTTGTCCTAAAATTTGAGTTTCTCCAAGCACCATCGAATCAATTCCAGCTGTTACTTTGAATAAATGCTCGATAGCTTGATCTTCCTCACGAATTGTTAAATAAGAAGAAAATGTCTCCACAGGCAGGTCGAACCATTTTGCTAAAAATTGCTTCACAAAATGACGTCCAGTATGCAATTGATCAACTACTGCATAAATTTCTGTGCGGTTACATGTCGAAACAATAACATTTTCTAATATACTTTTTTGTTGTTGTAGCGCTTCCATTGCCTGTGGTAGTTCATTCTCTATGAATGATAACTTTTCACGAATTTCAACAGGCGCTGTTTTATAATTCAAGCCTACTACGATGGTATGCATGAATAACACCTCTCACGTTCTAATTGACAAATCTCATTATAGCACAGTTCGACAAGAGTTCATCAATAATTTGTGAACATGTCATGAAGAACTGAAATTCGTCATCTACATTAGAATTATTATAAACTAAGTGTAACAAAATATACGTTTTGTTTCAAATTTAATGTTTGTCCAGAACTTATCTTTTAATGGCTCATTACCAAAACGTGTGGTTGATTTCCGTTCCGGCTGGGCGCTTTCCTGGGGGCGTCCGATGAGCCGCTTCACCCGCGCTGCTCGCTCCAGGGTCTCGGGCCAACACGATGTTGGTCACGAAGGCGTTATCACAGGATGTGATGGTTTTAGCCTTCGTTCCTCTATTGCTGATCCCCAAGGAGTCGCTCGGTCACCACTCCAATCAACTTATTCACATGATATACGTTTTATTAAAAGTCCTCCTAACTTTCGATGATGAACAAGTAAAGGTAATTGATATTGAAGATTCCTAAAGGCAATTTCCTAATTTTAGCTAAAAATAATTTAGTACGTACATACTATTATCTTTACGTTCGATAAGGATAATTAATTATTAGTTTATTTAGGGCAAATATGTCTTCCGAAATAAACAATAGAGGTAAACCAAATCTGGACAACTCTATTGTTCTTTTAATTATTATTGAGGTATAAAATATAGCCTTTGTCGAATTTCAATTTTTAACAAGGCTAACTTTACTATTTCAACAAACGTTCCCGTAAGTTGCACATCAAAATTTTCAGTTTCATTTAATAATCAATAGAATTGGCTATGTCTACTAAAGTTTCAGGCGTAACTTTATTTAAAACTCGTTTATCAATACTTAGCATATACTGAAAATTGTCTCTCTCGAAAACAAGCACATTAAAACCTGAGATGGTCATATATGTGGCCACAATCCCATTTTTTAATTCATAAGTTTTTACTACATATTTCTCTCTTAGAGGCAATTTATACTTACGTGGGCGAATATCAATTTTATAGTGATTTTCGGATAATTTGTCATTGATAAATGTCACTTCAAGTGCGTCATTACCTTCATACTTTGAATCGGTAAATCGTCCAAAATGATGCGTAAAGCTTATAGGGGGCACTCTAAGTGGTAGCTTTAATTTTTGGTTAAAGTGTTGTTCAAAATCATTTACTGCTTCTTCTACCGATTTATATCCTATTTCAGGATATATTTCTTCATAAGGGCTGGGTTTATCATTTGCTGTTGCTTGTAATGTTATTAAAAAAAACGTACAAAATGAAACTAAGAAAAGATAAGCAGTTCTGTTCATTTGTCTTCACCTCAAAGTACCTTTAGGTGTAATATTGCCAAATTTAATAAATTTATTAAATTATACAGTTCGATTCTGAAAGTTAGGATAAAAATTTGTTAAAAAATATAATTGAGGATAAGTTGATTGGAGTGGAGGTTGGGCGACTCCTCGGGGATCAGCGTCACAGATGAGACCCTGCAGCGAAGCGAAGCGGCTCATCGGACGCCCCCAGGAAAGCGCCCAGCCGGAACGGAAATCAACCACACGTTATGGTAAATGCTATAAAAATTAATATCTACAATCTAAAAAGCTGAACTAATTGTTAGAATTAGTTCAGCTTAAAATGACTTTTATCTATTAATTTGTGATTGTCACAGTTTTAGTAGCTATAATTTTACCGTCTTTATCATAAGCTACAAATTCAATCTCATTATTAACTTTGAAGTCCTGCATTGTTTGCACTGTTTTTGTTAGCATGTAGACATTATCACTACGCTTATTCAATTCAAATTGCACATCTCCACTTAAAGAAGGGAATCGTACATTAACCTTTGCAACATTTGAACAATTACCATCAATCCTTGCATTCATTGTAATATTGCCTTTGCGTAGGGTTACTGTCGCTTCTTCAAATAAATCTTCTGGATTCACACAACTTGAAGGTGAAGTTTTACATAAAATTGAATCAATAATTTTTTGGAAAACTTGATGTAATTGTAAGTTATCGATTGCGTGGTAATAAATACCACCAGTTTCAGCAGCCAATTGCGTTAAAATTGCATCATTGACTTGTGATTTTTTACCCATACTTACAGTGTAAACCTTAACCCCTTTATTTTTCGCATCGTTCAACACTTTTGTCATCTTAGATTTACTTGTTTTACCATCTGATACGACAATGATAGATTTCGACGTTTTTGAGTCATTTGAGAATTTAGACAGTGCGAGTTCAATACCTGCAAAAATATCTGTGGCACCTTTCTCTTTCGATGCTTTATACAGATCTTTTTTCAACACATTATCTGTAGTGCCCTCTCCAAGAACAGTAGCTTTTGTATTTGTTTCAATTACAATATTATTTTTTGCCTTAATTTGATTGATAACTTCCATCATTTTCTTGCCACGGTAATTTGATTGATCCGAAGCTTTCATCGAAGCAGAGTAATCAACTACATAAGCGACTTCTGTTGCTAAAGAACAAGAATTTTTACTAAAGTAAGGATTTGTAAAAATTTCTTTTGTAAATGTTTTATCTTTTAGATCCTTCAATATTGTTGCATAACGAGGATCTATTTTATTTACTAATGTTGCTTCAGCTTTTGATTTCCCATAAATAACGGAGTCAAAGTACGCAACGGCCGTCCCTGGGCTTCCTGTATTATTCAAGTAATCCGAAGTATTCGTAACAAATGAAGCTGTTTTCTCAACACCATCAAATTTAATTTTTACTGTTCCTTGATAGTCAGTAATAATTTCTCCACCTGGTCTCACTAATGTAACCATTACTTTTGTATAACGATCTTTACCAGATGGTCTCGATGCCGCTTCTGCACTTTCCTTTAATGCTTCCACTCGTTTTTTATAGGCTTCTACTTGACCTAGTAATTTACCACCTTGGTATTTTAATAATACTGTTCGATCGTAGTTACTCAAGCCTGTGAAAATAGCATAAATTTTCATGACACTATCATAATGCTCGAGCGTCAGTTTTTTTTCATCTGGCAAATAACCCATAAGTTGAATAATAGCACCAACTGGGTTAATGTTCTCAACCTGCGAGGCAATCGCATCATCAATTCCTTGAATACGATAAATTGGACGCCCATCATCTGAAATCATATACATAATTTCAATCGTATCATTAACCGAATCCTTCAAGCGTTTTTCAATAATTTCTTCGAACAGCCAAACTGAGATATTATAGTTTTCAAACTGTAAAATGGCATTTTCATAGCCTAATGCAGGGTATTTTTTATCACTGCCACCATATTGTAAGTATTTATTTTCAACATTTCCTAGAGCATTTGTTACATTCGTTTGCTGCCCAATACTAAATAGCTTTTCTTCTCTCTCAATCCAATGGACGTTCACAATATTTTCTGTAAAGAACTCTGGTAATTTTTCATACGGTACATATGGAGGTGTTACATTTCCATTTTCATCATCCGTATTTGTAGGATCATACACTTGATAATCAATGCGCATTTCCGGCTGAGGTGAGTAACGGACATGTGCATTCAGTTTTTCACCAACAAGACATTTCATACCAGGATCTGTGTTGTTAATAAGCTCAAATGAAATTGTATCACGGACAGATTTTGTTAATCTTGGTGCTATAACAATTGCAGAGACAGTAGAACCATCTGATTGTACATTTCGAACAGCTTCACCAGATGTGTCAACGATTTTTGCACCATATGATGAAGTTACACGGAATGTATACGATTTATCATCAGGTATTGGATCACCATTACAAGCTTTTAAAGATACAGTAATGAGCGTTGAGTCTTGGTCATTTGCGATTAAATCTGGTTTTTCAACATCAATACTTTGTAGCGCATTATTAACATACTCTGGTCCAGTAAAATCGTTGTTATTATCCTTTGGCTCTTCAAATTCTGTGTTGCTTGAGCCCATGAAGCCCGGAGGTAATGTAATTTTTTCGTTATCACGGCCTGCTGCCGTACGTTTTAATCCTAGTACAGCAAAGTTGCCGTTTTGTACACTGCGGTATAATAATTCAGCACTATCTCCACGAGTTAGTTTTGTAGAAGGTTGGAAATCAGCAAATGTCTTTTTACCAGTGCCTCCTGTTGAAATATCATTCGTGTATAAATACTGAACCGCCTGAGGCTCATCTAAATCTAAACCTCTAAAGGCAGCATATATACGTGCAAATTGTCCACGTGTAATAGCTTTTGAACGATTGGCTGTTGTATAGGTACCATTAAACGGTAAATAAAAATCACTATAGAAGTTATAAGCTACACTGTCGTCATATGTTAATGCATAGTTTCGATCAAGCTTTGCAAACATGACAACAAGCTCTCGCTCAGTTAACTGTTCATTAGGTAAAAAGTTATTAGCGCTATTTAATGAGAGTAAGTCATTATCGACTGCCCATGAAATAGCTTTGTATTTACTATTATTAGTTGGTACATCCTTAATTGTCGTAGCTGCCTGAGTCACAGCTGGAGTTGCTGTCATCAGGACTAGTACGATACATAGCAGGGATAGAAATGCTTTTTTAGCATACGTCATTTATTGTTCAGTCCTTTCTTTAATTAAAGAACAATATGTCATCTCGATAGTTTTGTTTTAAGTCACCTTCTAAATAATTCAAAAAACGTTCTAACACTACTGATGCTTCTGCACGCGTTAATGGTTGATTTGGATTAAATCGACCTGCAGGGTCACCCGTCATTAAACCTAACTCATTTACAATGTAAATACCGTCTCTTGCGTAAGTTGGAATTTGCGCATCATCCTTAAACTTTGTTATATAGCCCGGATCTGGCGCCTTGTTCTCAAGCCCTAAGGCACGCACATAAATCGTAGCGGCTTGTGCTCGTGTAATTGGATTATCAGGCTTGAAATACTCTGGTGAGACACCTTTAATAATTCCTTTTTGAACCGCAGACTCAATATAGGCATAATCTTTTACTGTACGCTTGATATCTTTAAAAATACTTGTAGTAGTTTTTGATTTTTTCGTTTTAGGTTCTGCCATAACACGTAAGTCAACTGCCTTACCAATCGATGTTGAAAAGTCAATACGCTTCATAGGGGTATTTGGTGAGTAGAAATTACTTGCCTCAGAGTAAATACCTAAAGAGTATAATTTTTCAATAGCTTGTTTCGCATAATGATTTGATAAATCACGGAACTTAGGAATGATTAAACGTTCAATTGTCGGCATGTATTCTGTATCTAAGTCAAGAGTACCTTTTTGTCCAGAGGCTAAATCATACGTATATTCAGAAATAACATCCTTTTCACTTACTACCGCATATCCACCATCAAAGCTCCCTAAAGTTCCTAGGTTTTCTTCATAGTTTAGTACACGTGATTTACTTGTAGATAAACGATTTTTCACATGGCTTGTCTTACCATCGCTATAATTATAAACAGCTTCTGTAATTTGCGTTTCTGTCGCTCCCCAAAAATTTTCATAGCCAGCATGACGACTATCAGTATCAATAGCCACGGTATTTTGGACTGCATTTTTTCCAGTCCCGGATTGATAAGAATACGTTTTTCTCGAAATCACATTTCCTGAGAAATAATCAGAGGCTACACGATTGTCCGTTACAGTCCCTTGTGAAAATTGGTAATCAACCAATGTATAGGTTGTTTTCCCAGCAACAATTTTCTCTGTATACTTTTTCACAACACCATTCGATGTTTTTTGACCAATCGTAGCATAATCTACAACATCTGATTCATAGGCAATATTTCGTGTCAATGTAGCACCGTTACTTGCTGTTAGCTTCATACTATATGTTTCAGTTAATTTTCCTTTAGATTCTTTTTGTGTAATTTTAATGTCTCTACTTGTGCCTTTAAATATAATAGGTGTTCCTGTAATGAAAACAGCTTCCTCGTATGTATATTCATTTTTTACAGCACCCGTTGTTTCTGATGAAGAAGCTGATGCATTTTCTGGGATAGTAGCTCCAATAATACATACAGCAAGAACCACTAACATTATTTTAAATAAATGTTTTCGCATTCTTTTTCTGTTCCTCTCTTTCATTCCATGCATATCCGCATCTGGAGCTATCAATTATTTCTTTAAGGTTACAAAATAAGCAGGTGTGTTGATGTAAGCAAAGTGATAGGAACCCTCGTAACAAATAATGCTAATTTTTCCTAATTAACCGATCATCACCAAAACGTGTGTTGATTTCCGTTCCGGCTGGACGCTTTCCTAGGGGCGTCCAACCTCCACTCCAATCAACTTATTTACATAGTAGACGTTTAACAAAAGTCATCCACAACTTTTGGTGATGAACCTAATCAACACACCTAAAAATTTCAAGGTTAACACCCAATCGCCTTCTACCCATATAGGGACAAAGTTTTTCATCATAAGCAAGCGCTAAAGATTCACTTAAGCTGAATACCTTCATCGTAAATATACTCGCAGAAGACTCTCATTTTATTAATCAACTAATATTAAATGAGCTTTGACAAAACGATCGGATAATACTACTAAACGATCAGAAGGTTGTAAATCAGATGCTTGAATAACTTTACCAGCTTTAATAATTGTTGCTTGGTCAATATTCATATCAATCATTTCACCAGCTTCATACCAACGACCATTTTGCCATTGACTAACACTCTTCACATTGATTACAGCTGGGTATTTCGATTTAACTGACTGTAATTTACCTGTTAACATTAATGGTGCAACAGGCTTCGCTTTATGAAGAATATGAAGGGCCTGTACATGTCCATCCTTCACATAGAAGTATCCATATTGACCTTCATATAAATGAAGTTCAACATCAGGAATGACACTGTATGTTTTGTTACCATCATCTACTATTGCTTTCGTTGAATTACTAACAGATAGTACAGTACGCTCAGTTTTCTTAAAGACATTTGACTCAATCTTCATCGCATCATCAATTTCGATTAAATAGCCATCTGCTTGTGATAAACGTCCATAATATAACTCATGACCTGCTAAGTTTGGTGACATAAAACTATCACTTGTTATTTGCACAACTTGGGCATAAAGATCACGTGCAGCACCGTCCGAAATAACAAAAGCTGTACCGTAAGCTAATAGGCCAGTAGGTTCGATTAAACGACCATTTCGAATTAAAATCGTTCCATCGTGGAAGTATATTGTCCCTGCAGATTTAAGTTTTAATAATTGATATTTAGTATCCACAGAAAGCATAGGCTCATAGTAAGTTCGCTCGTTGTTTTTCAATACAACAATCTTTTCAATCACTTCTTTGCCAAACTGTTTAACTGTTGCATAATAGGCTTCACTGCCAATGTAATTTTTCAACTGATCTTTATTAATTTTTGTGTTTCCAACATATACTGGAACCTTCGATGAAAAATTCATCGTTGATAAAGCCTTTGTTGTATCAGAACCAAATTGCCAATTGATAAAAGCATGTTGGTTTTTTACAGTTAATTTATTTGCATTGGCATTAACCGTTTGTATCTCACCTTTATATAGGTTTTCAACTAAAGTACCTGTGTCACTAATTTCGATTTTCGTGACAATAGATGTGTTTTGATTTTTAAGGCTAAGCTTAACACGATCCCCTACATATAGTGCGCTAATATCGACTGCAGAGGAGTTTTTTTGGTAGCTTGTATCTTTATTTATATAGTAGGTTGTTTCTTTTCCAAAATCCGACTTCATCATAATGAATAGTCCATTTGGATCGATACTAGTCACTACACCGGCAAGTGTTTTAGTATTTTGGGCAACCGTTGGAGATTCTGTTTCTTTTATAGAATTAGAAGTACCTCGAAGCTCAACAACACTTCGAAGGGAAATGTCCGCTTCTACTTTCATCCCCATCTTAAAGCCTTCGATTGTAGTCTCTGTATTATTAATATACAGGCGGGCATTATTATTTATATTGTATGTAATTTGACGTCCGCTATCATTTTCCAAAGTAATTTTACTAAGCTTTTTTTCTATTACTCCATTAGAATTTGCATATTCTGAATATGTTACATCCACAAAAGTTCCAGTCACCATTTGGGCAGCATGTGCCGTTTGATTTGATGAAAACCCGAGAACCGCTAGTAACAAAATCATTAGTATGTATGGAATCTTCTTCAACAAATCCCACCTCCTAGAAAAATTTTATTAATATATAGTATATCGTACTATTGGTAGTTTTTCCTATTCAAAAAGATACATTTTAGTGCTTTTAATTCCTTTTAAAATCTACCACTAGACACAAAGGTAGAGGTAGCTTCCGATTTCAAGCTACCTTCCTTCATCAAACTTGAACGTCAATTGTATGTCCAGCTGTTGGATGTGGAGCATCTAACATGTCAACTAATTGTTCTGTATTTTGCTGTTGCATCTCCATTGCCTGTTTCGTTACAGCTAGAGATACATTTTGCATTAAAGTTGCTTGATTCATTGCAATAGATAAAGCTGCGATATCCATTTAGTCCACCTCCTATTTAATTTATCGGTCAGTTGTTTCATTCATCAAGCAATTCCATCCATTTTAATAAAAAAAACATCTACTGTCCTAAGTATTAGACGCAATAGATGTTTTCTTATTACATTTTATTTTCGATAGTACGCCAAGCTTCTTCAAAGCCAATTCCTTTTTCTGAAGAAAAGACAATCAGAGGATCATTTTTTTCCATATCTAGCGTTTCTTTCACGACTTTTTTATGCTTATCCCATTTACCTTTTGGGATTTTATCTGCCTTTGTTGCAATGACAATACAAGGAATATTGTAATGCTTTAAAAAATCATACATCATGCGATCATCCGCTGTAGGAGGATGACGTAAATCAACAATTTGTACGACTGCCTTTAATTCATTGCGCCCTGTGATGTAACGCTCAATCATTTTCCCCCATGCTTCACGCTCAGTTTTTGAAACCTTTGCATAACCATAACCCGGAACATCTACAAAGAACAATTGCTCTTCAATTTTGTAAAAATTAAGCGTTTGTGTTTTTCCGGGCTTAGAAGATATACGTGCTAAAGCTTTACGACCGATCATTCGGTTAATAAATGAGGATTTCCCCACATTTGAACGACCGGCTAGTGCAAATTCTGGCAGTCCATCTTCTGGATATTGGTCTGGTCTTACAGCACTTATGACCATTTCGACGTTATGGACTTTCATTTTCTTAAATACCTCCGTCCAGTGCAATGGCTAATACTTCATCAGCCGATGACACTAGTTTAAATGTTAGTTGTTCGCGTACACTTTCAGGAATATCCTCAATATCACGCTCATTATCTTTCGGACAAATAATTGTCGTTAAGCCTGCTCGATGCGCACTGAGTGTTTTTTCCTTTAAGCCCCCAATTGGCAGTACACGTCCACGTAAAGTAATTTCACCCGTCATGCCGACCTCACGGCGTATTGGACGGTGTAAAATTGCGGAAACAATTGCGGTTGCCATTGTAATACCTGCGGAAGGTCCATCTTTCGGCACTGCTCCTTCAGGAACGTGAATATGAATATCATGTGTTTCAAAGTATTCTGCATCCACTTTTAGCTCTTCCATTTTTGAGCGGACATACGATAAGGCGGTTTGGGCAGATTCCTTCATGACATCTCCTAACTTCCCAGTTAGCTGCAATTTTCCTTTACCAGGTGTTAATGATACCTCAATTTGTAATGTATCACCACCCACAGTTGTATAAGCAAGCCCAGTAGCTACACCGATTTGATTTTCCTCTTCGGCTTGTCCATATCGGAAACGATGTTTACCGAGTAATTCCTCTAATGATTTCGAGCTTACTGTTACCCGTTTTTTCTCACCAGAAACAATAATCTTAGCGATTTTACGACACAGGGTTGCGATTTGACGCTCTAGTCCGCGAACACCTGCTTCACGAGTATAATAACGGATGATATCCATTACTGCTTCGTCTTTAATAATAACTTGTGTTTTTTTCAAGCCATGCTCTTTTAACTGTTTTGGTATTAAATGATTTTTCGTAATTTGCTCTTTTTCAATTTCTGTATAGCCAGCAATTGAAATTACTTCCATACGATCTAGTAACGGTCCCGGAATTGTACTTAAATCATTGGCAGTTGCTATAAATAATACATTTGATAAATCATAAGGTTCTTCGATGTAATGATCACTAAATGTATTATTTTGAGCCGGATCTAAAACTTCAAGCATCGCTGCTGCCGGATCTCCCCTAAAGTCATTAGACATTTTATCAATTTCATCTAGAAGGAACACAGGATTAATTGTCCCTGCCTTTTTCATCCCTTGAATAATACGCCCTGGCATTGCCCCAACATACGTACGACGATGACCACGAATTTCTGATTCATCACGTACCCCACCTAATGAAATACGGATAAATTTGCGATCCAAGCTTTCTGCAATAGATCGTGCTAATGAAGTTTTACCTACACCTGGAGGTCCGGCCAAACATAATATGGGTCCACGTAATGATTCTTTCAATTGACGTACAGCTAAATATTCTAATATACGTTCTTTCACTTTTTCTAATCCGTCATGATCACGATTTAAAATATCCTCTGCATGTGCGATATTCATGCGATCTTCAGTGGCATTTGTCCATGGTAGTGCTACAATCCAATCAATATAGTTTCGGATTACGCCACTCTCTGCACTAGCTGATGGTAGCTTCTCATAGCGATCCAACTCTTTAAGCACTACTTCTTTCGTGGATTCAGGCATTCCTGTTTCGTCAATACGTTTACGTAATTCAGCGACTTCGCCAGTTTTCCCCTCACGGTCCCCTAGCTCAGTTTGAATAGCTTTCATTTGTTCACGTAAATAATATTCTTTTTGAGTACGCTCCATGGATTGCTTAACTTTTGTATTAATTTTCTTCTCAAGATCAAGTACTTCTTGTTCGTCATGTAAACGAATAATTAAATGG
The DNA here is from genome assembly GCF_050280145.1 of Lysinibacillus sp. NPDC093688. Lineage (NCBI taxonomy): Bacteria > Bacillati > Bacillota > Bacilli > Caryophanales > Bacillaceae > Lysinibacillus > Lysinibacillus sp. NPDC093688. The sequence goes on from NZ_JBNNUX010000006.1 coordinate 96,763, forward strand.
TCTAAACGCTTTTTTACACTGAGCATTTCCAATACTTCTTGTTTATCTGCAATCTTGAATGGCAAGTGTGAAGCAATAATGTCCGCTAAACGACTTGGCTCTTCAATGTCTGCCACAGTACTGATGGTTTCAGATGTAATCTTATTGGAGGCTTTCGCGTATCTTTCAAAATGCGTTAACAACGTACGCATTAAAGCCTGTGTTTCAATATCCTTATCGATTGTTTCCTCCTTAACATCGATGTCAACAACCGTATATTTTTCTAAAGCCTGATAGTTAGACCATGTTGCACGCTCTACACCTTCTACTAAAACACGCAGTGTTCCATTTGGTAATTTAAGCATCTGTTTGACATATGCCATCGTACCAACTGCATAGAGATCTTGCTCATCAGGCTGTTCATCATGCATTTCTTTTTGTGTTACTAATAATATTAGTTGGTCCTCTAACATCGCTTGTTCTAGCGCCGCTACAGAACGATTTCTACCCACATCAATATGTAACACCATCGACGGGTATACTAAAAGTCCACGTAAAGGCAATAATGGTACATTTGTTGTTTTTTGTATTGTCACCATGCGGGTATTCACCTCCGTCAAAATTTTCTTATTCACTCCCACGCTACTAGTATGTGTCTAAAAAGCTGATTCACACTAGTTAATCAATTGAGCCAAAAATTTCATCTAATTACAGTTGGCTTTATGTATGAATGAATAAAAAGCTGACTGTCGAATGTGCGAATATTGCACAATCGAAGTCAGCTAAATTACTCTTTATCTCATAACAATAGACAGACACGTCTGTTCGTTATGCTGAAGTTTTTGTGTCGCTACCTTCATCGAGTTCAGTGCCATCTTCAAGAAGCAATTTCGGTTTTTCTTTATCCGTAATTGTTTTTGCCGTAATGATACATTTTTTCACGTCTTCACGTGAAGGTAGTTCGTACATTACATCAAGCATCGTTGACTCAATAATTGAACGAAGACCACGTGCACCTGTTTTCCGCTCAATTGCTTCTTTTGCAATTTCAGAAAGGGCACCTTCATCAAACTCAAGCTCAACACCATCTAATTCAAGCATTTTTTGATATTGCTTAGCTAGTGCATTTTTTGGCTCTGTTAAAATTTGTACAAGCGCAGCCTCGTTTAATTGCTCTAGGCTTGCAAGTACTGGTAATCGACCGATGAATTCTGGAATTAAACCAAATTTCAATAAATCCTCAGGAATCAGCTTTGCCATAATTGAGCCTTCATCCATATCTATTTTGTTAGGATCTGAACCGAAACCAATTACTTTTTCACCCTGACGACGTTTAATAATGGATTCTATTCCATCAAACGCTCCACCCACAATAAATAAGATGTTTGTAGTATCGATTTGTAAGAACTCTTGGTGAGGATGCTTACGACCACCCTGTGGTGGGACACTCGCAACTGTGCCTTCTAAAATTTTAAGAAGTGCTTGTTGTACACCTTCGCCAGATACATCACGTGTAATGGATGGATTCTCAGATTTGCGTGCAACTTTATCGATTTCATCAATATAGATGATCCCTTTTTCAGCACGCTCAATATCGTAATCTGCTGATTGAATTAATTTTAATAAGATATTCTCAACGTCCTCACCAACATAGCCAGCTTCAGTTAGTGAAGTAGCATCCGCAATAGCAAAAGGAACGTTTAATATACGTGCCAATGTTTGGGCCAATAAAGTTTTACCGCTACCAGTTGGGCCGATTAACACAATGTTCGATTTCGCTAATTCTACATCATCAATCTTACTATTTGTATTAATGCGTTTGTAGTGATTGTAAACCGCAACTGCTAAAGCTTTTTTAGCACGATCTTGTCCTATTACATATTCATCTAAAATCGTTAAGATTTCTTTCGGTTTCGGAATATCTTGGAATTCAATTTCTTCTTCAACGCCCAGTTCCTCTACAACGATTTCTGAACAAAGTTCGATACATTCATCACAAATATAAACACCAGGACCCGCAACTAGTTTACGTACCTGTTCTTGTGGTTTCCCACAGAATGAGCATTTTAAATTGCCTTTTTCATCATTAAATTTGAACAATATGTTTCACCCCTATTCAAGCAACAATCTTACAAGATTATTGAATCATTATCAAATAAATTGTCTGCATCCATTTACACCACGGCGTTTATAGTTCAAGATTTTTGACATTCATTGTACAAAAAACATGAATATTTGCCACAAAGCTTCCATTTCATTAACTCAATAAATTCCAACTCATCACCATAGCGTGTGGTTGATTTCCATTTCGACTTATATAAATGGCATACGTTTTAACAAATGTTACCCACAACTTTTGGGATGAGCCGGAATCCCGCTAATCATACCTTTTATTACCACACTGTGTAACTGACTGATTCTTCAGAAAGCTCCAGCGACTAGAGACCTTAAGTTTAGTCAAGCTCCCTGACCTTTATCAGCTGGTAATGACTCGTGACCTTACTTTTTATACTCGGTAGTACAAGTTAAAGTTACAGATTCTTTTTAAAATCTATTACATTCGCCAGAGGCTTAACTTCATTCAGTAGAGGATGTATTTCGTTGTTCCTCATTTGGAAGAATTGAGACATCAATCAATTAAGCCTTATCTCTGCTGAATAAAGTCAAATTTTAGCATCGTGTGAAAAGTCAAACAATACTATGTATTAGAGAAATGTAAAGGCTTTGCCTATCCACTCTTCAAAAAAGCAATTCCTTTTGGAGGATACTTTTGCGGTGAAAGTAGTCGTATTATTAATAATATAATTAACTAAACCTAACGAGGAATCCAGCTACACCTAAACACAAAATATGTGATAAAACAAGGCACGGTTTTATGCCGTACCTTGTTTTCATTTTTCTATCCAGTTACAAAAAAATCTTATTCAGTAATTTTAGCGTTTTCTACTAAAAATTCAACTGTTTTTTGAATTTTAATGTCGTTTTCAAGAACTGCTGTGCCACCTAAAGCACCTGTAATTTGCTCTTTTGTCATGTTAAATTGAGCAGCCATTTTTTCTAATTCAGCTTCGATATCAGCTTCAGTTGCTTCAACTTTTTCAGCTTCAGCAATTGCTTCAAGTGTTAAAGATACACGTACACGGCTTTCTGCTTCTTCTTTCATTTGTCCACGTAAATCTTCTTCTGATTGACCTGAGAATTGATAGTAAAGGTCTAAGTTCATTCCTTGCGTTTGTAAACGTTGACCAAATTCTTGTAACATACGATCAGTTTCAGAGTTAATCATACCAGCAGGTACTTCAAAATCAGCACTTTCAGCTGCTTTTTCAACTAATTCGTCACGAAGTGCTGCATTTGATTCAGCTTGTTTTTGTTCAGCAGTTTGCTCTTTGATTTTAGCGCGTAAAGCTTCAACACCCTCAACTTCTGGGTCTAATTCTTTAGCGAATTCATCATTTAATTCTGGAAGAACTTTTGTTTTAACTTCTTTTACAGTTACTTTGAAAGTAGCTTCTTTACCAGCTAATTCAGCTGCATGGTATTCTTCTGGGAAAGTAACAACTACGTCTTTAGATTCACCAGTTTTAATACCTACAAGTTGCTCTTCAAAGCCAGGGATGAATGAACCTGAACCGATTTCTAGTGGGTAGTCTTCACCTTTGCCACCTTCAAACGCTTCTTCACCTACGAAACCTTCAAAGTCGATAACAGCTGTATCGCCTTCTACGATTGCTTCGTCTTCTTTAATTTCAAGCTCTGCTTTACGAGCTAATTGCTCTTGAATTTGTGTTTCTACTTCTTCATCAGTAACTTCTACTGGAAGCTTCGTAACTTCTAAACCTTTGTACTCACCAAGTTTTGGCTCTGGTTTCACTGTTACTTGAGCAGTAAATGTGAAATCTTTACCATGTGTGAAGTTTTCTGTACCAGAAATTTCTGGGTAATCTACTGGCATAATACCAGCTTCATCGATAGCTTTCGAATAAGACTCAGGAACGATGATTTCTAATGCATCTTGGTATAAAGATTCGATACCAAAGCGTTGTTCAAACATATTACGAGGCATTTTTCCTTTACGGAAACCTGGTACGTTAATTTGTTTTACAACTTTTTTGAACGCTTGGTCCATTGCTGCGTCTACTTCTGCAGCAGGTACTTCTATTGTAAGAGTACCGATATTACCTTCTTGTTTTTCCCATTTTGCTGACATGTATAAATACCTCCAAATAAATGATCAAGTTTATTGTTAGACAATTCATTCGTAACTACGATTTTGACAACCATTTTAGTATAACATAGATGCGTATAGTTTCAACTTATTTCATACTTCATGTAGTTCCGTCAATTTTTCTAACATTTGTAAAAAGTCAATGATTTCATAGTTCATTTCCTGTACTTTTCCGAGCATAGATTGTACAAAGTCAATATAACTATAGGCAATATCATCGGCTTCATATGGGTGCCACTCAAACGGATACGTCACAATGGCATGCTTCGCCATTAAATATTGTACCATTTCCAACGTCGATGGGTCTTGCTCTAATTTATTTTCGATTATTTTTTTTACTTCTTTATACTGAGGCAACTGATTTGGTAAGACTAAATTGATAGGGTTAATAATTTTTGTTCCATTAAATTTTGAGACAGTAATCTCAATTGACACTTCTTGTTCCACTAATAGGATTAATGCTAAGCTCTGAACAAACGGATGGATTGTTGGACATTCAATAATAGCTTTCAACGCTGTCTTTAGTTGCCTTACATTCGTCTCCATTAAGCGATGCAGTCGAATAGATTGTTCGTTTGCCGTTAAGGCACTAAATTGCGAAAGTTCATATTCTTGCTCTTCTAACAATCGTTTTGCATCCTCTTTTATTTGGAGATTCCTTGCTACCTCTTGATTCAAGCTTCTTAAGCGTTCAAATTTCTCAAGCTGATCTTCCGGAAGTACATTTTCTTCAATTAATGTCGAAATTAACGACTCTACTTGATGGTATTCTTTTAACTGCATACATACAGTAACATACAGTTCCATCACTTCCACATACAATGTCGTACCCATAGCAAACAATTGCTCACAAACATTTTTTACTTTATCGTATGCTTTTAATTCATATAAAGCATACGCATAGGTACTTAATGCCATTTCGTCTCCATCTTCATATAAAAATGCTTTTTCAAAACTGGCCACTGCCTCTTCATATTGATAATTTTCCGCATACATATGTCCTTCACGTATTAATGTCTGAACAGCACCAGGAAAAACAACAATATTGTCATGTTTTATAACATGTCGTTTTCGCTTTGTCATTTTTCTCACCTCTTTACGACTATTTTACTTATTAGTTCCTATATAATCATCATCATATCATGGCGTTGATTTCCGTATTTAACCGAGGGCTTTACCAAGAGTTCCGATGAGCAACTAGGGATTATCACGAGTTATCACAGAACTTTGTGCATTTCTCTACTACTTCTCACTAGGGTCTCATCTGTAACGCTTCGCTCATTTACTCCAATCATCCTCATTAGATGGTATACGTTTTAACAGATATCATTTTCAACTTTCAACGATGACAATATATTTTTACTACCTTATTTAAAAAAACCATCGCTATAGTATTTCATATTTTGTAATAAATTGTATTATAATTAATAATATCTTTCATTTATTACGGTTTACAGGCATTCATGTAACGACTAACTTACTCGCATGCAGGCCTCTGATCTCGGACGCAATTATGCCGTTGCATAATTGCTAAAAAAGTTCTTCACAAGGAGTGGAACACATGCAATTAATGAATACAGTTATTGAATTTGGTAGTAGCATCTCTCCTATGTTTGAGGCACTATCAATTAAAGTAGTTTCATTTTCTACAGCAGACAATCCTCATCAGAAGGATTACCCGATTGAATTTGAAATACTCACACGGACAAAGATTGATTTATACACACAAGAAGCAATTACAAATATTATAAGTATCCAAGGTTACATTCCTGGCTCCATTTCAATCGGACACCAACATGAGTCACTTTTTATTATTCCCCAAAGTGTACAAATAGAATGCAACTATAAACTTCTAAGTATCGACAAAAAAGATATGCAACGAATCTTACAGCACGCCCAACCGAATCTTTATTATAGTGAATGGCTAATCGAAGCCATTAACAATGCAAATATTCTTGTAGAATTAAAAACCAATCAAAATACCTTTACCGAATGGCCGCTCGGTATAAAATCAGCTGTTATAGTGTAACTAGGATGAGACATACTTAAATAGGTATGTCTTTTATGATGTCATTAAAGATTCTTTGGCAAAACGAGGGGTTGATTTCCGTTCCGACTGAGCTCTTTCCTGGGGGCGTCCGATGAGCCGCTTCACTCGCGATGCTCGCTCCAGGGTCTCATCTGTGACGCTAATCCCCAAGGAGTCGCTCAGTCTCCACTCCAATCAACCACTTCACAAAGCATGTATCTTTGGTATATTACTCTAAACTTAAAGGTATGTCTTTTATTGTGCTCCTATAATAAGTCTTTCCCTTTTTGTTGCTTGTCTATCATATCAACTTTCTCTTGATTCTGGAATTCCCATTGCGAATATACATCTATATCACTAGAAAACTTCACGAATCAACAAATTTATCGTTGAGGCGTTATAATAAAAAGACCTAGCTCCATAAAAGCATTTTCACTAGATCTCTGCATTAAAAAACAAAGCCAGTGATCCTCAAGGAAAACTTAAAAAAGAATGCTCTTACAGAGAATTAACTTAATTTCGGGGGAATTACAGATGAATATCAAAAATGCATTACAATCATTTTCAACCATGACACCTTCAGAACGACAAGAATTTATGTTACAAAAGGGCGATTGGTTATTACAAGAAATGTTAACGTACATTGGTTCACCAGATGCTGAATTACGAGACAAATTAATTTATCGTACTTTTATTGATATACTTAGCGACAATTTACTGAGCACTGAACAGCTACAATATTTATTTGATACAGTAATAGACGACGATTACTTATATTTAAACATAGGTGAAGAAATGACAGATAGTGTCTTTACACGTTCGTTTTCTGCTTTACTTGTAGCAAGTATACTTGCAAAAGATGCTGAACTACTGATTTTAAATGATGATCGTCTACAAATTTTCTTTCAAAAGATCGGCCGCTTTTTATTATTGGAAAAAGATACAAGAGGTTATGTTCAAGATAAAGGGTGGGCGCATAGCATTGCACATGGTGCAGATCTAGCAGCAATGACAATTAAACACCCAAAATTCGATTTACAGCATGCACCTTTAATCTTGCATGCCTTGAAACTTGTTACTTGGAAAGATACTGTCTTTGTCAACGATGAAGAGGAACGCTTAGTTAACATAATTGAAGCGTTACTAGCTCGTGACTACTCCGAAGAAGCATTAATAGAATATGTCGAACAGGTATTTGATAAATTTGAAATGCATTTAGTGACACAAGGTTATAACGAAGCCTTTTTTAGCGGACGTACATGTACATTAAATTTAATGAAAACATTGTATTTTGCCTTAAAGATGCATAACCTAGCACCAAAACTTCAAAATACTATCTATGGACAAGTCGCAAAATGGCTAAAACTTGGCGCATAAAATGTCTAGCATAATTTGGCGAACCAAGATGAATTCCATTTTCTCTCTGCTTCAAACATTTATTTTCGTCCCCATACCAAATTTAGCAAACTAAGGATTCCCTTAGTTTGCATTTTTTACTTTTCGGATAAAATATCAAGAATACAATATATGGAAGTTAGTAATTATATTAACATAATTTATAGTCGTTTCCGAAATACCACTTTCCAAACATCCCTTACATTGAAAGTTTATCCTGATATATCCACATTCCTGTTTTTTGTGTTCTTATCTTTTAAAAAAACGCAACAAAAAAGCATTCAACAGCCTAACATAACGGTGATATTATTACAAAACGACGTCTAAAATGTGAAATGACATTTTCACAAAAAAAACTATTTACTTAGTTAAGGATGAGAAACTCAGTGTTTTCAACGTTCTAACAGTGTTTATTATATTAAACGCAAAAATACTAATATTGAAATAACGATTTTTGTTCAAAAAATGTTCATATTCTCCCCCATTTTATTATTAAAAATATAAAAAAATAATTTTTTTCTTTCAAACGGGGCGTATAATCCAATATGCAAACAACAACATTTGTGTCGATCGATTATGACACATTGTTTAAAAATCGATTACACAGATTAATGATTTTGCGAACGCTTGCATTAGACCAATCAAATACTAATTTCAATGTTTCATAATGAACCATGCCATTGTTAGTATTTCTGATTATTTGATTGGTACATCAATTAAAAGAGGTGACCGTATTACCCACTATTTATAAATTCGAATCTATTAAATAAACACATGAAATTTATGAATAGCCGTTTTATAGAAAGGAGTCAAACATGAAGAAAAAGTTAAGCTTAATGTTTGTTGCATTTAGTGCGCTTGCAATTCTTGCTGGCTGTGAACCGCTAACAATCTTTGATCCAAAAGGGCCAAATGCCAAAACATTATCAGACACAATTATTTTATCCATTATTACAATGGCCTTTATATTACTAGTCGTGTATGTACTTTTAGCATTTATGCTAACTAAATATCGTGCTTCAAAAGCATCTGCCGATTATGAGCCTCCTCACGAAGAGGGTAGTCATGTACTTGAAATAATATGGACAGTTATCCCTATTATCATAGTGGCATTCTTGGCAGTTGTTACTGTTAGAACAACAAGTACAGTAGAGACAACACCAGAAGGTTATGACAATAAAGAGCCACTTGTTATTTACGCATCATCCTCTAACTGGAAATGGCATTTTAGCTATCCAGAGCAAGGAATTGAAACTGTAAACTATGTAAATATTCCTACTGATCGTCCAATTGAGTTCAAGCTTTACTCATTCGGACCAATCACAAGTTTCTGGATTCCTCAATTAGCAGGACAAAAATACGCGATGAGTGACATGTTAACAACTATTCACCTTGCTGCAGATGAGGTTGGTTCATTCATGGGCCGTAACTCTAACTTTAGCGGTCGCGGTTTTGCTGAAATGGAATTTGAAGCGCAATCTATGACACAAAAAGACTTCGATGAATGGGCTTCTGATGTAAAAGCAAACGAAAAACCATTAACAGAAGAAAAATTTGATGAACTATTAAAAGCAGAACACGTTGGTCGTTCAAGCTATTCATCTACACACTTAGAATTTAGTCCTGCTCCAATGGAACACAGTGAACACATGAAAATGGGCGACATGGATCATAGTGATATGAACATGTCTGAAAAAGAAATGGATCACTCTAAAATGGAACATGGGAATCATTCTGATTCAGAGAAAAATACTGAAGAAACACATTCACATTAATTTTTACACCTGAAAGGAGCGCATCCAATGAGTATGGAAGAAGTATTCCATCCTATGCAAGAACCGATGATTTTAGCGGCAGCTATTAGTATCGTAGTTGGAGCAGTGGTTATCGTAGCTGGCCTTACGTATTTCAAAAAATGGGGCTATTTCTACAAAAACTGGCTATCAACTGTTGACCATAAAAAAATCGGTATTATGTATATCGCTACAGCACTTTTGATGCTATTCCGCGGCGGTATCGATGCACTATTAATGCGTGCACAAACGGCAGTTCCTGATAACGGACTTCTTGATGCACAACACTATAATGAGATTTTCACAACACACGGTTTAATAATGATTTTATTCATGGCTATGCCATTCGTAATTGGTTTAATGAACGTTGTTATCCCACTACAAATTGGTGCACGTGACGTTGCCTTCCCACGTCTAAATGCAGTCAGCTTCTGGTTATTTGCAGCTGGTTGCGGTTTACTAAACCTATCATTTATCATTGGTGGTTCACCTGATGCTGGTTGGACAGCTTACTTCCCACTATCTGGGACAGAATTTAGTCCATCTGTTGGGGGCAACTACTATTCTTTAGCTTTACAATTATCAGGGATTGGTACGTTAATGACTGGTGTTAACTTCATCGCAACAATCATTAAAATGCGTGCACCTGGTATGACATTAATGAAAATGCCAATGTTCACTTGGTCAATTTTAATTACAAACGTTATTATCGTATTTGCATTCCCAGTGTTAACTGTTGCACTTGCATTAATGATGTTAGACCGTCAATTTGGTACACAATTCTTTGCAATGCAAAATGGTGGTATGGATATGCTTTGGGCCAACCTATTCTGGGTTTGGGGACATCCTGAGGTTTATATCGTTATCCTACCTGCTTTCGGTATCTTCTCTGAAATCATTGCAACATTTGCACGTAAAAACTTATACGGCTATAAATCAATGGTTATGAGTATGGTCGTTATTTCGTTACTATCATTCTTAGTATGGGCCCACCACTTCTATACAATGGGTCACGGTGTAATGGTAAACAGCGTATTCTCTATTACTACAATGGCAATCGCTGTTCCAACAGGGGTTAAAATATTTAACTGGTTGCTCACAATGAGACACGGTAAAATTCAATTTACAACTCCTATGCTTTATGCTCTTGGCTTTATTCCTATCTTCACAATTGGTGGGGTTACAGGGGTAATGCTTGCAATGGCAAGTGCTGACTATCAATATCATAATACGATGTTCTTAGTTGCCCACTTCCACTATGTATTAATTCCAGGTACAGTATTCGGTGTACTTGCAGGTTACCACTACTGGTGGCCAAAAATGTTCGGTTTCCGTTTAAATGAAAAACTAGGTAAAGCTGCTTTCTGGTTTATCGCAGTATGCTTTAACGTAACATTCTTCCCTCTATTCATTTTAGGTTTAGATGGTTACGCTCGTCGTATGTACACTTACTCTGAGTCAACTGGCTACGGTCCATTGAACATGCTATCGTTCATCGGTGGTATTGGTCTTGCTGTCGGCTTTGCGTTAATCGTATATAACATTTACTACAGCTGGAAACATATGCCACGTAATGAAAAAGCAGATGTTTGGGATGGTCGTACGCTAGAATGGGCTACTCATTCTCCAGTACCAGAATATAACTTTGCAGTAGTTCCAACTGTTACACGTTTAGATGAATTCTGGTTCGCGAAAAAAGAAGGTCGCGATATTACAGCAGGTAAAATCGAAAAAATTCACATGCCTAACAACACTGGCACACCATTCTGGATGAGTGGATTCTTCTTCCTTGCAGCATTCTTCGCTGTATTCAATCTATGGATTCCAGCAATCGTTAGTATGATTGGTGTATTTGGCTTTATGATTCATCGTTCATTTGAAAAAGATCATGGTCGATACATTTCAGTTGAAGAAGTTATGGCAACTGAGAAAAGCTTGAGAGGTGATAAATAATATGAAAATCGATTCTTCACTTCCATTAGAATATAGTACAGAGGAAAATCGCCTGAAAATTTTCGGTTTCTGGATTTTCCTTGGCGCCGAAATCGTATTATTCGCCACACTATTCACAGTGTATTTCACTCTTAATACACGTACAGGTAGTGGCCCAAGTGGCGCTGAAATTTTTGAATTAACACCAGTATTATGGGAAACATTCTTATTACTAACAAGTAGTTTCACAATTGGTCTTGGTGTTCATGCAATGCGCATTGGCAATAAAAAAGCGATGATGGCATTTTTCATCATCACACTTCTATTAGGTCTTGGCTTCTTAGGCATTGAGATCGATGAATTTGTCACATATGTTGATGAAGGTGCAACAATTCAAACAAGTGCATTCTTATCTGCATTAATGACTTTACTTGGTACGCACGGTGCCCACGTAACATTCGGTTTCTTCTGGGGCGTTGCAATTTTAATCCAAGTAGCGAGCCGTGGTTTAAACCCACAAACGGCTAACAAAGCGTTCATCTTCTCACTGTACTGGCACTTCCTAGACGTTGTTTGGATTTTCATCTTCAGCTTCGTCTACTTGAAAGGACTGATTAGCTGATGAAGGAATTATTCCCAAAACAACATGTGATGGGCTTCGGCTTCTCACTATTACTAACACTTGTAGCTTTAGCTGTTGTTAAATTTGATATGTCACTTAACATGGCATTTGGTATTTTACTAGTGACTGCTCTTGCACAAGCAACTGTACAATTAGTATTATTCATGCACATCGGTGAATCTGAAGACAAGAAAACGTTATATACAACGATTTTATATTCAGTATTCGTAGGTGTTGTCACAATCATTGGTACATTATTCGCAATGATCTGGGGCTATAATTGATAAACAGAGCCGAGAAAATGGTATCATTTTCTCGGCTCTTTCTTTTTGTCATTCTATTTTTTCAACGCCAAAGCACACTCAACTCAAAATACCAATCCTTCTCCCCCCTCTCTTACTTATTTACAACCATAGCAGGTACATATCTGCTTAATTTCGCCTCGGTTTAATTGCGTCCGGAATTAGCGTTGTGTTTAGGCCTACAGATGTTTTTAGTGCGAAAGCGAAGCGACAGCAACAACATGAGGGCCTACACGATGAATTTGAAGACCTTCAATTTACAATAGGCTTTTCTTGCTCGTCATGCTCTCCTAAACACATTAGAATCCTCTATTCAATAACTAATCCACTAATGATCGCTTATTGTCTTAGCGCCTTTCCATTTTATTTTTTAAAAAAAGAATATATGGCATAAATCTACTTTTTACATCATAAATAACAAGAGATTGCTTTACCCTTCAATTATTATTCAAGAACCACTTCTCTTGCGACTTAGGATAGAAGGAAGGCTTATAAACAGAGGCATATGTTGGGCATTTACTATTATTTTAATATTGAATTAGTAATTTTTAAAAAATAATGAAACTTTTCCTTTTATAGTCATGTATACTAGTAGATATTGTTTTTACCCAGAATAGGAGATGAAAGTAATGAACAAATTTTTTAAAGTTTTAAGTGTTGGAGCACTAGCATTAACACTAGCAGCATGTAACAGTAGCGCTACCCCAACAAAAGAAACAACTAAAACAAGTAAACTCACTTTAGAGGAAGTGTATGAAAAGGCGGTAGAGCGCCAAGCAGATATTAAAAGCTCGAGTGCAAAAATGGAGATGACTCAAGAATCCAAAGTTGGATCAGGCGAACAATCTATGGAGTTTTCCATCGATTCCAAAATGGATATGGATTTAGTTACTGATCCAATCGCTATGCATTTATCAGGTTCAATGACAATGCCAGATATGGCTAATGAAGGCGAAACAACTTCTGAAATGCCGATTGATATGTACATGAAGAAGGATCAAGGCTTTTTCATGAAGGATACAGCATCTGACAATTGGTTTAAATTGCCAGATGAGCAATTAGATACAATGTTAGAACAAAATGCATCATCTGCTAACGCTAAGGCACAATTAGAGCAGCTTAAAGACTTTATTAAAGATTTCAAATTCGAGCAAACAGATGATGCATATGTCTTAACTTTAGACGCTAAAGGCGATAAATTTAAAGAACTTATCGATTCTGAAATTAACAAATCAATGAAAGATATGGGTCTTGAAAATAATCCACTTGATAACTTAACAATCGATAAAATACACTACATTTTACAAATCGATAAAAAGACTTTCGATACAAATAAAATGGATATGAATTTCGATTTAAAAATGAAAGTTGAAGATCAAGAACTATCAATGAAAACAAAATCAGTTGTGACATACACTGATTTCAACCACCTAAAAACAATCGACATTCCACAAGAAATTATCGATAACGCACAATCTATCGCACAATAATAAACACAAAAAAGGAATCTGCCTACTTTAATGTACGCAGATTCCTTTTACTTTTGGTAAAACATCACATTAGCATATTAGACGAGTCTCTCCGCAAATGAACGAATCACTTCACTCACTGAAATCGGCCTCATTTAAGCTTAACAACATTCGCAAAAAATCCCTTGACCATTTCACTGCATTTAATATGCCTTAGCCTCTATAGAATAATGGCGTAATCCTTCAAAATCCTTCAGTTCTGGATTAAGATTGTTATACGTATAGTCATAGTTCATACCTAGTTTATCTACAATTCGTAAAGATGCCACGTTTTCAGGATGAACAACTGCAATAACCTTCAGTAAACCGATCTTATTAAATGCATATTTCAGTAAGGCTTGTGCAGCTTCATACGCTATTCCCTGCCCTCTATAAGCTTTCGAAATACCATAATATAATTCGACCTCAGTTTCTTTTACATCATCTGGACCAAGGCCACAATAGCCAATTAACGTTTGCCTTTTCTTATCTACTATGGCTAGATTCAATTTATGTATTTCGGTAAGCGTATTTTTTTCGTTACATCGAATGGACCACTCTATTATCCGCTGAATATCATCTCGACTAGGTACATCCTCTGGGATAAATTGATAAAAATCAGGCTCAGAAACGACTGCATATAAATCATCCAAATCAGTTAAAGCATATGGGCGAATGATTAGCCTTTCGGTTTCAATCTGTAGATTTAAAAACATATTGTTTACTCCTTCAATTGAATTAAAATCGTCATTTCTTTTGTGAACATATACTAGTCCCAATAATCCTTCATTAAATCAGTTGCCCAAATTGGCTGTTTTAATTCACCTTTTGGTAAAAACTCTTTCATGACAGGTTTTATATCAATAATTGGTGTTCCATCAATAGCATCGAGGCCTCTAACGATTATAATTCTTTCCTTTAATTCTAGTAATTCTACAACCGTTACCCCTATTTTATTAGGTCTATTTTTACCTCTCTGAGCGAAAATACCAACTTTCGGATAATCCTTATTATTTCTTGGATGTCTCGCTTCATATTGAATTTTCTCATCTACAACTTTATCAAAATAAAAAATTATTTCTAAATGAGAAAAATCATCAATCCCTTTTAAAGAAGATTCATGAATATCCTTTGTCAATTTAATAGTAGAAATGACGTCACCCCAATTGTCGTCTTCAATCATTTTCCGACTATTGCTCACTACAGCTATTGGTTTAATGTTATAGATCATATTAATGCCTCTTCTCTTCGTGAAATTCCCCATGCACATTTCCGTTTAATTCCAGTATACTTCAGCTACCGCCGATGATATAGCAAATGTGCCAAAGAATCTCTTAAATGCATGTATTCACTGCTCTTTTTTGTTTTATTATTTGTAAAAATTAATTACATGAAAATGTTGCGGGGGATATGTTATGGTATATTATCTACAATGAAATTTTAGAAGGTGGAAAACATGCTAGAAGTAAGTGAAAGTAAGTTAGCTCAATATATTATACATTTTATTGACGATACACTCGTGTTAGGTGAGGAATCATTATCACAGCCAGAGGTCATGCTAGAGGCAGCTTTTACACAGCTAGCGTTTAGCAAAATTGATTTGGAGCAGCAATTCGAATTTTTTCATGAAACAGATATTGGGTTAAATGAGGTGTACACATATGCGAGGGCAATTTTTGATCAGGAAAATAGTTTCCTTGAACAATCAATAAACATTGCTAAACACTTACATAGTGTATCTCAGCACCCTAACATTAAAAGCGGCGAATTGTTTATTGGATTATTTGACAATTGTTTCCTATCTACAGAAGCTAAAAAAATAATCGCCATCGTTAAAATTGATGAAAAAGAAATGTTTTTAGACGTAAAAAACGATCAAAACAAAATGGTTATCAATGGTATCGATGGCATTAATGTAAAGAAAGTCAATAACATGGCCATTATAATAGATATGGGGCCGGAACAGGCACCTGCTGTCTTTATGAAAACGAAAAGGAAAGAAGATGTTATCTACTGGCAAGAACGATTTTTAAAGATTAAAGCTGCAGATGAACATTATTATAAAACGAATTTAGCATTAACAGAATGCAAAAAATATATTTTAAAAGAAGAAAGCTTTACAAACACTGAAAAGCTGGGTTTTTTAAATAAAACGCTTGATTATTTTAGAAATGAAGATGATTTTCAAGTAAATAATTATATTGAAACGGTGTTTGAAAATGCAGAGCCAACACAAAAAGATATTATTATCAATTCGGTAAAACCTTATGAAACCGTTATTTCTGAGAGCGCACTTGAAAAGGCTGAGAAAAAATATAAACGTAAAATTAAACTCGATTCCAATATTGAAATCCAGGTAAACGTACAGGATATCGAGCGAGTAGATGAACTAATTGAAGTAGGTTACGATGAATCTACAAATCGAAAGTTTTATAAGATTTATTTCCAGGAAGAACTGTAAATCAATTATGGCTCGGCATAATTGCGTCCAGAATCGGCTTTGTACTTAGGCCTGCACGAGGGCCGACACGATGTCGGTCATTTCGGTAATGCCACAGGACGTGGCGTTTTTACCGATGCAGGTCAGTTAGCCGTTATCGCATGGATGCGATGTTTTTAGGCTAACATCCTATATTGAACTCCTTTCCGATTCCCTGACATCCGCCGGAGGCTTTGGGCCAACAGATGTTTTTTGCGCGAAAGCGTAGTGCTAACGCAGCGTCAGCAAAAGGTTTTGTCTGTGCGAAAGCGAAGCGTCAGCAACAGCATGATGTTGGTCACTCAGTCGTTGCCACAGGACGTGGCGATCTTAGACTGAGTTCCTCTATTTCAGCGGATGTTTGGACACCCGCTGCAAAGTGACTTAAAACTGAATTCATCTCACCACCTATAGAGGTAGGGAGACTTTTGCTGAAAGAAGTTAAATGTATGAGAATGAGACTCTCCTAGTTTAGGGGAAGTCTCTTTTTTTTGCGTCTCACCATAATGTGTGGTTGATTTCAGTTCTGCCTGGGTAGCGGGCAATAGATGTTTTTTGTGCGAAAGCGGAATACTAACGGAGCAGACAGAGACAGGGAGTTGGACACGAGGACGTTATTACAGAACATGATGCTTTTAGCCTTCGTTCCCCTTTCCCTGCTTCGCTACAGGGTCTCCCAATCTCCTCTCCAATCAAACTATATGGCATACGTTTTAACAATTGTCATCCACAACTTTTGGTGATGAGCCCTTTTTGGTAATCTATATCTTTATACATTAAAAATAATATTAATAAACCATTCCCCTTAAATATCTAGCAAGTTGCAACTTTAGAACATCTTCGGGACTATTAAAGGAAATGTTAAGTATTTCTTCTATTTTCTTTAGTCGTTGGTACAATGTATTAACATGAATATGTAGTTGTTTCGCGGTCTCGCCTGCTGAAGCATTTTGTTCTAAATAGACTAATAAGGTTTCTTCTAGTTGGTTTTTAGCATTTTCTAAAGGTAGAAATATTTCATTAACAAAACTGAGTAGCTCATCTTGTGTTTGATGTATAAACAATCGATTCACACCGATTTCTTGATAGTGCATAATCCCCCAGCGTTGTCGCGTAATTAAAAATGATAAGGCTTTATCCGCTTCATGGTAGCTTTTCTGTATATTTTCAAGCCCTTGGTACATTGAACCAATGCCGATTTTTATTAAATTATTTTTTGTTTTCTGCCAATTGCTCTGCATTTGCTGTACAAGATTCTGTATCTCATTTCCTTGTCGCTTAAATTGGCATAACACCGTTATCTTGTTACCAAAGCCAAAAACGATAGGCGCATGTTGTTGAAAATGCTTTTTGATCTCTCCAATCAAAAAATGTACTTGCATGTCCATCACTTGAATGTCAGAGCTCGTTGATAATTGGATTACTATCACAGCATTATAGGAATTCAAATGGATGCCTAGTTCTTCTGCTTTCTTCGTAAGCAATACATGATCTTTACACATTAAAAATTCATGGAAAAGATCATGTATTTTCTTATAAAAAGAATCCACAATTGTTTGTTTCCTTATCATTTCTAACGCTATAATTGAGCTTGCTTGTTCAATAATTAATTTGTTTATGGGCAAAAGTTCACGTTCATTAGTCCCAATCAGCAGTACACCAAGTATTTGACCAACTCCAACGATAGGTTGTACATAACCATCAACCATTTCTCCGTCTATGTCAAAAGTGTAAAATGCAGGT
This sequence comes from Lysinibacillus sp. NPDC093688, assembly GCF_050280145.1. NCBI lineage: Bacteria > Bacillati > Bacillota > Bacilli > Caryophanales > Bacillaceae > Lysinibacillus > Lysinibacillus sp. NPDC093688. The sequence continues at coordinate 114,773 of NZ_JBNNUX010000006.1, forward strand.
GAATTTTCAATTCTAATGATGCGCATTATATCGGCAAAAGAGATCCACTGCCTAGGGCTTGCAAAAATTGCATCATCTGTTAAATCTACAATAACAAGTCGATGTTTTATCATTTTCCGTATTTCATTTGCAATTACTTGCATGCCTGTGTTTTGAAGAGAAAGCTTCATTAAGTTTTGATGAATTTGATCGCGTTGAAGTAGTAATTCATTTTGTAGCTTTAAATTTTCATACAGCTTTGAATTCATCAGTGCAATGGATACTTGGTCGGAAAAGCTTTCTAAAAGTTGTTTATCTTCTATTGTTAAAAGTGGGGTTTCCCCATTTTGATAAATGATTAGCACACATAATATTTGTTCCTCTACAGAAATAGGAACAGAGATGACTGATTGCAAATTTTCAAACTTATAAGCGTTTAATAAATGACTTAAATTCTTCTCTGACACTGAGGAAGATGCCTTTAGGACATCCATATAAGAAGTCAGAATCATGGATTGATTTTCTTTGAAAGTTTTCCCTATAATTCCTTCCCCTACTTTCAATCTCATATTCTTAATTTCCTCACCAGGTCCCCCTGCCCACGCTTTTGGTATAAGTGCATCTTCTTCTTCTTCGTACATCCAAAGAACACCAATATCTGCTGACGGAATAACCGAAAGAGCATTTTCTAGAATTTTTGTCAGTAAGGTATTTATATCATTTAAAATAGAAATCTCCCGAATACTTTCCATCATTTTTTTTCTAATAAATTGCTCTTTTTTTAACATTGTCTCCGAATAATATGCATGCAGCAATGTATTTAAAGCGTGTTCTTCTGCTAACGAAAGGGAACAATTTGTCTTTAATCGAATAACAAAAATGCACTTTTCCTGAAGGTAATAATAATAGTCGGTATAATCAGAAGTTCGCCACTCCTTTTCCACTTTTGTATAGCAATAAGGAGCTGGCAAATGTGCTTCCATCTCTTCAGAAATAACAAGAGAGAAATGATCGTCATGGATGTTCTGCCATAGCTGAAAATGTGTAAGGTTACATGTTTCTATGAAAAACTGTTTTAGTCTTTTCTTATTTGTCATTACGTTTCTCCTCTATTTAATGTGTAAGTATCTATATTTAATAACTATATTATATGGAAATACACATTGTCTGAAAAGTCCGATTTTTTTATACTTTGCATTATACACAAACCTAGATAGCACAGAGGAGGGGGAAAATGGTGAAAGCAACAAGATCGCAAAATATGAAGTATGTCGTTATTGCCATGTTGTTTTTAGGTTGGTCATTAGGGAACTTCGATCGTTTTATCATAAATTTTGCTATTCTTGATATTTCTAAAGAGCTAAGCCTCACTGATTCATTAACAGGAATAGTGTTAAGTAGCTTTTTTGCTGGATATGCTTTAATGCAAATTCCAGGAGGATGGCTTGCGGATCGCTTTGGTTATAGAAAAGTACTTGTCATTACCATTTTAGTGTGGTCGATTTTTACAGTTCTAACTGGCGTAGCATGGTCATTTATTTCTCTAATTATCATTCGATTTCTTTTCGGAGTCGGGGAAGGAAGTTATTTCCCTGCTGCATCAAAAGGAATTGTCAATTGGTTTCCTAAGAACGAGCGCAGTAAAGCTATGTCGTTTATGTTAATATCAGGCTCAGTAATGGGGGTTGTTGCACCTATTGTAGGAACATTTCTGATGAAGCAAATGGGCTGGCGAGCGATTTTTTACAATGTAGGTGCAATCGGTGTGCTCGTGACAATGTGTTTCGTTTTCTTCGTGAAAGAGCGGAAAACTTCAAATTCGGTACAAAATGAACAAATTCCTCAAACAAAAACACCTTTAAAAGATGTTTTGAGGACACCGATGATATGGCAATTATTTATTTCTTATTTTAGTATTTACGCTGTAAACTGGGGATTAATGTCTTGGATGCCTATGTATTTATCGAAGGTAAAAGGTTTAGATTTAACAGCGGTCGGAATCTATTCGGCGATCCCCCCTTTTGTAGGCATATTCGCTATGCTATGTAGCGGCTATATTTTAGATAAAATGTCACAAAGGAAAGATAAAATAGTTGCTGGTATATTCGCACTCGTAGCAGGAGCCTTTCTTTTATTAATGGCAACCGCATCAAATATGCTAATATTTACTCTTTGTCAGTGCGTTGTAACAGTCATGCTGTCATTTAATATTATTTTAATTACAACCGTTCCACTGAAAACGCTTCCAGAAGGAATTGTAGGAACAGCGAATGGCTTTATTAATACAGGCGCACAGTTTGCAGGCGTATTAACACCTATGTTAATTGGATTTTTAGTTGAGGCTTTCGGAGGGTCCTATAATGCAGCATTTACGATGCTTATTTGTTTTACCATTGTGTGTGCTGTGTCGTTATTTATGATTAAACAGAACAAACAAACTGTTGCCATCCATTCTACCAATGAATTAATAGATTGAGGAGCTGAAAAAATGAAATTCACGGATAAAATTGCAAATTTAGTTGATGAAAAGAGTGAACTATACAAACAAGTGAGTGATAAAATTTGGGAGTTTGCAGAGATAAGATTTGAAGAAATGAACTCCGCAAATTTATTATGTGAGACCTTAACGAGTGAAGGATTCAACGTTGAGCGAGGGGTTGCAAACCTAGAGACTGGGTTCATCGGAACATTTGGTAGCGGGAAACCTGTGATTGCAATACTTGGAGAATATGATGCATTAGCTGGTCTAAGTCAACGTGCTGATAATATTGAATATGACCCAATCACACCAAATGGTAATGGACATGGCTGTGGACATAACTTACTAGGTGTCGGTGCATTGGCAGGCGCAATTGCTGTTAAAGATTACTTAAAAGAAAATAGCCTATCTGGAACGGTGAAATATTTCGGATGTCCCGCAGAAGAAAGTGGCTATGGCAAAACATTTCTAGCAAGAGACGGTTATTTTAAGGATATAGATATTGCACTTTCTTGGCATCCTGGAACGGTTAATATAGTCTTACATGCACGAGCAAATGCTGTTATTAACGCTACTTTTAAATTTAAAGGTCGTAGTTCGCACGCAGCTGCTTCACCACATCTCGGAAGAAGTGCGCTAGATGCTGTAGAACTAATGAATGTTGGCGTTAACTATTTAAGAGAACACACCGTGGATGAAGCAAGAATTCATTATGCTGTCACGAACACAGGTGGAATTGCACCAAATGTTGTACAAGCAGAAGCAGAAGTAACTTATCTTATTCGAGCACCAAAGCCATATCAAGTAAAAGATTTATATCATCGCGTCCTTAATTGTGCAAAAGGTGCAGCAATTATGACGGAAACTACAGTAGAAGAGCAAATTGTCGGCTCTTGTCATAACTTAATTCCAAACAAAACATTAGAGGAAGTCATGTATCAACATATGCAGGATTTAAGCAAGGTTAAACTGACTGAGGAAGATATTCATTTTGCACAGAAAATATACGATACACTTTCAGAAGAAGAGAAACATGTAGCAGCTTTACAGGTAGGCAAAGAAGTTACGCAGCAATTGGATAAAAGACCAATCATAGATTTCATTACACCACTTCCAGAGGAGCCATTTTTCATGGGAGGCTCAACAGATGTTGCCGATGTCAGCTGGAATGTACCAACCGCACAATGCTCGACAGCTACTTGGGCATTTGGTACACCATTCCACACATGGCAGGTTGTCGCACAAGGAAAGTCAGCATATGCACATCAAGCGACACTTCTTGCAGGTAAAGCTATTGCTTGCACAGCGATTTCTACACTAGAAAATCCGACGTTAATCGAAAAAGCAAAAGAAGAGCTGAAACAACGCCTCGACGGGAAAACATATGAAGCATTGATTCCAAAGGACTTAATACCTCCTAAACTTACAGAAGCAATTCCTGTAAGGGTGTAAATGTAAGAAGTATTTTGTAAGACTTTCTATACGAGAAAGTCTTACTTTTTTGTTTGAGCATAAAAAAATATAGCGTGTTGTAAAGCTCACGACAGTATTTAAGTTGATTGAAAATAGGACTTGTTTTTTGATTTACCAACAAGTCCTTTTACTCACTTTAAACTCTTCCACATTTTAATGCTCTGGCCCAATCAGATCTATTTTGACCTTCGCTTTGTTTAATCACTTCCGTAGTATCATAAGGGATGCTTACCTGTTCAATAATCCATTCAACATTCCGTTTTTCTACAACTGTATAATTTGCAAATGGGGTGCCTGATTCAATCTTATAATAGAACGGTTCAACTTCTTCATAGGCTGGCAAACCGACACTGCCTGGATTAATAATGATTTTGTTATTAGGTAAATAAACAATCGTTGGTAAATGGGAGTGACCACAAAAAATAATATGTTGAGGGATATCTTTTACTAAATACATTATTTCTTCTGTCTTTTTTAATGTAACACCATTTGGCTTAATGTCATTCAACATATATAGCTCATCATTTTCCGGTGATGCATGACAAAAGTAAAAGTCATCTGTCTGAATCGAAAATGGCAGGTTAATTAACCAGCTTTTATGTTCTTCCTTGAGCATGTCTACTACATTTTGAACGGTTGGATTTTCCGATGAAGATTGCAATAATATCCGATCACAATTCCCACTTATACTTTTAATATTTGTACTCATTATCAATTCATATGTTTCTAACGGGAATAATGGTCCATAAAGAGTGTCGCCTAAATTATAAACCTTATCGATATTTCTATATTTTATATCCTCTAACACTGCTTTTAATGCATCTTTGTTTCCATGAATATCTGATATAACGGCTATTTTCACAATTTCCTCACCCTCATTCATTTTACATTTCTGGAGCTTCCATACCGAAATTTGCCCATTCCTCTTTAGCCGGACCATAAATGCCGGGAACAGTTAATCCCGCCTGCCGCATAAGAACCGTCATTTGTCCTCGATGGTGATTCTGATGTTGAATCAAAAACATTAACAGTATACCGATTTGCATTTCTTGACCGAAAAATTGGATGTGCTCACGAAGGGTTTGATCGGTCCAATTTGTTTTTACCGCTTGCACAAACGCATTATTAGCTTGAGAATAGCTCTCTGCAATAAATTGTGCTGAAGTAGGAACAGGATAATCTTTAGTTGGAGCTTCAAATGTTAAATTTGTATTTAAAGTAATAATGCGAATTGCAGCAACCGTATGCCAAGCAATACGTCCTAAAGTCCAATTTTCAGACGTTATTTCCTGCTTAAGTGATTCATCAGTTAGATTATTCAATAACTTCTGTGTACAATTTGCTTCGAACTCCCAAGACTTTAAAAAACCATTTAAAGTCTGATACATAATAATATCCCCTCTTTTCTTGCATAATTATTTAAAAATTCCACCTATCAATTACGCCTCGGCATAATCGCGTCTGGAATCGGCAAGGAGCTGTGCGTTTACAAATTAGTAAAGTTTATCAATATAATCATTTAATTCTTTTTGATTAATCGATCCCTTTATCGTGTACTTTAATATACCTTTAGAATCAAAAATCAAAGTTGTTGGATAAGCCACTATTTCAAATGATTTTTGAAGTGTACCATCTAAATCAAGAAATATAGGGAAATTCAAGTTGTATGTATCTTGAAATTCCATAGCCTTTTCACTACTATCATGAGAAGTTGCATTAATCGCTAACAGCTCAACATTTTCAGATTTATTATTATAAAAATCCCTTAATTCAGGAGCCTCTTCTTGACAAGGCCCACACCAAGATGCCCAAACGTTAACGATTAAGACCTTTCCATTGTATTCTTTAAATGTTGTTGTTGATTCGTCTAATCGTGTTAACTTTGCATCATAAACTAGCTGTTTTGTTCCATCTTCATTTCCTACTATTGGGTTAACTGCTACTTCTTTTAGGAATACATTTTTCAAAACAATTCCAACAAGTAACACGATTAACAAAGCTGAGAAATATAAACCTAAACGCTTTTTAAACTGCATAAGTGATCACCTATATTACCCCTTTAAATATCATTTTTCTTCAAACGTACCTAGATTGAATTTTGATAAGCTACTATTAATTTTTCTTTGGCTTTCTGACCAGTCAATCCTGTTTTTAATAATTCATTAGATTTTTGATGATCTACTATTTTTATAAATTGTTTTAATAAGTTATCTATCAAAACATCGGGCATCTCGCCTGTGCTTTGATCTGAGTCATGTCCCTTTGGTAATTTGGTTTCTTTAATCATTACTCTTTCACCATTTAATTTTGTGACATAATGACGAATATAGCCACCTTCCTTTTTAATTTCGTATTTTGCTTTGCTCTGTTTATTTTTATCTAAAAATAAATCTGGCGATAGTCTATTTAGTTCATCTTTTTTAATAGTATCTATGTAATTATTATTTGTAGATTGGATCATCATTCGTTCGACCTCCTTCATTCGTTTTTTATTCTCCACTATATAAATTAATTGGATCATCACCATTACGTGTGGTTGATCTCCGTTCCAACTGCGCACTTTCCTAGGAGCGTCCGAGCCGCTTGTGCCAACAAATGTTTTCTGTGCGAAAGCGACGCGGCAGCGATGTTGGTCACGAAGGCGTTATCACAGAACGTGATGCTTTTAGCTTTCGTTCCCCTATTGCTGCCCCCAAGGAGTCGCCCGGTCTCCACTTCATTCAACAAATGGCACCCACAACTTTCAATGACCAACCGATTATTTACCATTTTATCCAATTTTATTAACTCAGTCTACTCTCTATAGAACGTAGTGTCTATCTCCTCTTTTATTCAATACAATCTGGCAAGATGACATTTTTCAGCTGCGGAAAAATTTTTCTAACAAATCCGTAGTGATTTCCATATTAATATTGCGAAGATCATCTTGATGTTTTCCTTTTATAACTGGTTTGTTTATGCGATCCATGTTACGAAAAAATTTCCATATAAAAATTGACCTCCGAATTTGTCCAATGTTATATTTACTGATGCAGTAATTTACTAAATTACTAAATTTTTGAACAAAAAAGGGGTTGCAATTGATGAAAATACCTACACATTTAAAGCATAAACCTGTTATTGTTGCTGAGAATTATGCCGATATTGATGGGCGCACTGCTTATCATACAGACGCACAGGGGCTTTCACTTGGCTTAGCTCAATGGAATGACAGAGGCAAGGTTGATATTTCGGCTAAAGTGTGGCGCCATACAGGTGGTAAATGGTCACGTCAATCGGAGGAACTACCGCTTCATCGCGTACTTGACCTAGCTATTTTAGTTTGTGAGTCTCAGCTTTATTTTAAGGAAGCTTATCGCTACGATAATTTATATGATGAAGAAAATCCTATTATTAAGCGTGTTGGCTTACAAGGGGATGCAATGACCGTGGAAGTATGTACGGAAAATGAACAAATTAATGAGGACATTCAGCTCTTTAATCAAGCATTAAGTGCGGATGGTGAACTAATTGGCGAACGCCTGCGCACGCTATCACATATTTTAAAGGAAATGGGTTATTAAAACCCAGGAGGGCAAAAAAAATGGACCAACAAATTTTACATGATGATAAAAAGCTACAGAAAGCTTTTTTTAACTTTTTAATCCCTGTAATGCTAGCGAATGTGTTGCAATCATTAGGGCAAGTCTTTGGCATGTTTATAGTTGGGCGCAATTTAGGGGTCGATGCGCTAGCGGCGATTTCAGCATTTTTCCCGTTCTTCTTCTTTTTAATGGCGTTTGCTATTGGGATTGGCTCAGGTAGCTCGATTTTAGTAGGGCAAACATATGGAGCTGGCAATCATGAGAAGATGAAGGAGGTTGTTGGGGTAACCCTAGCCTTTACGACGATTTTATCAATTGTCGTCGCAATTTTTGGTGGCTTTTTCATTGAGTGGATTTTACGCTTTATGCAAACTCCTGCAAACATTTTAGATATGAGTATTAGTTATGCTCAAATTTTATTTTTCACACTACCAATTATGTTTTGGTATATGGTGTACACAACCTTTATGCGTGGTGTAGGCGACTCTAAAACACCCTTTTTATTTTTAGTCACAAGTGTTATTTTAAATATCGCATTCCTACCACCTTTAGTTTTTGGCTGGCTTGGTCTGCCTGAGTTTGGCTTAAACGGCGCTGCTTATGCCTCTGTTTTATCCAATCTGGTGACGATGTTATTATTATTTGCCTACTTGCATAGAACAAAGCATATTTTGCGCTTAGACAAATCGATTTTACAGCATTTTAAATTAAAGAAGGATATTTTAGCTTCATTATTAAAGTTAGCCATTCCAGCAAGCATTAGTATGGTTGCGATCTCTGTAGCAGAAATTGCTGTCATTGGCTTCGTTAATGTTTACGGCTCTGATGCTACTGCCGCTTACGGTGTTGTCAATCAGGTCGCTAGCTATGCACAAGTGCCTGCGATGAGTATCGCGATTGCGACATCTGTATTTGTGGCGCAAGCTTTAGGGGCTAACTCTACAGAAATGATTAAAAAAATTCGTCAATTAGGTGTGCTTATTAACTATACTTTAGGCGGCGCTATTATTTTAATTATGTATTTATTTGCAGAGCCTATTTTATCTTTCTTTATTGATAAACAAGATACGGTCCTGATCGCAAAGGATTATTTATATATTGCATTTTGGAGCTATTTAATTTTTGGGCATACACAAACCGTTTCAGCTACAATGCGAGCTACAGGTGTTGTCTTATGGCCTACAATTTTCCTAGTCATCGCGATTTGGGTAGTCGAGGTGCCATTGGCGTTTATTTTATCGCACTACACTACATTCGAGCTAAATGGCGTTTGGTTAGCTTACCCTACTGCCTTCTGTGTACATTTTGTATTACAATACGCATACTTCAAGCTAGGCTGGCAAAAACGAACATTAAAAGCAATGCTAAGCGATTAATCTTTATAATAGCGTCTGTAGACAAAGCCGCACGTAACTTTGTCTACAGGTAATTTCATAAGTATTTAGGGTAGGTAGAACACCCGATAGCATTAATAAATCAGGATTCAGGAGGAATTATTCCCCAAACTAATAGGAGAAAGAAAACTAAACCAATTAAAAAGAAGATGACTGAAGCAATAAATATCGGACCTATTTGATAAGTGAACCGTTCCCTTTTCTGAATTATGCCTGTTTGCCCACTAGCTTGAGATGCAAATAACCTAGTCATAGCTCCTCCACTACTCGAAAAGTAAAAAGTGCCCCCAGCAAAAGCTATACCAGTGAAAAACATTACCTCGATAAACCTTACGGAGAAAAATGAAGCAATAAAATACGTAATTAAAACTTCTACAATAAATACCACTATCGTAATAATTAAATTTTCACTACGCATATAAACCCTCCTCCTTAAATTGTATACTCCTTACTCTGTATACGATTGAACAGGAATTAAGTTCCATTTTTAGCTATATTAATACGCTATTTTGCATTCTTTTTTTGTTAATGGAATAGAAATTAAATGAATGTTTGATGAGTTGAATTGTGAGATGGAGTAAAAACAGGATGTACTAACTACTTTTCCATTACATCACATCCTTTTTTGCATAAAAAAGAGGCATCCTACTGAAAGGATGCCTCTTTTATGGTTACATCATTAAAATTAAAGTTTTACGATGTTTGTAGCTTGAGGTCCACGTTGACCATCTTCTACTGAAAATTCAACTTTTTGACCTTCTTCAAGAGTTTTGAAGCCGTCACCTTGGATAGCTGAGAAGTGAGCGAATACGTCATTTCCACCTTCTACTTCGATGAAACCGAAACCTTTTTCTGAGTTAAACCATTTTACTGTACCTTGTGTCATTTGAATGACCTCCATTAATTGTATTAATTAAAATCATATTACCAAAAGAAAATCCACATATTACAAAAAGCATCAAATAAAACACGATTACTCTTTGTAATATGTGAATTTATTGTTCTCTTGAAAACGATTTTATTAATTATAGTATATAAAAAGAAATCATGTTTGTCTAGTGCAAAAGCAAATTTTTTTAATATCTATTCTCAAACTTACCTACTCCGTTACTAAAATAAGCTCAACTAACGTGGTATAGTAACCCTTTTTGATCAACAAATCCCCTTAATTGAACATTGATGATCTTTCAAAAATAGTTAGTCACTATCTTTGAAGATGTTCAGCGCAAGTGTTGAATCACCTAGAACATGATTGCCGAATCCTCTTTGATCTACTCAGCATTTTTTTAGATTTTGTCCTGCGTTAATATCTCTATCACGATGTGTGCCACAAGAATATGTTACAATGACTTTTATTTTAGTTATCATGTGGAACGAGGTTTAACAAATGAGTTTTATTAAGCTAACGGATGTAAAAAAAGCATATAATTCCCAGAAACCTGTATTAAAAGATATTAATATAACGATTGAAAAAGGCGAATTCTTTGTATTAGTAGGCCCGTCTGGTTCAGGTAAAAGTACACTTCTGCGCCTTATTGCCGGCTTAGATAAAATGACGACTGGCACCATACAAATAAATGGAGAAACATTAAATATGGCTTCCCCTCAAGAACGAAATCTATCAATGGTTTTTCAAAATTATGCACTATACCCTCATCTAACAGTGGAACAAAATATCTTATTTGGTTTAAAAAGAAAGGGAGTCCATAAACAAGAGCAGCAGAAACGTTTGCAAGAAAGTGTTGAACTGCTAAAGCTGACTAATTATTTACATCGAAAACCTAAAGCTTTATCAGGAGGTCAACGGCAACGTGTTGCACTTGCACGTGCTATTGTAAGCCAATCTCCGCTGTGCCTGATGGACGAGCCTTTATCCAATTTAGATGCACAATTACGAACACAAATGCGGACAGAAATCAAACAACTACAAAAAAAATTGGGCTTAACAACTATTTATGTAACCCACGATCAAACAGAAGCGCTGACCATGGGGGATCGAATAATGGTTTTACATAATGGATGTATTCAGCAAATTGGAACACCTCTAGAATTGTATAATCAACCAAAAAATCTATTTGTCGCAAGTTTTATAGGCTCGCCAACTATAAACATGGCAACTGCGGTTCTAGAAGATTCTACGCTCATTATTGAAAATCAATTTAAAATGAAACTTCCAACCGATGTTTGTGCACGTTTACCTCAACATACACCATTATCAGTCTGCGTTCGGCCAGAGCATCTCCAAAAAGGAGACGTTTTACATCTACCTATAGTAAATATTGAACAGCTAGGACATGAAACGCATATCATTGTCCGATTGGCCGATCAAACATGGACGATTAAATGGAGTGGCCAACATGCTTTTAAAATCGGAGAAACACTTTCTCTCCAGCCTCAACACCTATTATTTTTTGATGCGGAAACAGAAATATTATTATAACTATTCCGATCAATGTAAAAAAACTTGCCTTTTCGGCAAGTTTTTTTCTCACTATACATTATTAAAGTGTTTCATATATAATTTGTCCCATTTGAGTGACGTCATAATCTCCTAATGCGACTACTTCTGATTGGAAATCTGGTGAATTTAAAATCTCATTTACCGATTCAATCAGCAGTTGGTTTTCAGGAGTTTTTAATAGGACAATATCATAACGTTCTCTAACAAGTGGTATAAAGTCAACATCTATGAGCTTTGATATTTTTTCAATGCCTATCCCAATGTCTGCATCCCCATTTGCGACAGCAGAAGCTACATCTATATGGCTCATTTCTTCATCGTTATACCCTTCAATTGAGGATGGAGATATGTGATGAATGCGTAATTGTTCATCTAGGAAAGTACGAGCACCTGAACCTTTTTCACGATTCATCAATTTTAGTGATTTGTTCTTAAAATCATCCATTGATTGAATTTGCAATGGATTTCCTTTTTTTACATAAAAGCCCGCTCGACGTGAAATCAGATTGAGAAGAACATAAGAGTGACTTACAAAAATCTTTTTCAAATAAGGTGTATTATAATCCCCTGAATCACCATCGTACAAATGTAAACTAGCAATATCACATTCCCCATTATACAGCGCCATGACACCATTAAAGCTACCTTCATGTGAGCGCAATACTTTATTTGATTGTTTTTTCTCTATATATTTTCCTAATAAGTCTAAAGCTAAATCTTGTCCGCTAATAATAATTTTTTTATTGTTTGTCAAAAGGGTAGTCGAGGCAGTAGGAGTTGCTCCTGTCTTGCTCTTTTGGATATATAATTGTAAATCGGTTCTATCTACACGCATTTGTCGACCTACACGAAAAATAGGTAAATCCCCCTTTTTCACTAAATCGTAGATCGTTAATTTTGAAACCTTTAATAATTGAGCCACCTCTTCAATCGTATAGGAATGTTCATGTGACATGTAAAAAATCTCCCCTTCTGCTTCTATTGCTTACTATAGTAACGTAATTATACTATTTTTAACATCTTGAACGTTTATAGCAATTTGGTATTTCTTTTTTAGACATAACTAATTATAATTAGTTATGTCTTGTTATAACGAGTTATAAAAGGAGTATAATCAAAGTGAAAAAGTATTATAGTTTAATAGCTTCATTGTTACTATTGGTCGGCATATTAGCAGGTTGTGGTAGCCAAGGAAGCAACAACAAAACAAACGAACCAGTTGAATTAACGATTTCCGCAGCAGCTAGTTTACAAGAATCATTAGAAGAGCTTCAAAAAGCCTATGAAAATGAACACGATACTATTAAAATCACATTTAACTTTGGTGGCTCTGGTGCTTTACAACAACAAATTTTAGAAGGTGCTCCTGTTGATCTTTTCTTTTCAGCAGCAGAAGATAAGTTTGATGAGCTAGTTCAAAAAGATTTAATCGATAAAAAACAAGGAACGAATCTTTTAGCGAACGAATTAGTATTAATCGTTCCTAAGAAAAATGAAAAACAGATTCACTCATTTGAAGACTTAACGAAAGTTGATAAGATTGCTGTTGGTACACCTGAAACGGTTCCTGCTGGCAAGTACGGTATAGAAACATTGAATAACATGAACCTTTGGAAACATGTAGCATCAAAAGTAGTGTATACAAAAGACGTACGACAAGTTCTTACATATACAGAAACTGAAAATGTTGATGCAGGTCTTGTTTATAAAACAGATGCCCTTGTATCAGAAAAAGTCGATATCGTTGCTACAGCCAAAGAAGATACACATACACCTATTATTTATCCTGTAGGTGTTATCAAAGAGAGTAAGCATGCAAAAGAAGCGGAAGATTTTTATCACTATTTACAAAGTGATCAAGCGATGAAAGTTTTTAAAAAATATGGCTTTCAAGGAACTCATTAATAGATGAGTACTGATTTCTGGTCACCTCTTAAACTTTCTATCGAGATAGCCCTTGTATCAGGAATAATTGTGATAGTAGCAGGTATTCTATTTGGTAAATGGATGGCTAAACGCAATTTCAAAGGAAAATTATTTCTAGAAACGGTGTTACTTTTACCATTAGTATTGCCTCCTACTGTAGTAGGATTTCTTCTCATTATTATTTTTGGCAAAAACAGTGTGCTAGGTAACTTGATGACATGGCTTTTTAACCAACCCGTTATGTTCACATGGTGGGCAGCTGTCATAGCCTCTACTGTTGTTGCATTTCCTTTAATGTATCAATCTGCAAAAACCGGCTTTGAATCTGTTGATGAGGACATTGAGAACGCTGCACGTGTTGATGGTGCTAATGAATGGCAAGTCTTTTTCTTTATTTCTATTCCTCTTGCATTAAAATCAATTGTCTCAGGTGGAATTTTAAGCTTCACACGAGCTTTAGGTGAATTTGGTGCAACCTTAATGTTTGCCGGAAACCTACCAGGCAAAACGCAAACTACGCCGCTTGCTATTTACATGGCGATTGGTTCGGGTAACATGTCACTCGCTTGGTCATGGGTGATTTGCATGATAGGTATGTCCTTCCTTATGCTTCTGAGCGTTCATCTCATAAAGGCGTAAAGTGAATCTTTAAGCAGTGGGGGCTTTTTCAGGATAAAAATAAGAAAAGATGTAGTCGGTACCTATACTGTACCAACTACATCTTTTCTTTTTACCCTCCACTAATGGGTGGAATAAACGCGACTGTATCCCCTTTTTTTACAACCGTTGCATCTGTTGCAAATTCTTCATTTACTGCTGTCATGACATGTTGTAAATTAACTTGTGGATATTGCATTTCCATCCATTCTTTAATTTGTCCAATTGTTCTATCTGACAGGTCTATACTTAATTTTGACTCACCGATACTTTCTTGTAGGTGAGCAAATAGTAATATGTTAATCACAAGATTCCTCCTCACTGATGGCTGGATTTCCTTTTGGATAAGGGACATTTTCTAATTGATCCCCAATCCATTCGGTCCCGTCTTCCCAATATTCTTTTTTCCAAATAGGCACAATTTGTTTTATACGATCAATAGCATATTCATTTGCTTCATAAGCTATTTTACGATGTGGTGATGAGACTGCGATTACTACGGCAATATCCGAAATTTCTAAATGGCCAACACGATGTGTAATGGCTACTTTCGCTTCTGACCATCGTTCTTGTATTTCTTTAGATATTTGTTCAAACATTTTAATAGCCATAGCTGGATAAGCTTGATATTCCAAATGTAGCGTTTTCTTACCTTTCGTCATTTCACGCACTGTTCCGATGAAAACAGTGATCGCACCAGCATTTCGATCTGTTACTTTTTGTCTAACTTCTTCAACATCAATTGGTTTATCAATAATTTCAAACAACGATGTAGTCATGACTTTCTCCTCATTTCTTGCAATCAATTATGCCTCGGCATAATTGCGTCCGGAATCGGCTTTGTGCTTGCACAAAGAACTCCCTTTCCGATTCCGTGACATCCGCCGGAGGCTTTAACTTCTTTCAGCAGGTGTTTGGACACCCGCTGAAAAGTAACTTTAATTCGTATTTATCTCATCACTATGAAGGCGGGAGACTTCTGATGAAAGAAGTTAAAAATTCCGTATATTGTGCTTCTTCTCGGATTGAAAAAGTTGGAAAATCTAACTGTTTATTTAGTGGATAGGTCGGCCAATAAAGAACACAGACGATATTGCTTACTTTTTGTAGCAAAGATTCATCTTCCGCCTGGCGCAAAAGAACAACCTTCGGATAGTCTTCATTTTTATAGCCTTCAATAAAAATGATATCCATATTAAATGTTTCATAAATAGCTAGTATATCAGCAAGCTGCCAGTTACTTTGGTGAATACTCATGCGCAAAGTACCTTCTCCTTCAACTGCTGTGACACTTGCGCCAGCCTTCTCATGACGAACACTATCTTTTGAACTTTCAATCATAGGGATACCACCATGTCCATGGTGCTTGATTGTTCCTACACGAAAACCGTCTATGGTGGCTTGTGTAATGAGTTGTTCCATTAACGTTGTCTTGCCACTATTTTGATAGCCTACGATTTGTAAGATTTTTCGATGATGTCCCATGGCCACTCACTTCCCTGCAAATCTTCTAACAATAAGACAACAACTTGCATGCCTTTTTCGTAACCACGTGATCCACCTGGTAATACAATAAAAGAATTGGCTTCTGCTAAGGAAGAAACCGCACTAGATTTATCAAAACCAGAGGGAACTGCTACTAATTGACCGTTTTCGTAAGAAGCATTAGCACGCACAAAACGGGTAAACGGATTCGGTTTTTTAAAGTCCGCACCTAAAACAGCCTGCTCTCTACGTAGATGTGGTTGCTTATTACCAAATGCTGTTCGAATAATAGGTCGTGTAAATAGTTCAAAACCAACATAGCAAGCTGAAGGATTACCTGAAAGCCCGAATAATAATTGACCATTTCGAGCAGCAACAGTAGTTACACTTCCTGGTCGCATCGCCACTTTATTAAACAGCACTTGTGCGTCAATGGCTTCATAAATGGCAGGTAAGTAATCGTAATCACCTACTGATACTCCTCCTGTTGTAATCAATATATCTACTTCCTGAAGAGCTTTTTCTACAGCTTGAATACATAAATTTAACTCATCGCTAAATTTACCAAAATATTTGACGGTTGCCCCAGCACGTTCAATTTGAGCCATTATCATATAGGCATTACTATTACGAATTTTCCCTGGCTGTAAAGCATCACTTGGTTCTAGTAATTCACTTCCTGTTGCAATAACGCCTACAATTGGTTTTCGAAAAACGGGTACTTGATCATAGCCAAACGTAGCAAGTAATGCGACAACGCCCGGATTGATGTATTGTCCTTTTTCAATAAGAATTGCGCCTTTTTGAACGTCCTCACCCTTATAGGAAATATTTGTTCCTGCTTCATAAGAGCGTTTAATGGACATATTACGTTGATCGTCTTCTTCAAAGGTGTGCGTTAATTCTAGCATAACGACTGCATCACATCCGATTGGGATAGGAGCTCCTGTCATAATGCGCACCGCTTCTCGATTACCTACTCCTTCCTCAAATACATAGCCAGCGCCAATTTCCCCCACTATTTTAAAGGTTACTGGATTTTCTGAACACGCCTCTTGACTATCAACCGAGCGAATAGCATAACCATCATATGGTGAACGATCAAATGCTGGTACATCTTGATCCGCAGCAATATCTTCTGCTAAAAAACGTCCATGTGCTTGTTGTAGTGAAACGACCTCTACTTTTTCTTGGAATGCAAACTCCATGACCCGTTGAACTGCTTCCGCAACAGCAATTGGTTTTCTTTTTTCTAACATTTTAGTACCTCCTTTATCCGAATAAACGATAATAAATGGTTTTAGCTTTTTGTATATCTTTTACACCGTGAATGACAACTCGTCCATCTTGGAAAATCACTAGTCGATAATCTTCTGCTTGGCAAGATAATAAATAGGGATTTTGTTGAATATCACCATAAGGACGAAGTTGGACAGCGAGCTGATCCAAATTATAGTGAATCGGTTTAGGTGGACGTATTTGAATAGCGTCCCGACCACATAATACATTTAATTTTGTTTGATTTTCATATGACAAATATGGATAGGTCGGATTATTGCCACAGGATGGACAATCATGATTCCGAATTTTTTCTACGTTTATTTCATAGTGTTGATTTTGCCAAACATCAAAAGTTAAATAACTTTTACGCAATGCTTCTTCATTGCCAACTAAAAGTTTTAATACCTCAGCTACTTGATAAGCTGCTACGATTTGAACAGCTGGACTTATAATTCCTACTGTATCGCATGTCATCCCAGTATTGGGCATCGCTGCTAGCAAACAATGTAAACAAGGTGTTTTACCTGGCACAATCGTATAAGTAGCGCCATAACTGCCAATACAAGAACCATAAACCCAAGGAATTTGATATTTTTGTGCAAGATCGTTCATCATAAAGCGAATATCAAAGTTATCCGTTGCATCCACCATCATATCTACATCTTCAAGCAATGAAATTAATTGCTCTGCACACGCATCAACAATATGTGCGTTGATTTCCACCTCAGAATTAATGCTTTGTAGTCGTTTTTTTGCAGCGATTACTTTAGGTACTTTTTCTTGCGCATCTTGTTCCGTATATAGTTGTTGTCTTTGTAAATTACTCCACTCTACATAATCACGATCAATAATCGTCAATTTTCCGATGCCTGCCCTTACTAGAGCCTCTGCGCTAGCACTGCCTAAAGCACCAACCCCTATCATCAGGACATGCTTTTGTTTTAGTAGCAGCTGCCCGTTTTCTCCGATTGGGCTGAATAATTGTTGTCTAGAATATCTATTATGCATAAACGGTTTTGCCTTTCTTTCTATGAATTTTAGTTTGACCTTTTAATTTATAGCTTTATAATAAAAGCAATGTTTTTCAGCAAAAAACAATATCAACTCTATAAAAGGAGGTCTTTTACCTTGCATCCCACACATAGTCAACTTCCTATACAAGCTGCCATTTTAACAGTGAGTGACACACGCACGAAGGCGGATGATCATGGTGGTCAGCGTATTCAATCATTACTTCAAGAAGCTTCATTTGAATTAATAGACTATCAAATGTCAAAAGATGAACCGCTTGAAATCTTAAACCATGTACAAAAATGGTGCGCTGATTCTACCATTAATACCATTATCGTAACAGGAGGAACAGGGTTTACACCGAGAGACCAAACTTACGACACGATTCTCCCTCTTTTCGAAAAAGAAATGATGGGATTTGGTGAATTATTTCGAACACTAAGCTATGAAGAAATCGGCCCAAAAGCCATGTTTAGTCGTGCAACAGCAGGTAGTCGCGATAAAACGGCTATCTATGTGCTACCAGGTTCCACGAATGCCGTGACTCTTGCTATGACAAAACTGATTCTTCCTACTGTGCAACATTTTGTCGGTGAGTTGAATCGCATATGAAAATGGCTGGTGTTGTCTTAGCTGGCGGTCAATCTTCTCGGTATGGTCAACCGAAAATGTTCGAATCATTTGCTGGTCTGCCTTTATATAAGCAAAGTCTCATAGCTTTACAAAAAAATCAACTACATCCTCTCATTATTGCTACGAATGCTAGCTTGCAATCGAAGTTTGTAGAAGAAGATGTCCAATGGATCATTGAAAAAGAGCCTCATCAAGGACCTCTGTTTGCCTTGCATAATATCATGATAAATTTCCCAGAAGTAGAGTGGTTTTTCGTAATTGCAAGTGATATGCCTTTTATTAATGCAGAATTTGTCCAAACTATGCTAACATTTATCGATGATCGTTATGAGGCTATTGTTCCTAAACAAGCTTCAAGATTACAACCTCTTGCTGCTTTATATCGACGCAGTGCTTTACCAAAAGCACATCAATTAGTCCAACATAACAAGCGAAGTATGAAAGTCTTGTTAGAGCAACTTCAAGTGTGTTATGTTCCCTTTGAAGAAGACAGCTCAACATTTATCAATATCAATTCACAACAAGATTGGCTACAAACATTGGAAAGGAAATCTAATAATAATGAGTAATTTTACACACTGGAATGAAGAAGGTCGTCCTAAAATGGTCGACATTTCAGAAAAAACAATCACAAACCGTACAGCTATCGCCCGCAGTACAATCACGTTATCCGATGAGGTCTACCAAGCCATCCAACAAGGAGGCATTAAAAAAGGCGACCCAACGCAAGTGGCACAAATTGCTGGGATTATAGGTGCTAAAAAAACGTCTGATATTATCCCAATGTGCCATCCGATTATGTTACAAGGAACAGATCTTCAATTTGACTATACAAAAGCAGAGGTTGGTTACGAACTACACATTCAAGCTACAGTGAAATGTAGTGGTAAAACAGGTGTCGAAATGGAAGCACTAACTGCTGTATCCATTGCTGCACTGACTTTTTATGATATGTGTAAAGCCGTCGACAAGTCTATGGTGATTAAAGAAACATACCTTGTTCAAAAAACAGGCGGAAAAAGCGGCAACTTTGTGCACAAATAAACAGAAAAAATCCGGCATTATTTTGCCGTTTTTTTTCTGTTTTTTTTACCATAAGTCACTAATACCACTCTATTTCGTCTAACCACCGATGTGTGACATTTCAATTTTTGCGCTTTTCCGTTTCTCCATTGTCTGTTCATTTCGTTCATCGGAATAGCGATCTTTTCTATTTTCCCAAACGTTCGAAATGCATTGGGTAATAGTTTCATCATCTTCCCCAGACCTTAACAATGCTCGTAAACTCGTTCCCTCTGTTGCAAATAAACACGTATATAATGTTCCTTCTGCAGAAATACGGGCACGCGAACACGTTGAGCAGAAAGAATCTGTTACAGATGATATCACGCCAATTTCACCCTGGGCATCCTCATATTGATAACGTGTAGCTACTTCCCCTTTATAATTAGGGTCGACAGGATGCAAGGGAGAGAATTGATGGACTTGGTCAACGATTTCTTTCTTCGACAGAACTTCATCTAGCCGCCAACCATTCGAATTACCGACATCCATATATTCAATAAAGCGAAGAATATGCTGTTTCTCTTTAAAATATTCTGCCATTGAAACGATATCTTGCTCATTTTTTCCTTTTTGAACAACCATATTAATCTTAACTTGTAAACCTGCTTCTGCCGCTTTTTCGATACCTTCTAATACCGCTTTCACTTTTCCTCGATGCCCATTCATCTCGAAAAAACGTTCCTCATTTAGAGAATCTAGGCTAATAGCTACTCGTGATAAACCAGCTCTCGCCAATTCATTTGCATATTTTTTCAACAATGTGCCATTGGTCGTTAAAGCAATATCCTCTACTCCATCTATGCGATGTATACGTTCAATTAATTTCGGCAGATCACGACGTAGTAAAGGCTCACCACCAGTAATGCGTACTTTTTTCACACCTAATGAAACAAAAATCTTTACTAATCGTTCGATTTCTTCAAAACTCAATATTTTATCGGACGGTAAAAAAGCATAATCTGGACCAAATACTTCTGCAGGCATGCAATATTGACAACGAAAATTACAACGGTCTGTTACTGATATCCTTAAATCTCTTAATGGTCTTTGTAGTTGGTCTCGTAGATTAGTAATTTTAATCTCTTCCTTTCATTTTATTTGTAGGTAAGTGAATACGTTCTTTATGTGTATAAATATTAAGTGTATTTTGGCGAATAAAACCTACCGTCGTAATACCGAGTTGCTCTGCCAATTGCAATGCCAATTCTGTAGGAGCAGATTTGGACAGAACAATTTCACAGCCAATTTTCGATACTTTAAGTAAAATTTCCGATGATATCCTTCCACTAAATACGATAATTTTGTCCTGAATGCTAATGTTGTTTTTTAGGCAATACCCATAAATTTTATCTAAAGCATTATGGCGCCCAATATCCATTCGACTTAATAAAACGCCATTCGTATCACATAGCGCTGCATTATGAACGCCACCAGTTTGTTTGAATATTTCAGCTAAATCTTGCATATCGCGCATTAAACGAAAACAATCATCTGTTGTAATACGTACATGAATACCGTCCATTTTTTTAGCTACTAATGCATCATTAGCAAAAACAAAACCTTGGCGGCTCATGCCACAACAAGAAGTAATGTAGCGTTTATTTTGAATTTGTTGAAAGTAAGGATTCACACGCTTTGTTTTAACATGTACAAAACCTTCTTTTTCTTGGTGCCAAATATCTTCAATATCTTCGTAACCACGAATAATTCGTTCAGAAGCCAAATAGCCAATAACCATATCTTCTACATACTCCGGTGTGCAAACCATCGTCACAAATTCTTGCTCATTAATCTTCACTGTCACAGCATATTCTGTGACAACAGTATCTTCTATTTCTTTGCTTTGATTACCTTCAACACGAATGATGTCTCTTGTTACTGCTCGTTCCATATGGCATCCCCTTTATTCACTAATATTATTTTCAAAAACAAATACAGAAATAGCAAAATCTTCTTCAATTTTAATATCTGAAAATAAATGGAGTAGCTTAGTGCCCATCAATTCTTCCATGCCTTCTGGAGGTGATTTAGTATACAAATCTTGAATCATTCTTGTACGCGCAGCATGCACCATTTTTAACCCTTCAGGTGTACTCGCAATAAATTTTTCTGTCGGTGTGATATTACCATATAAAGTTGAGACAGCCATGTTCTCAACGAAAACAGTATGAATACGCTCCGGTCCTTTTCCAAATATATCTTTGCGTAGTTTTCGAATAATGTCGTTGAATTCATGCACTTTTTTTGACATTTTAACGATTCTCCCAACGTAATTAATCTTTTTTTCCTATGTTCATGGGGGTCACCCTTATAGTTTGTTAATAATATAGCAACTTAAATAAAAATTAAAGAGAAAATATCCAATGATAATCATTCTCAAACAATAAATTTTACTATAATTATTGTCCATTTTGGCAGAAAAGGCTATAATAAGTGATATTATAAATGGAATGAAAGTATTTTGATTCTTATGTCATGGTTTTATACAAATAGGTTTGAACTATTGGCATGGTGGTTTTGATATTTATATTCTATTACTTATATTGAATAAAAAATAAAAGTAGATTGAATTTTTAGCAAGGCCTGTTAAGAATTTTATCCACCATGAATAAATAGCATGTTAGTACATGCCTTTTCATGGTGGATTTTTTTATTTTTCAGCAATATCAACATTGACAACTCGTAATACATGTTTCTTCATCTATCTTAGTGTAGAAATGATCAATCGGGAAATGACATTATAACAAGAACATTTTTTAAATGAACAAGACATTCAAAATTAAAAAACTCGTAGTTCTATTCCCGGTTTATCCTCAGTATTAACCTGTTGCCAAAGAGTCTTAAAGAACAAAAGGAGGAAATCACCTTGACTAAAATTAACATTAATGGCCAACCGTATGATGTAGCAGAGGGAGCTACAATACTTGATACCATTAATCAAAATGGCATCGCCCATCCACAAATTTGTCATGTACCATCTGTTGATCCTATCAAAACTTGTGATACATGTATCGTTGAAGTGAATGGACAATTAGTTCGCTCTTGTTCAACAAAAGCTATAGACGGCATGGATATCCAACTTACTTCTGATAAAGCGAAAGCTGCTCAAACAGAAGCGATGGATCGTCTACTAGAAAACCATCTGCTGTATTGTACAGTTTGTGATAATAACAACGGCAATTGTACATTACATAACACAGCAGAATTAATGGAAATTGAACATCAGAAATATCCTTACCAACCAAAAGTTGAACCACACGAAGTAGATACGTCGCACCCGTTTTATCGATATGATCCAAACCAATGTATCGCATGTGGACAATGTGTAGAGGTTTGTCAAAACTTACAAGTTAACGAAACATTATCTCTTGACTGGGAAGCTGAAAGACCAAAAGTAGTATGGGATGAAGGCGTTGCCATTAACGATTCTTCATGTGTAGGCTGTGGACAATGTGTTACCGTTTGTCCATGTAACGCATTAATGGAAAAATCAATGCTTGGTGAAGCTGGTTTTATGACGGGGCTTAAACAAGAAACATTAGATCCGATGATTAGTTTAATTAAGGAAGTTGAACCCGGATATAGCGGTATCTTCGCTGTTTCTGAAGTCGAAGCTGCTATGCGTAGTAAACGTACTAAAAAGACAAAAACAGTTTGTACTTTCTGTGGTGTAGGTTGTTCGTTTGAAGTCTGGACAAAAGACCGCAAAATTTTAAAAGTGCAACCTTCTGACGGTCCTGTAAATGCTATTTCTACTTGTGTAAAAGGAAAATTCGGTTGGGACTTCATCAACTCTGAAGAACGAATTACAAAACCATTAATTCGTAAAAATGATGCATTTGTTGAATCTTCATGGGATGAAGCGCTTGACTTAATTGCTACTAAACTAGGTGGCATTCAAAAAGAACACGGTTCTGGTTCTGTCGGCTTTATTTCTTCTTCAAAAATTACAAACGAAGAAAACTACTTAATTCAAAAAATGGCACGTCAATTATTCGAAACAAACGACGTTGATAACTGCTCACGCTATTGTCAATCTCCAGCTACAGATGGCCTACTACGCACAGTTGGTATAGGTGGCGACGCTGGAACGATCAAAGATATCGCAAAAGCTGGCCTTGTTATTATTGTTGGGGCAAACCCTGCAGAAGGTCACCCTGTTTTAGCTACTCGTGTAAAACGTGCCCATAAGTTACACGGTCAAAAATTAATTGTTGCCGACGTTCGTAAACATGAAATGGCTGAGCGTTCTGATATTTTCATGCGCCCAAAACAAGGAACAGACCAAGTATGGTTAATGGCCGTTACAAAATATATGATCGATCAAGGTTGGCATGATGAAGCCTTCATTAAAGAGAACGTGCACTTCTTTGATGATTTTAAAGATGTACTTGAAACATACACACTAGAATATGCAGAAAAAGAAACGGGCATTTCAAAAGAAACGTTGATAAATGTTGCTGAAATGATTCGTGATGCTGACGGTACATGTGTACTTTGGGGTATGGGTGTTACACAAAATACAGGTGGCTCATATACATCAGCTGCAATTTCTAACCTACTTCTAGCTACTGGTAACTATCGTCGTCCAGGTGCAGGTGCCTACCCTCTTCGTGGTCACAACAATGTTCAAGGTGCTTGTGATATGGGTACACTACCAAATCTATTACCAGGTAATCAAAAAGTAATAGACGACGAAGCACGTAAGAAATTTGAAGAAGCATATGGTGTGAAAATCAAACCTGAACCAGGTCGTACGAATATGGCAATGTTAGATGCTATCATGGAAGGTAAAATGAAAGCAATGTATTTAGTTGGGGAAGATATGGCACTTGTAGATTGCGATGCTAACCATGTAGATAAAGTACTTTCACAATTAGACTTCTTTGTTGTACAAGATTGCTTCCTTTCACGTACAGCACAATATGCGGATGTTATTTTACCAGCAGCACCTTCTCTTGAAAAAGAAGGTACTTTCACGAATACAGAGCGTCGTGTACAACGACTATATCAAGTATTACCAACACTTGGTGAATCAAAAGCCGATTGGGAAATCCTTCAATTAGTAGCACGTCGCCTAGGTGCTGACTGGAATTACAGTCACCCAAGTGAAATCTTTGCTGAAATGGCTAGTCTTGCTCCATTCTTCTCGCAAGCGAACTATGATGTATTAGAAAATTGGGGTAGCTTCTGTTGGGGTAGCCATGATGGTAAAGACACACCTTTACTATATGAGGATGGCTTTAACTTCCCTGACAAAAAAGCTCGTTTTGCATTAAATGATTGGATCAGACCGGTTGAATATGAAGCGCAATATGATTGCCATATTAACAACGGTCGTATGCTTGAACACTTCCATGAAGGTAATATGACAAATAAATCAAAAGGTATTCAATCGAAAGTACCTGAAATTTTTGTTGAAGTATCACCAGAACTAGCAAAAGAACGTGGCATTGAAGATGGAGCTCTTCTTCGTTTAGTGTCTCCTCAAGGCGCATTAAAATTAAATGCCCTAGTGACAGACCGCGTACAAGGAAATGAACTTTTCTTACCAATGAACTCTGTTAGCAAAGATTCAGCGATTAATTTCTTAACGGGCCCGGCTGGAGACATCAATACATCGACACCGGCGTACAAACAAACAAAAGTACGCGTAGAAGTATTGAAACAAAAAGGAAAATCGCCACTTCCTAGAACAAACCCACGTTATAAAAAACGTCATCCACAAAATGGTGTTGAGGTAGAGCGCAAATGGAATCGTCCTGGCTACGTTCACTTAACAACTAACGAAAGGGAGTGAGTTCATGGCAGCACCAATTACGACAATTCAAAAAGCGCAAGTAACAGAAGAACAACTAAAGGAAGAAAAGTTAGAGAATTTAAAGCAACTACTTTCTGAGAATGAAGAAATGGTGAATCAGGTCTTTACGATCATGGCAGAATTAAATGATATTGGAGCGCTAGAGGCAGCTACGAAACTACTTGAAGCAAAAGAGGATGTTGCACATATTGCTCTTGGTCAATTAACTCGTAAGCCTGTTACGAATATCATCAACAACTTAATGGGTGTTGCGGGAGCATTAACCGAACTGAACCCAGAAACAACAACAAAGCTGATTGAAGGCTTAAATACTGGCTTAAATGAAGCGAACAAAGCCGTTGAATCTGACGAAAAAGTTAGTGCCTTTAAGCTGTTCAAAATGCTAAACGATCCTGATGTTAATCGTGCTGTGAATTTTGGCGCTCACTTCTTAAAAGGGCTTGGCAAAGGCCTAAAATAGGAGGATGATTTCTTATATGCTAACGAACGAGCACATTTTAAAAACTTTGCAGAAAGTTGATGACCCAGAACTTCATAAAAGCATCGTTGACTTGAATATGGTACGTAATATTCAAGTCAATGGTACGCATATCTCACTTGATATTATCTTGACTATTCCAGGTTGTCCTTTAAAAGCAAAAATTCAACAAGATGTTGAAGAAGCGTTGACAACGATCGGTGCATCAAAAGTCTCCATCAAGTTTGGTTCTATGACAGATGACGAGCGTCGTAGTCTAACAACTTCTTTAAAATCAGAAAAAGTTACGGATAAAGGTATGCCTACAATGCTTCTACCCGATTCTGGTGTCAAATTTATTGCAGTTACTAGTGGTAAAGGGGGCGTCGGTAAGTCTACTGTGACGATTAACTTAGCAGTAGCCCTTGCCCGTCTTGGCAAACGTGTAGGTATTTTAGATGCAGATATATATGGATTTAGTATTCCAGCTATGATGAAGATTCATCAAAGACCAACAATGCTTGACCAAACAGCTATTCCAGTAATAAGTCATGGTGTGAAAATCATGTCGATGGGTTTTTTCACAAACGAAAACCAACCTGTCATGTGGCGTGGTCCAATGCTTAATAAATGGATTCGCAATTTCCTTGTCAATACACATTGGGATGAATTAGACTATCTTCTCATAGATTTACCACCTGGTACGGGAGATGTTGCCATTGATATGGCGGCAATGATTCCACAAGCACAGGAAATAATTGTAACAACACCGCACCTTGCAGCTTCCCACGTTGCTTCTCGTGCAGGTTTGATGGCTCAACATACGAACCACTCGATTCTTGGTGTTGTTGAAAACATGGCATACTTTGAAAATTCGAATGGTGAAAAGAACTATTTATTCGGTCAAGGTGGCGCCGAAAAATTAGCAGATGAGCTTCAGACAAATATCATTGCTCAAATCCCATTTGCGCAACCTGAGGAAAATACAGGTTCTTCCGTTTACGACGAAGACTCCATTATCGGTGAAGTATTTACCCACCTTGCAGAAGATTTGATGTATTAATAAAAATGCAAGATAAAACAAGTAAACCCTTGGCTCGTTCTTATACGAGACAAGGGTTTTTTCATGGAGCCAAACACTCCCCTACTATTTAATTCAATAGCCCGCCTTCTTTAAAACCTGCATAAAATAAAAACGGTACGTATTTTTAACGAAAGAATCTAAAGGCAGCCCAACATTTAATTGATACTTAGTAAAAATAAAATAAAAACGCTTATCCCATTTTAACCGTAATAATTCCCCAGCATCTTCACCGTATTTCTCCGTAAATTCCTCAATTAAAGGTTCAATCATATAGTAGCAATAGTCTTTTAAGTTTGCGAGAGCCTCTATATCTTTCTCCTTTTGAAAACGTGTAATCCAATCTACTAATTGTTCATTCATTTTAAAATCCATCTTTCTATCTTGAGTTTCTTCCTATTATATTATAACTTTTTTTATAAGTTTTCTCTTCTCTCGTTTCTTAGATATTTGGATTGATAAAGGCATTAACTAAATTTTAAAAAAGCCTTGCATGAGCAAGGCTTTTTATTAGGACTTTACTTTTTATTTAACTTCTTTCCATAAAGACAATGCGAAAATCCAATTCGGATCTCCATATCCTTGATAGCTTTGAACCGCTTCATATACTTTACCTTGGTGCTCTACTTTATCACCTTTTGTATACGCCTTATATGAACTCCATTGCTCATAAGACGCCCCTTGCTCTTTTGTAGTCACAGTTAAAACGGAACTTTTAATAGATTCATTTCCAGCTGCATCAACAGCAGTGACTGCATACTTATAAGTTGTATTGGCTTGTAGATTCATGTCCATAAAAGATGTAGTTTTTGATGTTCCAACTGCAGTCATTTGTCCTACTGGTGTTTCTCGATAGATAACATAATGGTCAACTGCTACATTATCCTCTGATGCACTCCACATTAAGTCTACACTTGATGATGTTACTGCCATCGTGTGCAGTGTAGTTGGTTGCGTTGGTGCTTCTGTATCTGGAGTTGCTTTCATTGTCTCTACAAATGTAGATTCACTTTCTTTAGAAACATTTCCAGCGGCATCCACTGCCTTTATTGTATATGTATATTTTGTTTCCGCTTTTAAATTTTTATCTGTGAATGTAGTTCCCGCTACATTTCCAACTACTTTACCATCACGGAATACTTGATATTCTTTTACACCTACATTGTCTGTAGATGGATTCCATTTTAGCTCAGCACTGTTAGAAGTGACTTTGGTTGCTTGTAATCCATTTGGTTGAGATGGAGCTTCCTTATCTACATCCACATTATTCACCAAATTAACATCAATGACATTATAGAAAGCATTTGCAGTATTCGCTACATCCCAAACAGCTAAAATAACGTGGTAGCCACTACGATCCGTTGGTACGTTAATTGTATGCGTTAAATTATTAGTTGCATCAGTACCATTATGTTCAACAGTTCCAATTGGCTCAAGATCAGCACGAGTCAATGGCTTATTAGAATCCCATCCCTTTTTCGTAATATAATAGTGCCATTTGCTTGTAAAATGTGATGCAGTGTACTTCCACGTAAAGGTATTTGATCCCCCTGTAATCGTATTCTTAAACCAGCGATTTGCAGTTTGTTGATCTAGGATGCCATCAAACTGACCTCCTGCAGATGCAATTTTACCATCTACTGGTCCACCTTGTGGAAATCCTTTTTTGGCCTCTAAGCTCTGTGGCTCATACATAACCCTTCCACAACTCAAGTTAAGCGCGCCATAACTTTGGCTACATAAAGCAGCAC
Organism: Lysinibacillus sp. NPDC093688; assembly: GCF_050280145.1. Classification (NCBI taxonomy): domain Bacteria; kingdom Bacillati; phylum Bacillota; class Bacilli; order Caryophanales; family Bacillaceae; genus Lysinibacillus; species Lysinibacillus sp. NPDC093688. The sequence goes on from NZ_JBNNUX010000006.1 coordinate 143,311, forward strand.
GGCTAGCTGGTTTTTCAACAAACCCATGGGCAGATGCATTTGGTGCCATTGCAATCCCCATGATTCCCGCTGCTAATATTGCAGCACTTATCCCCTTTTTATTCTTACTTAATTTTGTGAATTTAATGTTCATATTACTAGTCTCCTTACTTTTGAAATTGTGTTTCTATTGGTATGATAGCCATGATCTTATTAATAAGCAAACTATGAATAAACATGATAATAGGTGTATTAAGTGAATATGTTTTTTCTTAAAGAAGGTAGATAAATAGTGCTAAACATAGTAAATATCTTATCACTTAGTTATATTCCATTCAAAAGTGATATAGATTTTAATAAAACGTTCATAAAGTGTTCAAGTTAAATTTGTCATTTTTACGATTTCAACAAAGAAATAAAGTCTAAAAAACAGCTCATGCTTCCTAGGCATGAGCTGTTTTTACCTTTGACTACTACTGGGGCATAACTTTCAAAGTACTTTCAATTCCATACGAACTCTTTTGCTTCTTTACTATCTATCTGAAATATATATAAACCATTATTAATGAGATTAAAAATACTTATTCTTTCTCTACTCGAACGAGGAAAACTTCGAAATTGATTTTGGAATATCTACCGGTGGATCAATTATGCCTCGGCATAATTGCGTCCGGAAACGGCTTTGTGCTTAGGCCTGCAGATATTTTTTGTGCGAAAGCGCAGTGCTAACGTAGCGGCAGCAACACGAGGGCCTACACGATGTCGGCCATTTCGGTAATGCCACAGGACGTGGCGTTTTTACCGATGCAGGTCAGTTAACCGTTATCGCATGAATGCGATGATTTTAGGCTAACATCCTATATTGAACTCCTTTCCGATTCCGTGACAGCCGCCGGAGGCTTTGGGCAAACGTGATGTTGGTCACTCAGTCATTGCCACAGGACGTGGCGTTCTTAGACTGAGTTCCTCTATTTCAGCGGGTGTTGGACACCTGCTGAAAGAAGTTAAAAATGGATAATAGACCCTTATTCTAATTTGCGAGCCCTTTATTATATTCAATCCACTTTTCCATTTCTCTCTCCACGGCTCGATTTTGCCATTCAAACCAAATACCGGAACATTCACTACAGTGACTGTCTACCCCACTTTTATGATGCATATCTTTACATGTGAACACAGTTTTTTTACGACAGCTGTAGCAGTAAATGTCTTTCTCTTTATCAAATTCCATAACTACCAACTCCAACATTTTTACACATATTTCTTTCCATTTTTTATATAAATTATTCTAATTTATAAAGGAATCTTTACTGAGGAGGTTAGCATTAAAATGTAGCTTTGTAATAAAGTTTGATAATAAGAAGTTCATCAGGACTAATCGTAATCCTTGATAGTACGTGGACGATAGCCACTCACTTGCATTTGATTGATGATTGCCTCCAACGCTTCTGTAAAGGGGCTACAACGTGAGGTGTACGGAGCAGGTACTCCCAGTTGCTAGAAGTACCTTTACATGCGTTTATTTGGAAAATCCAATAAACCCCTTATACAGCAAGAGGTTTGAATTTAATAAAGTCAGAGTTGACTCCATTAAAATTTTTCATTGTCATAACATGAAGTTATTTCAATGAATGAGTTTATGGCAAAAATGCCATAAACCTTTTTGATGTGCAAATGGCGCACATCGGGCAGAACAGGGACTCTCCGATATTCACAAGGTACTACAATAGGGTTGGTCATTTCTGTAGTAGGAATGATTATTTCTTTAATTGGTTTTTTCAGAAATGAACGTACATAGGGGCTATTATCACCTTTTCGACAATCAAAACAACATCCCATCACACATCAATCTAAGGGCTTGTGCGCAATTAAAATCAGACACACAAGTCCTCTTGTTATGCTCCCTCAATCTCTCCTGTAGCTCCACACATAGCTCTGTAGCAACGATTAAACAACCTATGTCAGTGATTCCTCTGCTCCACTATCAACGCTTATAAGCTCGTTAAACATACCTAAGACCTTGCTAGGATTGTTGTTGTAGGCTAACTCAAAGTTGAATCTGTTTAGACAGTATTACTTCGCCCTGCTGTTATTGTCAATCTTTCTTGTTAGTGTTTCACATTCATCCCACATCAATATTTGTCAATATGTTACACTTTTCTATACAGTTTAAGTTATTAGAAATAAAGTAAAACAAAGGGGGATTAATATGAATAGTGAAAAATATGACAATGGAAGTAATGAAATCTACAGTTATAAAACCTACAATATTTTTGCTTATATTATCGGTATTTTATTATCACCATTGTTAGGGGTGATTATGGGGATTGTTGGTGTAACACAGCGTAAAAAATATGCGTGGAGTATTATTATCATTTCTATTCTCGGTTGGATTCTGAATTTTTTCTTGCTTAATAGGGTTGTATAAACATTAGGCAAAGTTTTCAAGGTTTCAAAAACAATAACTAATTCTTATCAAAACATCAAGATAGGACTTGCGTGTATGATTGAATCCCATATATGCAAGTCCTCTTGTTATGCTCCCTCAATCTCTCCTGTAGCTCCACACATGGCTTTGTAGCAACAATTAGACAACCTGTGTAAATGCTTTCTCTGCTTCCCTATCAACGCTTACAGGCTCGCTAGACGGCTTCAAAGAGGTGTTATTCAGTTCTTATAACCGTCAATCTCTTTTGTCGTGAATCCCCATTTATCTACCAACTCGCACCTCACAATGTTATAATTGCTATATAGACAGAATGTTCAGTTTTTTTGGAATGAAGACCTGAAAAAGGATGATGATTTCAATGAAACGATTCTTTTGGTCATTTATTCCAGCAATCAGTGGGATTCTTATAGGTATGTCTATTTTTGATATAATTAACGGAAGTTTATCAGGAGTTTCCATTTCTGTTTTAGTGATTGGAATAATAATTATGCTGATTAGTATTTGGGGATATAAAGAATATGTCGGTAAAGGTTTACTGTTTAAACATAATGAATAATGTGGGATATTATCCCCAAATTCAACTAACGATACAACATTCCATCACACATCAGTCTAGAGGCTTGTGCGTAAATTACACGCAAGTCCTTTTGTTATGCCTTCACAGTCAACCTGAGAGCAACCTATGCAACCAAGCATATGTCTATCCCATTCTCGAATCATATGATAGCTGTTCTGTGGAACTTAACAATGCACATTAGCTTAATGATGCGCTACCGCAATCTCAACATACCTTGCTTTATAAGCCCACACCTCTACCCCCATATTTGTAAATATGTTACACTTTACCAAGCAACTGATTATTCAGTTATTGAACCAACGGCGCAGATTGTGCAAGAAAAAATTATAAAGAACTATTTAGATGGAGGTTTTTATATGAAAAGAAAAGGAAGTTAGTCTTCACTATTGGTTTAACAGGAGTTTTAGCATTAACACTTGGTTTGGCAAAAGACTTGCAAAGCACAAAGGTATCAGCAGCAGAACAAACAGTAGTTGCTTCAAAACAAACAGACATTACTACGGTTATAACAAAAGAAGAACAAAATATGGTAGAAAATATGGCTGCTAAAGAGAGCTATGTGCCACAAGAAAATGGAACAGGCTTCTTTTTTATAAAAGGGGCGCCAACTGAAAGGAAGGATATTACCACTGTAATCACAGCAGATGAACAAAAAATGGTGGAAAAAATGTCCGTTAAAGAAGGATTTGTGCCACAAGAAATTAGAACAGGCTTCTTTTTTATAAAAGAAAAATAATTACGGAGTTACGTTAATAAGATTAGGACTTGTGTTTATGATTATTCTTCCTATACGCAAGTCCTTTTGTTATGCTTCCTCAACAGCTCCTGTAGCTTCATTTATACAACCTTTGTAAATAACTCTCTCTACTTCACTATCAACGCTTAAAGGCTCGCCTCCTCCCCTTTAATAGAAGCGGTAAGCTCTTTAGTTGTCAGCGTGAAATCCACATCAAACAATTTGATCATAAAAAAACCCTCCAACTGAATTGGAAGATAGTTGTCTGTCTATATGAATACGTAATTTAAGGGTACAAAAAAGGAATTCTACATCAATGACCGAAGCCCTGAGCGAATCCCTTATCTGTCTCAAACCCCTTCATATCAAGGCTTGAACTGTGTTTTAGACGTCCCAGGAGGGATTCGAACCCCCGACCGACGGCTTAGAAGGCCGTTGCTCTATCCTGCTGAGCTACTGAGACATGATATTATTTATGTAGTCCATATCAAGGACAATATTTATTATATGTCCTTTTTACGATAAAGTCAACATTAATTTTACTATGGAGGCAAGGTTTGCCTCATTATTAATATTATATGATTTACTGCACCTCATTATGCCATCTCTCTACTCTACTTTTGTTAAATAATAAAAAGCAAAAAACTGGTGGAAGTAGTCGTCATAACTGGCGGTGAACAAGGGATTGGTAAATGCATTGTGCTAACGTATGCCTGAAATGATGCCCATGTAAATAAAGAATTAGAGCTGCAATTAGAAAAAGATTTATTGGAGCATGGATATTCTGTTCTTTTTGGTCAAGCAGCTAATACGAAAGAACAGGATGTCTTGTTGATCATTTCGATACTATTCATATTTTAATTAATAATGCGGGTAAATTTCAACATAAATCTTTTTATGAACATAACAGTGGATGAATGGAATAATTTAATTCAAACAAATAATTTTTTATAGGCATTAATCTAACAGTTGATGGTGGGATGACATAGAAAATGATGTATGAAGAATAGCCATATTCACTCCTTTCATAACATTGTTCTTTCATATATAGAAATACCTCAGAGTATTCTACAGTAGAAGAAAAAACTAGAGGGAGTGGATATACATTGTACCCATATTCAAATGGATATTACGGTAGTCCTTTAAGTGCGTTATATAGAGCTACTTCCACACATTATACTGCACCTGTTCGCCATTTTTTATTGCCGCAGAACGATCATCGTCGCTGTATCAGTAGAGCTGAAGCTGATTTTATGGCAATGAATCGTTTATTATGGATGGAGCATGTCAATTGGACGAGGATGACGATTATTAGTATTGTGTTTGGCTTACCTGATTTGCCCTTTGTGCAGAAGCGACTGTTACAAAATGCGACTGACTTAGGTAATTGTCTACGTCCATTTTACGGTGATCAAATTGCTGATCGTTATGCTGAGCTGATTAAAGAACATCTTCTTATTGCTGCACAGCTAGTAACCGCAGCTGCCAAAGGAGATGCTGCAACAGCGGATGCAAAGGAAAAGGAATGGTATCGTAACGCTGACGAAATTGCCATATTTTTAAATCGAATTAATCCGTATTTAAGTATTGAGGAAGTGCAAAAAATGTTCTATACACATTTAGCTTTAACAAAAAAAGAAGCCGTGACTATGATTCAGAAAAACTATCTTGAGGATGTTCAAGTTTTTGACGACATTGAGGCAGAGGCACTTGCTATGTCGGATATGATTGCAAGCGCCATTGTCATGCAATTTTGTTACCTCTTTTATTAACGTTAATAAATCGGTTATTTCTTTTCCAAAATTGGCGAAAAAATTCTAGCCTGTTTACTCTTTGAATAATGAGCAATCGGTTGAATGCCTTGTATTGATTCCTTCACAAATGGAGCTAGTGTATTGCTTTCAATATTAATGTGGACTCGTTGCAGTTGCCATGGTATATGATCTATATCTATCCGAAATAAAGAATTTTTCCATTTTGACCAAGAATGATAACGTTCCACTAGCCATTTTTCAAAGGGAGAACTAATTATTTCACTGGCAATCGGTTGATATGAAATTTTCAACCTTTCTGCCAGCGCACCGTAATATAAACTTGTAAACGAAAAATTGTTCTCTTTTTGTTTTATAGATATTTTAGAATGGCGATATGATAAACCACCCTTTGTAGTTATTTGTACAATAAAACGATTCGTAACATCTGAATTTAAAAAATAGACTCCTTTCATGCCGTTATATGTAACATATGTCCGGACATTAAGCTGCAAATAGGAATCAACTCCTGGGAATAGTGGTAGAAATCTTAGTCGTTGTCCTTTCACTTTAAAAAGGACAGCACTAAGCCAAGCGTTATTTTCATAGAGATCCAGTTGTAACTCTTGCGGAATGTACTGCTCTAAATCCTTAGGTGATACTGGCCAATGTAGAAACAACACATCTTGCCAAATTTGCGTCAAAATCCATGATTTACTCCACATAAAATAACTCCTTTCTGTAGTTAAATTCTTTCCTACAAAGGAGTTATTCAAACGAACATGACTATTTTTGTTCTGAATCTAACGTTTCTTTTTCAACATATCGGTAATATAAATTGCGTAGTTCGGATTCTTTATAATTGCCTAAATGACTTTTAAATTGTGGATGCACCAAAATACCATGATCTCGTAGTTGCTTCACAAACCAACCTTTTGAATACTTATGCACTTTGCACATTCTCCTTCACTAATACTCTTACATAGCGTATGCTCAGGAAATTATGTAGTGACAATTTTTTCAAAATAAAAAAACGAGATGGTCAAAGAAATTTTGATGAATGTTGTGGCTCTTTAAATGGTGATTTCCGTTCCAGGCTACTCGCTTTCCTGTGGGCGATCGTCGAGCCGCTTCCTCCGCTTACGCTCCGTGCAGGGTCTCGCCTGTCTCGCTTTCCCACGGGAGTCGAGTAGCCTTCCACTCCAATCTGCAATACCGTAGAACTTTTATAAATTTTATACACTTCAAAAGTGAACCCTATTTCTTCTCACCATAATCAACAGAAAAGACTAATTACAGTGCCGCAATTGTACACCTGTTAATTCTAACGCTTTGCTCTCGCACATAAATTGCTACCACTACGTTAGAACTACACTTTTGCACAAAAACTTCTATTGCCAAAATTCCTTTTATTGCCACAAATTAGAGAGTGTCCTATGCACATATGTGAAATGGTTGATTGGAGTGGAGGCTGGGCTACTCCTCGGGGATCAGCGATAGGGGAACGAAGGCTAAAACCATCACATCCTGTGATAACGCCTTCGTGACCAACATCCTGTTGGCCCGAGACCCTGCAGCGAAGCGAAGCGGCTCATCGGGCGCCCCCAGGAAAGCGCCCAGCCGGAACGGAAATCAACTCCTCGTTTTGCTGAAGAGCCATACTTTAAATAACCGTTCGTTTTCAACTTATGTGCCACAAAACGTTCGATATGGTTGGTTAGATGGTGTTGGTAATGTTGTGTACTCCTGTTGCTCCTTAGAATGTGCAAAAGGGTTAGCAAGAGCTTCTAGTAATCGCTCCATTACACTATAGTCTTCCTGTTCAACAGCAGCCTCTAAAGCTTCTTCTACACGGTGATTTCGTGGAATAACTGCTGGATTATGCTCACGCATTAATTGTTGAGACATGTCTTTTCTTTCTTGTTGTCTTTCTAGTCTTGCTTGCCAATTTTTATGCCATTCTTTAAATTCTTCTGTACTAAATAACGCTGATTTAGTGAATTTATCAAAGGTTAATGCAATAAATGTATTCGTATAGTCTGCTTGATGTTCCTGCATTAACTTTAGAAGCTCTTCAATTAGTGCCACGTCCTGATCTTCTTCGTTGAATATCCCAAGCTTTGCTCGCATACCTGCTAACCAGTTTGCATAATACAATTGAGGATATTGCTTTAGAGCCTCTTGAGCTAAGTGTATAGCATCTTCCTCATTTTCATGGATTAACGGTATTAATGATTCGGCAAATCGTGTTAAATTCCATCCTCCGATATTAGGCTGGTTACCATAAGCATAACGTCCTTGTCGATCAATAGAGCTAAATACTGTCGCTGGATCATAAGTATCCATGAAAGCGCAAGGACCATAATCAATCGTCTCCCCACTAATGGCCATATTATCTGTGTTCATGACTCCATGAATAAAACCAACTAGCTGCCATTTTGCAATAAGAGACGCTTGTTTCTTTATAACTTCCTGTAGTAGGGTTAAATAACGGTTTTGAGCTTTATCAGCATTGGGAAAGTGCCGTTCTAAAGCATAATCCGCTAATGCTCTCAACTCCTCCTCCGTTCCAAAATTCGCTCCATATTGGAACGTTCCAACACGCAAATGACTGCTTGCAATGCGCGTTAAAACCGCGCCTGGAAGCTCTGTTTCACGGAGAATCATTTCGCCTGTAGTCACGACAGCTAAGCTTCGAGTAGTTGGAATGCCAAGTGCATACATGGCTTCACTCATAATATATTCACGTAGCATTGGACCAAGTGCTGCTCTGCCATCTCCGCCACGGGAATAAGGCGTTCTTCCTGAGCCTTTTAGTGCGATATCAAAGCGTTCATGAGCTGGTGTTATTTGTTCACTTAATAACAATGCTCTTCCGTCCCCTAGCATATTAAAGTGACCAAATTGATGCCCTGCGTAAGCTTGTGCTATAGGCATGCCTCCGGTCGGATTGTTGTTACCTGCAAAAATCGCTACCGCTTCTTCGCTTTTCAGGGCATTGCTGTTTAATCCAAGTGAATTGGCAACTGATTCATTTAACATGATTAACTTTGGTGAGCGAACTGGATTTAAATTGATTGATGTATAAAAAATGCTTGGTAGCCGGGTATAGCTATTATCAAAATTCCATCCCATTGTATTTTCCATGTTTTCTCCTTTGTTTCGTTTATATTTAGTTTTTCTACTTCATCATAAACAATTCATAGCCATTTTTACCATTTGCATTTAACTACCTTCAGCAAATGTTTTATGTACCGAAAGCAAAGCGTCAGCTACAAATGATTTATGTAATGTAACGTAAGTGAAACGGCAGTTACAAATGTCTTTTGTACCGAAAGCGTAGTGACAGGTACAGAATTCTCCCACCTCTATAGATGGTGACCGGACTCAATTATGCCAAGGCATAATTGATTGTGGGATAAAACAAAAAACGCTTAGAGTTTCTATAACTTAAGCGTTTTTGTTTCATCATTTTCGCATAAACTTGTGGGTGGAAATACAGCTATTATCGTCCGTAAAGAACTTTACTTCAAAATACGTATCTTCAACCTCTACAAGGGCAAAGCTTTTTTCTTTACGACCTCGTGGTTTTAATAAGCTCCCCGGATTTAAAAATAATACATCATCAATCATTTCCGCTCCAAGAATATGTGAGTGACCAAAGCACGCAATTTGCGCGTTTACTTCTTTGGCACGATAGGATAATGACAAGATTGAAGTTTTAACATTGAATAAATGGCCATGTGTGACAAAGATTGTAGCGTCCTCTAAATCGAATACTTCTTCATCAGGGAAGGCTTTATCGATGTCACAATTACCTCGTACTTTCTTCATGCCCTCCAATGCTTTATGGGAGAAAGGAAGCTCACTATCTCCACAATGAATGACAGCATCGACATGTGGGTAAAAGCCATGAACTTTTTCAATCACATTACTATCGCCATGTGTATCACTCATGACAAGTATTTGCATGGATATCACCTCTTATTTTATAAGATTAGGTAATTGTTCCTTTAACTTACGAATCGCATTCCCACGGTGGGAAATTGCTCCTTTTTCATCGGCTGTTAGCTCTGCCATCATACGGTTTAAACTTGGGACAAAGAAGACTGGATCATAACCAAATCCGTTTGTACCACGTTTTTCGTGTGCAATAACACCTTCACAAGTACCAAAAACTGTTGTCGTCTCAAAATCAGGCCCTGCAATAGCAATGCAACAGCAGAAGCGTGCTGTACGCTTTTCATCCTCGACATTTTTTAAGTTTTCTAGTAGTTTAACCATGTTGGCTTCATCATCATGATCACCAGCATATCGTGCAGAATACACACCTGGTTCACCATTTAATGCATCAACAGCTAAGCCACTATCATCAGCAATAACAATTGTACCAAGCTCTTTTGCTAATGCTTCTGCCTTTAAGATAGCATTTTCCTCAAAGGTAGTGCCTGTTTCGTCTATTTCCATCTCTGGGGCAACATCAAACATCGTTACAACTTCATAGCCAAGTGGTCCAAATAACGCTTCGAAATCTTTTGCTTTTCCTTTATTTTTTGTCGCAATTACTACTTGTTTCATGTTATTCATTTCCTCCCACTTTGTTAGCCAATTCACCTAGTGTCTCTTTTTGAAGTGCAATCAATTGTTGAATGCCCTGTTCACCTAACGCCAGTAGTTCATTTAACTCTTCACGAGAAAAGGTTGCTTCTTCACCTGTCCCTTGTAGCTCAACAAATCGTCCTGCTCCCGTCATGACGATATTCATATCTACGGCAGCAGCGACATCTTCAACGTAGTTTAAGTCTAAAATGGCCCCGTGATCCTCTACAACACCAACACTTGTTGCAGCTAAATAGTCTGTCACCGGGAATTTTTTGAATTGTTTTTCTTCAGCAAACTTAGCAATTGCCTGGGTCATCGCTACAAATGCTCCTGTTATTGAAGCTGTACGTGTCCCTCCGTCTGCTTGAATCACATCACAGTCAATCCATACAGTACGTTCACCAAGTGCTTCTAAGTCCACGACTGCACGTAATGCACGACCGATTAATCGTTGGATTTCCATTGTACGGCCATTGACTTTGCCACGAGATGATTCGCGTGCTGTACGCTGTGCTGTTGCACGAGGTAACATCGAGTATTCTGCAGTGATCCACCCTTTGCCTTGTCCACGTAAAAAACCAGGAACCTTATCCTCAATCGTTGCTGTACAAATCACTTTCGTATTACCTACTTGAATTAATACTGAGCCTTCTGGGTGCAATAAATAATCACTATCTATTTTCACCGGACGCAGTGCATCTACATTTCTTCCATCAAATCTTGTCATATTTTTCGTTCCTCCTAAAAACTTTCGCGCACTCATCTTAACATAATTTTGACCTTCAAAAAAGTGCTCAGTCCCTTTATACAATGCTAAAAACGTCAAAAATCAGCCTAGCCCATAGCTAAGCTGATTTTTTATTTTAATGTCATACGTTTTATATGAAGAGTACCTTGCTCAAGCCAACTTTCAGCAATCGAACGGAAAATTGGAACCGAACCAGTTGCATAAAATTTATGAGCAGGCACAGCGTCTGGGTCAGCCAAAGTGCCATTATAAGCAAGCATTTCTTGAACATCCTTTGCTGTTTCCTCTGCGGAAGATAGCACAAAAACTTCTTCTCCTACAACACCTTCAATTTGTTTTTGCAAAATTGGATAATGCGTACATCCTAGTATGACCGTATCAAATTGTTCATTTTTCAGCGGCTTTAAGCCTTCCGCAATTAATTTATTTGCAAATTCACCTTTATATTCGCCACTTTCTACAAGTGGTACGAATGTTGGACAAGCAAGTGGAATAATATGAGTTGACGTATTCAGTGAAAATAAGGCTTCCTCATACGCCCCACTTTTAATTGTTCCTTCAGTTGCAAGCACAACGACTTCATGTCGCTTCGTTTTCTTTACAGCTGCACGTGCGCCAGCATTAATAACGCCTAGTACCGGAAAAGGCATATTTCTTTGTAAACTTTCGAGTGCTACTGCAGTCGCTGTATTACAAGCAATGACGAGCATTTTGATATTCATTTTCTCTAGTGCTTTTGCCATTTGCCAAGTAAAATTCCGCACTTCCTGTCGAGTTCTTGGACCATACGGACATCTTGCTGTATCACCAATATAATAGATTGTTTCGTTTGGTAATAGCTTCATTATTTCTTTTGCTACGGTTAAACCGCCTACTCCTGAGTCAATAACGCCTATCGGGGCATTCATACTTTCCGCCTCAATCCTGTTTCATGTGTACATGTAGTTTTTCTAAATAGCTTGATAATTGCGCGACTTCTTGTTCGTTAAAACCAACAAGTTTTTCTTGCAAATATTGCTGTCTTTTTTCAATAACCTCTTGAATAATACGTTCGCCCTTTTCGAGAAGATGAACAACAACGACACGACGATCATTTTCGTCACGCACTCGCTTAACTAATTCATTTTTCTCCATTCGGTCCACTAAATCTGTTGTTGTACTAAAAGCTAAGTATAATCGATTTGACAGGTCGCCAATTGTAATATCTCCAAGCTCTTCTAACCACTGTAATGCAACAAATTGTGGCGGCGTAATCGCATATTGTGAAACAATCTCTCTTCCTTTTTGCTTCACAATCGCCGCTATATAGCGTAATTCCTTTTCAACCGTTGCAACGGTTTCAGGTGAGTGTTTGGTTACTTCATCCGACATATAACTATTTCACTCCTAAAAATACGTTGAATAGTTCTATTTTGTCGTTTTTTTTCTGAAATAGCAAGTGTCCATTTAGTCTAATTTAAATTCTTCTAAGCGTAACAGCTCAATTAACGCCTGAGATCGATTCGTTACACCTAACTTTTGAATTGTATTGGAAATGTGATTTCGCACTGTTTTTTCACTAATACCAAGTTGCTCTGCAATATCCCTCGTTGTTTTTTCAGCTAATAAAAGCGCAAATATTTCACGTTCTCGGTTAGTTAAAAGAGAACGATGATGAGAGCCAGTCATATTCAGTTACACCCTCCTCCCCCGCACGTATTGTAACTTATGTTAAGAAATGAGGAGCGGTGACGGCTATTTTCATGAATATCTCGTGTTTTCTAAAAAAAATCGGAAATTGCTTCCATAAATTAATGCATTTTATGTAAAAGTGGCTCATCACCATAACGCGTGGTTGATTTTCGTTTCGACTGGGTGTGTCCGATGCTGCTTGCGCCAACAAATGTTTTCTGCGCGAAAGCGTATCGACAGCAGCAGATGTTTTGTGTGCGATAGCGTATCGACAACAACAACATGAGGCGTGATTACAGGACTTGATTCGTTCCCCTATTTGCTCAATCCAGCGTCTCCGGCCAACAGATGTCTTTTGCGCGAAAGCGTAGTGCTAACGTAGCGGCAGCAGAGGGTTTTGTTTGTGCGAAAGCGCAGCGACAGCAACAGGTTTTGGACTGTGCGAAAGCGAAGCGACAGCAACAGGTTTTGGACTGTGCGAAAGCGCAGCGACAGCAACAGGTTTTGGACTGTGCGAAAGCGAAGCGGCAGCAACAGGTTTTGGACTGTGCGAAAGCGAAGCGGCAGCAACAACAGCACCGATGTTGGTCACGAAGGCGTTATCACAGGATGTGATGGTTTTAGCCCTTCGTTCCTCTATCGCTAACCCCCAAGAAGTTGCCCAGCCTCCACTTCACAATCCGTTTCCAATACTATATGAACACCAAACTTGCTAACTGAACTTTTACTTCTTCAGATAGAGGTACACTCTTCCCTGTTTGAGGGTCCATTTGCACTACCGTCCCACGACCCGTAAAGCAAACCTCTTCATGCTGATTTTTCGCTAAGTAATGAATATCCATCGATGAGTTCCCTACTGTCGCTATCTTCGTATAAATTCTTAGCACATCATCAAAGAAAACTTGCTTCACGTAATCACACTGTAAGTCAGCTACTATCGGAATCGCTTCTACATTTCCATCAATTGCTGATGGCATGAGAACACCTAAATGACGGAAATAATCAATTCGTGCCTGTTCAAAATATGTAAAGCTAACTGTATTGTTCATATGACCGTACATATCTGTTTCTGAAAAACGTACACGAACCTCAATAAAAAATGCAAAATCCTTTGTCCATTCCTGAAAATCTCCGATATAATTTGCTTTCATCTTAGCCATCCCCCTAATTTTCATCGCTTATTCCCGAAACAACAGATGGAATTAGCAAGTCACAAATGAATATATATTCATTATAAAAGAAAACAATATATTTTCACAGAAAATTCAATATTTCACTCAATTTATTTACAATTTCCCTTTTTTCATTCAGGTCAACTAATCTCATTCTAAAAAGTACGATCAGGTGTTTTGACTAACCATTTTTATCCATCATAATTTATTAAAAGGCTCTGATTTCCGCTACGGGCTACTCGCTTTCCTGCGGGCGAGCGTCGAGCCACTTCCTCCGCTACGCTTCGTGCAGGGTCTCGTCTGTCTCGCTTTCCCGCGGGAGTCAAGTAGCCCTACGCTACAATCAGTTAAAATGGGCATATATTAGCAAAATATCAGCAAAAAAATCCTTTTATCAATAAACCTATATTTCCCCAATCAACACGCCTGAAGTACCATATTACTTCTAGTTTATTAATCTTTATTAAATATGACTCTTAATTTGTTGAACTTTACATAGAAAAAAACTCCCTCACACATTAAGTGTAAGGGAGTTTGGGTAAAGCTTGTACTATTAGTCAACGTAGTGGTCAGAACCGAAGAAGTTACGGAACATTTGCACTGTAGTTGCACGGTTTAATGATGCGATAGATGTTGTTAAAGGAATACCTTTTGGACAAGCAGCTACACAGTTTTGTGAGTTACCGCAGTTTGCAAGGCCTCCATCACCCATGATCGCATTTAAACGTTCGTCTTTAATCATTGCACCAGTTGGGTGAGTGTTGAATAGACGTACTTGTGATAATGGTGCTGGTCCGATGAATGAAGCTTTTTCAGACACGTTTGGACATGCTTCCATACATACACCACAAGTCATACATTTAGATAATTCATAAGCCCATTGACGTTTACCTTCTGGCATACGTGGACCTTCACCTAAATCATAAGTACCATCGATTGGAACCCATGCTTTAACTTTTTTAAGTGCGTTGAACATACGTTCACGGTCAACTTGTAAGTCACGAATAACTGGGAAAGTTTTCATAGGCTCAAGTTTAATTGGCTCAGTCAATTGGTCAACAAGTGTTGAACAAGATTGACGTGGGCGGCCATTGATAACCATTGAACATGCACCACAAACTTCTTCAAGACAGTTCATATCCCATGCAACTGGTGTTGTTTTTTCACCATTTGACAAAACTGGATTCTTTTGAATTTCCATTAATACAGAAATGACGTTCATACCATGGCGGTAAGGAATATCGAATTTCTGCCAGTAGCCATTGCCACCTTGTGTATCTTGACGTAAAATTTCAACTTTGACCATTCTTCCAGTATTAGCTGCGATATTCATAATTCTTAGTCTCCTTTCGCAGAGTAATCACGTTTACGTGGTGGAATTAATGAAACGTCGACTTCTTGGTACGTGATGATTGGATCACCAGTAGTTGGGTCAAATTTCGCCATTGTAGTTTTTAAGAACTGCTCATCATCACGGTTCGGGAAATCTGGTTTATAGTGTGCACCACGAGATTCGTTACGTAATAATGCACCTTTTGTCATTACTTTCGCTAGGTAAATCATATTTTTCAACTGACGCGTAAAGTGAGCACCTTGGTTACTCCATTTTTGTGTATCGTTGATGTTAATGTTTTCCCAACGTTTTTGGAATTCATCAAGTTTGTTCAATGTATCTTCAAGTTGGTCGTTGTAACGTACTACTGTCATAGTAGCTGTCATCATTTCACCAAGCTCTTTATGAAGCAAGTAAGCGTTTTCTGTGCCATCCATTTTCATGACAGCATCCCACTTAGCTTGTTCTTCTTTAACGCGAGCATCGAAAATCTCTTGTGGAAGATCTTCAGCATGCTTTTTAAGATGTTTAACGTAATCTACTGCGTTTGGTCCAGCAACCATACCGCCATAGATAGCAGATAATAATGAGTTCGCACCAAGACGGTTTGCACCATGTTGAGAATAATCACATTCACCTGCTGCAAATAGACCAGCAATTTCAGTCATTTGGTTGTAGTCAACCCATAATCCACCCATTGAGTAGTGAACTGCTGGGAAGATTTTCATTGGTAATTTACGTGGGTCATCCCCTACGAATTTTTCGTAGATCTCGATGATACCACCTAGTTTAACGTCTAATTCATGTGGATCTTTATGAGAAAGATCTAGGTATACCATGTTTTCGCCGTTGATACCAAGTTTTTGGTTTACACAAACGTCGAAAATTTCACGTGTTGCAATATCACGCGGTACTAAGTTACCATATGCAGGATATTTTTCTTCTAGGAAGTACCAAGGTTTACCGTCTTTATAAGTCCAAATACGGCCACCTTCACCACGAGCTGATTCTGACATTAGACGGTTTTTGTCATCTCCAGGAATCGCTGTTGGGTGAATTTGGATGAACTCACCATTCGCGTATGAGGCACCTTGTTGGTAAACGATAGAAGCAGCAGAACCTGTATTAATTACAGAGTTTGTTGTTTTACCGAAGATAATACCAGGGCCACCAGTCGCCATAATAACAGCGTCTGCACGGAATGATTTGATTTCTTCTGTACGCATATCTTGCGCTACGATACCACGACAAACGCCGTCAGGATCGACTACTGCACCAAGGAATTCCCAGTGCTCATATTTGTTCACTAAACCAGCTACTTCGTGAGAGCGAACTTGCTCGTCTAGTGCGTATAGTAATTGCTGACCAGTTGTTGCACCAGAGAAGGCTGTACGGTGCATTAAAGTACCACCGAAACGACGGAAGTCAAGAAGACCTTCTGGTGTACGGTTGAACATTACACCCATACGGTCCATTAAGTGAATAATACCAGGGGCTGCATCACACATACCCTTAACAGGTGGTTGGTTCGCTAAGAAGTCCCCACCATAAACTGTATCATCAAAGTGGATCCAAGGAGAATCCCCTTCACCTTTTGTATTTACCGCACCATTAATTCCGCCCTGCGCACATACAGAGTGTGAGCGTTTTACAGGAACTAATGAGAATAAATCAACTTCAGTACCAACTTCAGCTGCTTTAATCGTTGCCATCAGACCAGCTAGACCGCCGCCGACAACAATTATTTTGCTTTTCGCCATGATTATTTCTCACTCCTCTTAAAAAATTGCAATGATTGCATGTACTCTATAGTAGCTTCTATTAAATTAAACGAAAGCTAAAATAGCAGCCACACCAACTACACTTAGAATTACGAAAATAATGTTTGTTACATAAGTAGCAATCTTTTGAGACTGAGGAGATTGTACAATACCCCAGCTTACTAGGAATGCCCATAAACCGTTAGATAAGTGGAAAGTCGCTGATATAATACCAACAATGTAGAATCCAAGCATAAATGGATTAGAAACGATATCTGCCATCATGTCGTAATCAACTTCTGTACCAAGCGCTTTTTGAATACGAGTTTGGAAAATATGCCATGCAATGAAAATCACTAAGAATACACCAGTGAAACGTTGTAATGAGTACATCCAGTTACGGTATGTGCTGAAACGTCCTGTATTTGGTGTAGCAGTGAATGCAATGAAGACACCATAGAATGCGTGGAACATTAATGGAATATAGATGACAATCCATTCAACTAGGATAAGGAATGGAATCTTTTCCATATTTGCGGTAGCTGCGTTGTAACTTTCTGCTCCGCCTGTTGCTGTAAAGTTAATTAACAGGTGCATCGTTAAAAACAAACCTACTGGAATGATCCCAAGTAGAGAATGTAAGCGACGCCATAAAAACTCTCGATCTTTCGACAAGACTGTTACCCCCCTTAGTACTTAAAATATCACAACAAAAGAAGTCATCATTTTGTAACTGATACTTCATTGACTGTGTATTTCATCATGGTACAATATTATGACATGTTTATTGTACTCTCAAGAGCTACGAGCGTCAAGGCAACTAAGAGTTTTTCACTTTCCTTATTAAAGTAAGAATCTAGTACATGATGCATCGTTTTTTCTCGAAAAATCTGCCTTTACTTTATCAGTGTCAAATTATAAGAAAATTCTAAGAAAGAAGGATTTTAATGTTAAACACTTCATCTCCTACAATCTCAGCATTTGGCTATGAGATAATTCGCGATTATATTTTATCTTCTATTCTCGGTAAACATGAAGGAGATGTACTTTACTGGGCAGGAAAAGATCTAGCTCGGAAGTTCCCATGTAAAAGTCAAGATGAACTTATCGCATTTTTCGCAGATGCCTGTTGGGGTAATTTAGAGCTTGTCAAAGAATCGAAGGATGGACGGACATTCCAGTTGACAAATGATCCAGATCTATTACAAATCGGTCTTCGTAGCTTTAGACTTGAAGCAGGATTTATAGCTGAACAAATCCAGCAAGCAAAAGGTTATTTAACAGAATGCTATGATGAAAAACGCGAAAAGCAACAGAACGTTACATTTACAGTAAAGTGGGACGTCAAGGAACGAATCATGAACACCGTTCCTTCAGAATAAAACGAAAAGGATTGTCATTCCAAATTTACGGATGACAATCCTTTTTCTATTTATAGTTGGGCATGTCTTTCTTTTAACAGTACATCTATTAACGAAATAAACGCTTCTAAAATATTAAGTGAGTATTGTATCATTTCCTCTAAGTTTTTGATTGACAGTTCATTCACTAATTTTTGTGCGGCCGTATGTACTAATTTATGGGGTTGTTCTATATGACGATATTCTGGTAAATTCCGATATTCCTCGAAATGGCAATAATACCATTCCCCAAACTTACATTGATGATGCGTTTTTATAGTTTCTTTATGGCCAGCCTTTTGAATTGCATTTCGTAAAAAGCTAGCATGATCCATTAACCTTGCTGCCAATTGGCTAACTACCGTTTGCTCTTGGGGTTTACGGATTGTAGGTGCAATAGCTTTTAACATTTCAGATACTTGATTTTGTATTATATCCGAGAAGTCACTAGTATGTGATAATTCCGTCGTTGTTTCCGCTAAACGACCTACAGCTATTACATTTTCTTCTGATGCGGCTGTTATTTGATGAATTCCATGTGCTGCTTCTTCAATATTTTTACTTGTTACAGTCAAATTAGCAATATTGTTCTTCATGATACTTAAAAAGTCAGTTAAATAATGTTCGACTTGTTTGATATTTGTGATTGTATTATGTAATTTCTTATCAATGACTGATCGAATCTTCGTCATTTCTTGCAATGAACCTTTCGAGCTGTTGGCTAGCTTCCCTACCTCCATCGCGACAACATTAAATCCTTTGCCATGCTCACCAGCACGTGCGGCTTCAATAGAGGCATTTAAGGAGAGTAGTTGTGTTTGATCAGCAATCCCGGTTACACTTTTACCGATATCATCCATTTTAGTCATTTCATTATACAGCTGCTCTGTTGAATGAGCTCCTTTAGATAACAACTCCTGAACCATTTCACCTTTTGTAATGGACGATTCCATTTCCTCTACAAGGAGTAATGAATGCTGTTTGATTTCTTGAATGTTTGCATTAACATTTTGCTCAACCGCAAGCATCTCTTCAGTATTTAACGACATTTCTTCACTCATGGCTGAAAGATCCCCTACACCCGTTGAAACATGTTGAACCTTTAAAGCCGTTTGAAAATTAATTAACTCCATATGCGCTAGTACAAAGTCCAAAATCGCATTTTTCACATCAATGCTTTCCTGCTCAAGTTCCAATTCCAGAATGCGCTTTTTTAATATTTGTATTTCTAAATCGTTGTTTCTCTCAACGCCTTCATCCACTGGCTTTTGAAACAAACCAAACAATACCATTTAACCCCCACCTTCCACTTGGTAAAACATGTCACATTTTATTATATAACAATAGAATTGGATAAAAAGTAATAAATTACTGTAAACAAAAAAGATGTGCCTTTTACGGACACATCCTCTTCAATATTATATGTAAAGCGCTTGTTCTAAATTAAATTCGTCATGTAATGCATTCGCTGCACGAATCATTTCGTCCTGAGGCACAACGACAGACACTTTTATTTCAGAAGTACTTACCATTTTCACGGGGATACCTTCTCGACGTAGACGATCAAACATACGGGCAGCCACTCCTGGATTAGATGCCATTCCTGAGCCAATAATGGAGACTTTCGCTAAACCGATTTCAAAATCAGCAAAACTAAACCCTAGTGATAATTTGCTATCTTCTAGGACACGTAATGCATCGGCGAACTCCTCTTTTAAAATGGTAAATGATACAGTCGGCTTTAAGCCATCAATTATTGCTTGTACGATGATATCGACGTTTATGCGATTTTCTGCAAGTATTGCGAACATATCTGCTAACGAAGCATTAGAATAAGCATCATACCCTACCGTTAGGCGAATAACGTCTGACTCATAGGCAACACCACGTACAACTAAATTTTTCTCCATTTCAACTTCCTCCTTCAATAAAGTACCTACTGTATCTTTTTCGCTTGACCGAATGGTAACTGGGATTTGAAATTTTTTTGCTATTTCTACAGCCCGTGGGTGTAAAATTTGTGAGCCTAAGTTTGATAGTTCCAGCATTTCATCATAGGAAATTTCTTTTAGCTTTTGTGCCCCAGCAATCTGACTTGGATCAGCTGTATAGACGCCATCCACATTCGTGTAAATATCTACGCGCTCCGCCTCTAATGCTGCAGCAATTGCTATCGCCGTCGTTTCCGCCCCACCTTTACCAAGCGTCGTAATATTCCGTGAATTGTCGATACCCTGTTCCCCTGCAACGATGACGATTTTCCCCTGCATAAAATGTGCTTCTATTCTACTAGCGTCTATCTCATCAATACGTGCATTGCCATACATGGCATCGGTTTGAATACCTACCTGCCAGCCTGTTAATGACACCGCTTCATATCCTTCTTCCTGTAATGCAATCGCCACTAATGCACTTGTTAGTTGTGAGTTTGTTGACAATAGTGCGTCTAGTTCACGCTTAGACGCATTGTCTGATAGATCACGAGCCATCTTTGCTAATTCTTTAGCCATCCCCCTCATTGCCGTAGTGACAACGACAATCTCAAAACCTTTTTCCTTTTCTGCAATCACCTTTTTCGCAACATCTTGAATGTGCTCTGTTGATGTTAATGTAGCACCACCAAATTTCATCACAATTCTCGCCATCCTTATCATTCTCCTTCGTATTTAATCATTTTGCTGATTATAAAGTAGCTATACTTTTGGGCCTCATACAAAAATAACGTTGCAATTTCAAAGTGACCTTAAGTTATAGGGCTTGAACTAATACGGTTGGCATCACCTCTTACATAGTAGTAATTGCCTTGAAAGAAAGCTAAAAAGGCAGCTCTCACGTAACGTGAAAGCTGCCTATAACATGTACAATAAAAGTAACTTGCGCATGTGTGATAGCTCTCCGAAACGTATAGAATCGACAGTCTTACATCTCTTAAATGTAAAACCAGTGCAGCATCGGAAACAACGATGCTTCACTTCGGCAAGCTCCCCTTTCATACATTTTCGCCGGACTTGTTCATCCTCGAATGTATTACTCTTGAACCTTGCACCTCTATCATCACTAAATAGTGAATGTATTTAATTGAACCTTAGCGGAAAAATTTCTAGTTATGGCTCATCGCAATCAACTTATAATAAGCTAATGAACCGTATATAACATTGCTATATTGAAGAGCAATATTATATACAACCTTAGCATATGTCTAATCCTTTGACAATGTATCCTGTTGAAAATAAGTATAAATATTGCTAGCTAGACTAGCAGGCATCCCGGCTTCTTCTAACGCCTGTACACTTGCCTCACGAATTTTTTTGACAGAGCCAAAATGCTTAAGTAATTGCTGTTTTCTCTTTGGACCAACGCCCTCTATATGATCGAGGACAGATTGTATAGCATGCTTCTCGTGCTGCTGTCGTAAGAAGGTAATAGCAAAGCGGTGTACTTCGTCCTGAATTCGTTGCAGTAAATAGAAGCCATCACTTGTGCGCTTTAATGCAATTACTTCAGGTGGATCACCAAATAGAAGCTGTGACGTATTATGCTTTTCATCTTTTGCTAATCCGGCAATTGGAATGACAAGGCCGAGCTCATCCTCTAATACTTCTCTTGCAACTTCCATTTGCCCCTTCCCGCCATCAATTAGTACTAAATCTGGTAAAGGTAGACCTTCCTTTAATACTCGTGTGTAACGACGACGGATTACTTCCTGCATTGCCCCATAATCATCGTGCTTGGCAGCAGTGCGTGTTTTGTATTTTCGATACTCCTTCTTTGTAGGTTTTCCATCGATAAATACTACCATTGCAGATACAGCATCTGTTCCATGCATATGACTATTATCAAAAGCTTCAATCCGCAAAGGCGTAGAAATACCCATAGCTTCACCGAGCGCCTCACATGCTCCTATTGTGCGTTCTTCTTGACGCTCAATAAGCTGGAATTTCGCTGCTACAGCTATTTCAGCATTTTTGATCGCTAATTCAACAAGCTCTTTTTTTTGCCCACGTTTTGGTGTTAGTACCTTAACTTCTAATAATTCCGTTAAAATATCTGCATCAATGGATTGTGGGATAAAAATCTCCTTTGGCTTAATGTGCTCTAGCTTTTCGTAAAATCGCCCAACGAACGTTAAAAATTCCTCTTCTGCCTCTTGATAAATCGGGAAAATAGAGACGTCTCGCTCAATGAGCTTACCTTGACGGACAAAGAAAACTTGCACACACATCCAGCCCTTCTCAACTGCATAGCCAAATACATCGCGGTTAGTTGTATCACTTGATACGATTTTTTGCTTTTGCATGACTGTATCGATATGTGCAATTTGATCGCGAAATTCCTTTGCACGCTCAAACTCTAAACTTTCTGCGGCCGCTAGCATTTTTACCTCTAGCTCCTTTTTGACTTCCTCAACCCCACCATTTAAAAATTTTGTCATATCCTCAATCATCTCGTTGTAAGTGACAACATCAATCTCTTTTACACAAGGAGCTAGACATTGTCCCATGTGATAATACAAACAAACCTTTGAAGGAAGTTGTACACATTTTCGAAGAGGATATAAACGATCTAGCAGCTTTTTCGTCTCACTTGCTGCATACGCATTTGGATATGGACCAAAATATTTTGCCTTATCCTTTTTCACTTTTCGTGTTGTAATAAGTCGTGGGTGTTTTTCATTTGTAATTTTTAAATACGGATACGTTTTATCATCCGTCAGCATAATATTGTATTTCGGGTCATGTAGTTTTATAAGATTAAGCTCTAAAATTAATGCTTCAATATTGGAGGATGTCACAATGTACTCAAAATCTTCTATTTCGCTTACAAGTCTCTGTGTTTTTCCTTCATGCGTACCAGTAAAATACGAGCGTACTCGATTTTTCAGCACTTTTGCTTTCCCGACATAAATAATGGTTCCTTGTCGATCTTTCATCAAATAGCAGCCAGGCTGATCTGGTAAAATTTCAAGCTTTCGTTTAATTAAATCATTCATTGCCTACCTGCCCCCCTTTTTTGTTCAAACTAACGTTCGTTCTCTACATGCATTATGATACTTATCTCTTTATTATATAACGAAAAAAAGCCGAGCACATCTATTGATGGCTCGACTCTTCTTTTCTTACAAATTAAGCATGTTTTGCGATAAACGCTTCTAACGCTTCTTTTGGTTGGAAACCAACTGTTTTATCTACTAATTCACCGTCTTTGAATAATAGCAATGATGGGATAGACATAATTTGGTATTGCGCTGCAGTACCTTGGTTGTTATCTACATCTACTTTTACAATTTTAGCCGCACTACCTGCAGCATCCATTTCTTCAAGAACTGGTCCAATCATTTTACAAGGTCCGCACCAAGCAGCCCAAAAGTCTACTAGTACTAAACCTTCTTTAATATCGTCTTGGAAAGTTGCATCTGTTGCATGTACAATTGCCATTTGAAATCCTCCTTAAACTTACTATGTTTGTAGTATAGCATGGATAAATTCTCTTGAGCGAACAATCTGCCTAGTATGCATAATTTATGAAAATTTAGGTCGAATAAGGCATTAAGTTCATTTTTTGTGTAGCCTAATTTTCTTGAAAACGACCTTTAAAGACATAGGCTAACGTAATAAAGAGATAAATAGCTAATGTAATACCTGTTACGATAATAGACGTTGTGAAAATAATACCAATTAGAATTGCACTTAACGCAATAATAGCTATCCAAGTTGTGTAAGGAAACCATTTTACCGCATAGGTACTTGTTTTTTTCGGCTGTTTTTTACGCGATTTCAGATGGGCAATCGCAATAATTAGCCAAATAAATAACACGGTATATCCAAGTGAACCCATTAGGAACTCAAATGTTTTGCTACCCGCAAATAAAGAAAATATTACAGCTATATATAAAGCTAAGGTACACATTAATATGGCATATACCGGAACTTTCCTTTTTGATAAATGTGCAAAGATTTTAGGAACACGCCCGTCTACAGCTTGTGTATACAGAACTCGCGATGAACCATAAAGTCCCGAGTTCATTGATGAAATAATCGCGAGTATAACAACAGCGTTCATAATATGGTCAGCACCAGGAATCCCAATCATTTTAAAGACCATCACAAATGGACTTTCTGGCACCCCGTTTACTTCATTCCAAGGAATCAAGCTAACGATAATAAAGAAAGGAATCAAATAAAAAGTTACAATACGTACTAATGTACTGCGTACTGCTTTTGGCACTACTTTTTCAGGATTTTTCGTTTCAGCTAATGTAATACCAATAATTTCAGTGCCACCATAAGAGTAAATAACTACAAGCATTGCCGCAATCAATCCCGTTGATCCGTTCGGGAAGAAACCACCATGTTCCGTTAAATTAGAAAAACCAACAGCTGTATGATTACCAAAAGTAACAAGCAATAAAATTAATCCGGCTATGATGAACACCACAATTACAGTAATTTTTATTAACGCCAGCCAATATTCAGTTTCAGCAAAAACTTTCACCGATAATAAATTTATAGCTGTCACTAACACCGAAACAGATAATGCAAGTATCCAAATCGGATAATCTGGCAACCAATATTGAATAAAAATGGCCGCAACAATAGATTCTGCAGCAATATTTAACACCCACATTTTCCAATAGATCCAATCCAGGAAATATGCTGGATACTTTCCTAAAACGGCTTGCACTAAATCTCTAAATGTTCTGGCTTCGCTATTACGGACTGCCATTTCTGCTAAACCTTGCATAACAAATAGCAGAATAATCCCACCAATTAAGTACGCAATAAGTACTGATGGCCCTGCCATATCAATAGCTGCACTACTTCCTTTAAATAGACCTGCACCAATGGCACCACCTAAAGCCATCATCGTAATATGCCGTGAAGTCATCGTTCTTTTTAATTTCTGATTATCATTTTCCATTTCCATACCTCCTAAACTGAACAAATGCGCTAAAGCGCTCGTTTACATCCGACAAGCGCTGGAGAGCCCGAAGCAAAAGTGAGCGCTCCACCACTTTTGCCCGAGGGATCGAAGCGACCTCGAGGATGTACCGCTTTAGCCTAGACGAAATCAAAAAAGGCATATCGTCTGTTCCTTCATTAACAAATGAAAGAAGAGACGATATGCCTTAAGCAAACCGCGGTACCACTCTAATTGGTTCTTTAAGAACCCAGCTTAAAAACCTAATAACGAAGGTTAACCGTCCAACAAATAGAATATTCTGTAAATTCCATTTATCTTACCGCTCATAGGCAAGTTCAAAGTATTATTGGTCTGCGTTGCACCAACCCGCAGCTCTCTTCACCAAATAATGGGCTTTTACTACTCCTAATCTTTGCGTTTCTTTATAAAAATCAATTATGCCTCTCGGTCATTTCGGTAATGCCACAGAACGTGGTGTTCTTAGACTGAGTTCCTCTATTCCAGCAGAAGTTTGATCCGCTGAAATAAGTTAAATTAATATTCATCACTATACGTTCTAAAATTAATTATGTCAACATTTTATTTTGCAATAACTTTAAAAAATCAAAAAATTCAACAAAAAAAAGCAGGGAAGATACATCCTCCCTGCAATAATTATTTATGCGTTCACTTTTAACGCTTTAAATTCTTCGATTAGAAGAGGCACTACTTCAAATAAATCACCTACGATACCGTAGTCCGCAACTTTGAAAATATTTGCCTCTGGATCCTTATTAATCGCAACGATTACTTTTGAGTTTGACATACCCGCTAAGTGCTGAATTGCTCCAGAAATACCAGCTGCGATGTAAAGGTCTGGTGTTACTACCTTACCTGTTTGACCAATTTGAAGTGAGTAGTCACAATATTCAGCATCACATGCACCACGTGAAGCACCAACTGCACCACCAAGTAAATCCGCTAACTCTTTTAATGGTTCAAAGCCATCCTCCGACTTTACGCCACGACCACCTGCTACAACTACTTTTGCCTCTGAAAGATCGACACCCTCTGAAGATTTACGTACAACCTCTTTAATGATTGTACGAAGGTTTGTAATATCTACAGTAAGAGAAGTGATGTCACCTGATTTTCCTGCTACTTTTTCTAATGGCGCAATATTATTTGGACGAACTGAAGCTAAAACTAAGCCGTCTTTTACTTTCACTTTTTCAAAAGCTTTACCAGAGTAAATTGGACGGATGAAGACAACATCATCACCAGCACCTTCAATAGACGTTACATCAGATACAAGACCTGCTTGTAATTTACTTGCAATTTTTGGTGATAAATCTTTACCGTTTGCAGTATGACCAAAAACGATACCTGTTGGCTTTTCTTCCTCGATTACTGCTAATAAAGCTTGACCATAGCCATCAGATGTATATTGTTTTAAATGTGGGTGTTCCACCGTTACAACACGATCAGCACCATATTCAAATAATGGACCTGTTAAGTCTGCCACTGCATCCCCTAAAAGAACACCAACAACTTCACCGCCATCTGCAATTTGCTTTGCAGCCGCAATTGCTTCGAAAGAAACATTACGTAAGCTTCCTTCACGAACTTCACCTAATACTAATACTTTTTTTGACATAGTATATTCCCTCCGTTACCCTTTAAGATTCGATTTGTGTCATCAGATGACTTAAACTACTTTTGCCTCTGTATGAAGTAGGTTTACTAGCTCTTTTACTTGAGCAGAAAGTTCGCCCTCAAGAACACGACCTGCTGCCTTTTGAGCTGGTAAGAAAATATCAACTGTTTCTACCTTAACCTCTACATCATCTTCATCGATATCTAAATCATCTAACTCAAGTTCTGCAAGCGGTTTCTTCTTCGCTTTCATGATTCCTGGTAAAGATGGGTAACGCGGCTCGTTTAAACCTTGCTGAGCTGTTACTAAAAGTGGTAAAGTTGTCTCGATAACTTCTGAGTCACCTTCAATATCACGTACAATTTTCGCAGATGTTCCATCAATTTCAAGCTTTGTAATTGTTGTTACATAGTTAATGCCTAGTAAATCTGCAACACGAGGTCCTACTTGACCAGAGCCTCCGTCAATTGCAACGTTTCCTGATAAAATTAAATCAGCGTCTTTATCTTTTAAATATTCAGCTAAAATATATGCAGCTGCATTTTGATCTAGTTCATCTAAATCGTCTTCTGTATTAATTAGAACCGCTTCATCAGCTCCCATTGCAAGAGCTGTGCGTAATTGCTTCTCTGTATCTTCGCCACCAATTGAAATAACTGTTACTTTACCGCCAACAGCGTCTCGTACTTGGATGGCCTCTTCAATGGCATATTCATCGTAAGGATTGATGATGAATTCTGCGCCATCCTCTTGGATTTTACCACCCGACACAACGATTTTTTCTTCTGTATCAAACGTACGTTTAATTAATGCAAAAATATTCATATATTCATACCCCCTGAAACGTTTTTTATTTCTAAGTAAACTTATAAATATTATATATTTTCAGTGTCGATAACGTCGATAACACTTTTTCAAGTCGCTATCGACACTGATGGAATATTATTTACCAGTAAACACAGGCTCTCGTTTTTCAATAAATGCTTGAATTCCCTCTTTTGCATCTTCCGAAACGAATACTGTACCAAAGGATTTTGCTTCCGCCTCAATCCCTTCATAGTATGAAGCATGCTTTGCATATTGCAATGTTTGAATAGCTGCTTTTAAAGCAACTGGGCTCTTCTTCGCAATTTTCTTCGCTACCTTTAGCGTTTCTTCTAGTAATGCTTCATCTGTAAATGCACGATTTGCTAAACCCCATTGTACAGCTTCTGTACCAGAAATCGGCTCACTTGTAAACATCATTTCTGCAGCTTTTGCAACTCCTACATATCGTGGTAGACGTTGTGTACCCCCAAAACCTGGAATAAGACCTAATTGTAATTCAGGTAGCCCTAATTTCGCAGATTCTGTCACAAAGCGCAGATGGCAACTCATCGCTAGTTCAAGGCCCCCGCCTAGTGCAGCACCATGAATTGCAGCAATAATAGGTTTAGAGAACGTTTCAACTCGCTCAAAAACTTGTTGACCATTGTTCGCTAGCTTTGAAAATTCATCACCAGATACAACCTCTGTAAACTCTTTAATGTCTGCACCTGCTGAGAAGAAACGACCTTCGCCATGAAGTACAAGGACACGTACAGTGTCATCATTTTCTACTTCATCTAGCACTGCATTTACTTCGGCAATGATTCCTCGAGATAAAGCGTTTGCTGGTGGGCGTGCAATTGTAATAATCGCTACTCCATCCTCTGCTTTCCAACTTAGAAATTCCATTTCTCCACATCCTTTTAAGCTTTAATACCGTTCAGGATTAATGCCTGAACTTTTGGAACCTGTTCTATCAAATCATATCGATATTCATTCATAACCCACGACGTAATGGTTTCGTCAATGGTTCCAAACACCATTTGGCGCGCCAAGCGTACATCCATCGTTTGATTGAACTCACCTGATAGCATACCTTCAATTAAAATTTGATCCAGTAATTGTAAATACTCTCTTAATACCGAATTGATCTTTAGTCGTAAATCTTTATTCGATTGTCGTAGTTCCAATTGTGTGACGGTTGCTAGGTATCGATCTGTCGCTAGAACATTAAAATGATTTGCTATCATTCGTGAAAGTTTGTCCTTAGACGTACTTCCATTTTCTATTATATCTTGTAATGACTCTACAAAAACAGCCATTTTTTCATTAAAGACAGAAATTAATATATCTTCTTTATTTTTAAAATATAAATAGATTGTTCCATCGGCCACCCCTGCCTGCTTAGCAATCTTCGATACCTGTGCTTGGTGATACCCATTTTCTGCAATAACGATGACAGCTGCATCAATAATTTGCTTATATTTTGGCTTATCACGTTTCACCTTTATATCACCACCTAAAAAAACTTGCACACGTCGCATTCATGCTCGATTAAAGTATGATTTCATCCTGATGTATTATGAAGGATGTGACGTGGTAACCTAAAAAAAATATGAAAATATGAATGGTCATTCATTCATATTTTCATATTATAATTTACATCTTTGCTTGTCAATACTTTGCCACGTATTTATTTTGCTTCTTTATTCATCAATTTTGTTTTTTCTTCGTCGACTAACGAGCGACGCAAAATTTTCCCAACAGCTGTTTTTGGTAGCTCATCTCTAAACTCATAATAGCGTGGAACTTTGAAAGCTGCTAAGTTTTGACGGCAATATTTATTTAATTCGTCTTCCGTAATCGAATATCCTTCTTTTAAAACAATATAAGCTTTTACTGTTTCTCCTCGATAAGGATCTGGTATGCCCGCAACTATACATTCTTGAATTTCCTCTCGCTCATATAATACTTCCTCTACCTCACGAGGGTAAATATTAAAACCACCTGCGATAATGATATCCTTTTTACGGTCAACTACATAAAAATAGCCTTCTTCGTCCATATAGCCCAGATCGCCTGTTAAAAACCAGCCATCTACAAACGCCGCTGCTGTATCCTCAGGTCGATTCCAATAGCCTTTCATAACCTGTGGTCCCTTTACAGCTATCTCACCAATCTCACCAACTGGAAGCACCTCTGTATCCCCTGTACGTAAAATGACTGCATCCGTATTTGGCCAAGGTAGACCAATTGAGCCCATGACACGCTTACCCCAAATAGGTGTAGAATGTGTGACAGGAGAAGTTTCTGTTAATCCATATCCTTCTACAAGTTTCCCCCCTGTTACCGCTTCAAATTTCTCCTGCACCTCTACTGGCAATGAAGCGGAGCCACTTAAGCATGCTTTTATGGATGATAAGTCGTACTTTGCAATATCTGGGTGATTTAATAAACCAATATATAAAGTCGGTGCACCTGGGAATAGTGTTGGCTTTTGCTTATCAATCGTTTTTAACGTTGTCTCTGCATCAAACTTTGGTAATAACACCATTCTATTTTGCGTGAAAACGGATAATAACATAACAGCAGTCATACCATAAACATGGAAGAATGGCAGTATGCCCATAATGGTTTCCTCACCATGTACACATTTATACATCCATGCATCACACATTGTTGTATTAGCAATTAAGTTTTTATGAGTCAGCATCACACCCTTAGGGAAGCCAGTCGTTCCACCTGTATATTGAAGCAGTGCTATGTCCTCTTCAAAATCAAATGGAATATCAATCATTTTGATGGGCGCAGAGCGCATAATTTCTGTAAATAAATGATTTTGACCACTATGTTCAACCTTGACACTAAAACCGTACTGCTTTTTTTGAATATAAGGATAAACCAAATTTTTTGGAAACGGTAAATAATCTTTAATAGCCGTGACAATTACATTTTCAAGTGCAGTTTCTTTTATGATTTTCATGACACGTGGATACAATATATCCATCAATAAAATAACTTTCGCACCTGAATCAGCCATTTGATATTGAAGTTCACGCTCAGTATAAAGTGGATTTGTTTGTACGACAACCGCTCCAGCATACATTGCCCCATAGTAAGCGATTACACTTTGCGGTGAGTTTGGCAGCATAATAGCCACTCGATCTCCCTTTTCCACCCCAAGGGCTTGTAAGTAGTTTGCGAACCTTAGCGCTGACTCATATAACTCGGTGTACGTCAAATCCTTTCCCATAAAATGAATCGCAACTTTAGATGGATTCTTTTTATAGGTACGTGTCAAAAACTCTTGCACAGGAATTTCCTCAAACGTTAAAGACGATGGTATTTCTTCAGGATAATTTGATAGCCATGGTTTTGTTGTCATACGTCCTCTCCCCTTTGTTCCAAACTTTGTAAACTCTTATTTTAATTATAATGAAAAAGAAATACTCTTTCAAACATAAAATAGAAAATAAATGCATTTACGATTAATTATTATGCGTTTTACAACATTTATATAACTGCATTTCTTTGGATTTGGAGCGATACACTTTATGAATACTCATTCATTCTTTCTTTTTTCATCCATAAAACTGAGTTCATATTTCTATATTAGAAAAATAATTTTTTAATGCTAACTTTTAGATAGATACAGGAATATTAATAGATGTTAGTAGTATTTTGTGATGGTTTGATATGAGGTTGATGTAACTTATGATTTTTTCGAGGGTATTGTAGTTTTTTATCTATAGGAGCGATGACACAGTCAACCTGAACGCTTTCGCTCCGGAACTGAGCAGTTTTCGAGGCTAATCGAGACCGTGAGAAATCAGCATCAACTTATTGCTTCTGCTCTTCTTTCCATCGCTCTTGCTCTTCTTTCCGTCGCTCTTGCTCTTCTTTCCGTCGTTCTAACTTTTCTTTCCGTCGCTCCCGCTTCTTTCCATCGCTCTGGCTCTTCTTTCCGTCGCACCGGCTTCTTTCCGTCGCTTTGGCTGTTCTATCCATCACTTTGACGGTTCTATCCACGACTTTGGCTGTTCTATCCACGACTTTGACGGTTCTATCCACGACTTTGGCTGTTCTATCCACGACTTTGACGGTTCTATCCACGGCTTTGGCTGTTCTATCCACGACTTTGACGGTT